>URGQ01000013.1 GCA_900547385.1 uncultured Oscillospiraceae bacterium | reverse complement strand
CCGTACGGCGCCGCAGATACGCTCTCAAGGTGCCTGCGGCGCATTTTATTTTGGACCCAGCAGCCAGCAGGGACCGAATTAAAATAAACACCTTATAAGCGTCGTCTAGCCCCAGATCCGGGAGGTCGTAGACCTTCCGGTCGGGGCGTACCGACGCGTTGGGTTTTTAGGGCGCAGCCCTGAATGACTTTTGCCTACTTTTCTTCAGAGAAAAGTAGGCCCTCGCCGGGTAGGCGTGCAGGCTGTCACCCTCCGGTGACTCCGCCCCGCCGAAGGCGAGATGAAACCGGGCATAATTTGTGTCAGCAATCCCTCCGGTTCGCTTCGCTCACCACCTCCCTTTACACAAGGAAGGCTATGGGATGGTGCGGCGCCGGCAGGCGCTAATGAAGCCTTAACCACAATTTACTTTTTCTTCATAATTTCGGAATCTTCGGGACAAAATATCCCGATAGAATAGAAGCTGAGATATTCTGTGCCTTTGGGCGCGGACGAAAACATAAGGAGGACTTCCACCATGCCGATGGGCTACTACTATGGCTACGATTACACCTGGTACCTGCTGGTGCTGCCGGCATTCCTGCTGGCGCTATGGGCGCAGTTCCGGGTAAAGGCCACCTATTCCAAATATTCCAAGGTGCGCAGCGTGCGGGGCCGCACGGCGGCGGAGGTCGCACGGCAGATCCTGAACGACCACGGGCTGAGCTATGTGCAGGTGGACCAGATAGGCGGGGAACTGACCGATAACTACGACCCCCGCACCAATATCGTGCACCTTTCGCAAGGGGTGTATAGCAGCACCTCCATCGCGGCCATAGGGGTGGCAGCGCACGAATGCGGCCATGCCGTGCAGCACGCCGAGGAATACGGCCCGCTGAAGCTGCGCAGCGCCATTATCCCCATTACCAATATCGGGTCTTCCCTTTCCATTCCTATCTTTTTCATCGGGCTGCTGTTTAACTACACCCTGCTGATGAACATCGGCATTCTGCTGTTTGGGCTGGTGGCGCTGTTCCAGCTTATCACCCTGCCGGTGGAATTTAACGCGAGCCGCCGGGCGCTGGCCACCATAGAGGAGCGCGCCCTGCTGACCGAGGACGAGGCCCGGGGCGCCAAAAAGGTGCTTTCCGCCGCGGCGCTGACCTATGTGGCGGCGCTGGCTTCCACCCTGGCCCAATTGCTGCGGCTTATTATCATCAGCCGGGGCAACCGCCGGAACTGACGCCATGGCAGACGCGAGACTGACCGCCCTGCGGGGCCTCAATGAGGTCTTTGGGCAGGGGGGCTACTCCAACCTGGTGCTGGAGAGCCTGATGCGGAAAAACGAGCTTACCGGGCAGGAGCGGGCCTTCTGCACCGCGCTGTTTTACGGTGTGGTGGAGCGGCGTATCACACTGGACTGGGTGCTGGGGCGGTACTCCCGGCAGCCGGTGGAAAAGCTGTCCCCTGCCGTGCGGGATATCCTGCGGATGGCGGTGTACCAGCTGCTGTATATGCCCTCCATCCCGGAGCGTGCCGCCGTGAACGAGGCGGTGAAGGAAACCCGCGCGATGCGTGTTTCCTCCGCCAGCGGGTATGTAAATGGGGTGCTGCGGGCCTTCCTGCGGGACGGCAAAAAAATTGCCCTGCCGCGTGAGCCGCTTGCCGCCCTTTCCGTTCAATACGCGGTGCCCAAGGCGCTGATCACGCTGTGGCGGCAAGGCTACGGCGAGGAAACGACCCGGGCCATTCTGGAGGGCTGCCAAAGCCCGGCGCCGCTTTTTATCCGGGTTAATTCCCAAAAGGCCACCGCCGAAGCGCTGATGGAAAAGCTGGCGGAGGAAAATATCACCGCCGAAAAGACCCCCGTGGAAAACGCGCTGCGGCTGGAAGGCGCCGGGGATGTGACCCGGCTGGCAGCCTTCCGGGAGGGGCTGTTCCATGTGCAGGATCTTTCCAGCCAAAAATGCGCCGCCGCGCTGGATGTGCGGCCCGGCCACCGGGTGCTGGATGTCTGCTCGGCCCCGGGAGGAAAGACCTTTACCCTGGCGGAGCGGATGGAGGACACCGGCAGCCTGCTGGCGATGGACCTGTATCCCCGCCGGCTGAAGCTGGTGGAGGACGGCGCGGCCCGTTTGGGGCTTCGCTGCATCCAAACAAAGGCGAACGACGCCCAAATTTACGATAAATCCTTGGGAGTATTTGACCGCATCCTGTGTGATGTGGTATGCTCCGGTTATGGAGTCATCCGGCGCAAGCCGGAGATCCGCTATAAGGACCCCGCGGAGGGGGTGGCCCTGCCGCAGACGCAGCTGGCCATTCTTACAACCTCCGCCCGGTACCTAGCCCCCGGCGGGCGGCTGGTATACAGCACCTGCACCCTGAACCCCGCCGAGAATGAGGGCGTGGTGAATGCCTTTTTGCGGGCGCACCGGGAGCTTGCCCTGTGCGGGGAACCCGTGACCTGCCTGCCGGAACAAACCGGCGGGGATGGGTTTTTCTATGCCGTGCTGGAAAAAAAGCTGTAAATGCTTGCGGCTTGTTATGGTGATAGCTTGCTATCGCCTGGCGGCGGGGCGGAGCCTTTTAGATATCAAAATTTGTACGCCTGCCCGGCGAGGGGTTGCTTTTCTATGAAGAAAAGTAACCAAAAGTCATTCAGGGCTCCGCCCTAAAGACCCGTAACGCGTCGGTACGCCCCGTATAATCGGGGCCCCCGCAAGGTCGCAAGACCTTGTGGGGAAAGGAGGATGCACCGCAGCGGGGAGGGCTGCCCGGAGCAAAGCGCAGGGTCAGCCCGACTTAAGCGAAGGTTGCGTCCGACGCGACGACGCTTAAAGGTCGATTTTTAATTTGCTCCCTGCTGAATCCAAAATAAAATGCCCCACGCCACCGCTAGGCAACCACAAACTTGTCCTCAATTCGCATAACAAATCCCAGTTGTAATTTCCCAGTAAAATCCTCTATTTATAAGATATTCGCCCAATATTTTCATATGTTGTAAATCTTCCGTAAATAAAAGTGAAATATTAACCTTTCACATGCAAAAAAGCGGCCATTTTGCCGTATTAGTGAAAGGACTTTACTGATCCCGCCAAAATTCCACGAAAGGAGCCGAAAGGGTATGGAAAAAATCGATATCTCCTCGATGACGCTGCCGCGGCTCACCGAATGGGTCACCGGCACACTGGGGGAGCCTAAATTCCGCGCCGGACAAATTTACCGGTGGATCCACCAAAAACGGGTCGGCTCCTTTGCCGAAATGACCAATCTTTCCACCGCGCTGCGGCAAAAGCTGGAGGAGAGCGCCTTTTTGACGGTGCTTTCCACCCGGCGGCGGCTGGAAAGCCGGCTGGACGAAACGGTGAAGCTGCTGCTGGAGCTGCCTGACCAGAACTGTGTGGAAGCGGTGCTGATGCGGTATGAGCATGGGCTGAGCCTGTGCATTTCCACCCAGGTGGGCTGCCGCATGGGGTGCAAATTCTGCGCCTCCACGCTGGGAGGGCTGGTACGCAGCCTGACCCCGGCCGAGATGCTGGGAGAAGTCTATGAGGCGGAGCGGCAGGCGGGTGAGCCGATCTCCTCGCTGGTGCTGATGGGCATAGGCGAGCCGCTGGATAACTACCGCAATGTACTGGATTTTTTGACGATACTATCCTCGCCGGAGGGCAGAAACCTGAGCCTGCGGCATGTTTCGCTTTCCACCTGCGGCCTGTGCGACCGCATTGACGAGCTGGCGGAGCTGGGGCTGGGGCTGACCCTTTCCATCTCGCTGCACGCGGCCGATGATGAGACCCGCAGCGGCATTATGCCGGTGAATAAGCAGTACAACATTGCCCGGCTGATGCAAAGCTGCAAAAATTACTTTGCCAAGACCGGCCGGCGCATCAGCTACGAATATGCCCTCATCGCCGGGGTGAATGACAGCCCGGCCCATGCCGAGGCGCTGGCGAAGCTGCTGGGCGGGCAGAACTGCCATGTGAATCTGATCCCGGTGAACCCGGTGGCGGAACGCGGCACCAAACGGCCGGATAAAGGAGCGGTGCAGCGCTTCGCGGCCCGGCTGGGGGCGCTGGGGCTGAACGCGACCGTCCGGCGGGAGCTGGGCAGCGATATTGCCGCGGCCTGCGGCCAGCTGAGAAGGGCGGAGGCCGGGAAAGCTGGAGACGGTACGAAGTGACGAGGAATGAGCGCCGGGGAGCGGCCGCCCGGTGAGGGCCGCGAGACGGCGCGGAGGCTGCGGGGGTGCCGGGAGCGGCCCCCTGTAAAGGCCGGGCGGGGACAAAGCCCGGACAGACGGAAAACTTCCCGAGGAGGGGAAAAGAAAGATGCTGCATATCTACGGAGCGACAGACCGCGGAATGGTGCGGGAAACCAATGAGGATCGCTTTGCCGGGGAGGTATTTGACCAGGGAAGCGGCTATGCCGTCGTATGCGATGGCATGGGGGGCGAAGTCGGCGGCGGAATAGCGGCCGGCATTGCTGCCGAGGAGGTGCGCCGCATGATTGAGAGCAGCCTGCGGTCCCACATGGAGGAACGCAGCCTGCGGCTGCTGCTGGAAACGGCCATCGCCGGGGCCAACCGGGCGGTATACACCCGCAGCGGCCAAAGCGGCGGGGCCCTGACCGGCATGGGCAGTACCCTTTGCGCCGCCGTCATCAGTGATGGGGTGGCGCTGGTGGCCAATGTGGGCGACAGCCGCTGCTACCTGCTGCGGCAGGGGGAGCTGATCCAGGTGACCGAGGACCACACCGCGGTGGCGGTACTGCTGCGGCAGGGCCTGCTGAGCCCCGAGGAAGCCGCCCATCACCCGGACCGGCACGCCATTACCAGGGCCATAGGGGTGGAGCCGGAGGTCCAGCCGGACTACACCGTGATAGACCTGCTGCGGGGAGACGCCCTGCTGCTGTGCAGTGACGGATTGTATAATACCCTGCCGCCCGGGGAGCTGGCCGGCACCCTGCAGGAGATTCTGCAGGGCGGGGATATCCATACATTGATAGCGAAAGCCAATGCCGCCGGCGGACCGGATAACATCACCGCCGTACTGATCCACAACCGCTGAGAGGAGAACGAAACACATGGAAAATATACTGGGAACCAAGCTGGCAGACCGCTACCTCATAGAGGAGCTGGTGGGGGTAGGCGGCATGTGCAATGTCTACCGGGCCTTTGATGCCGAGGCGCTGCGGACCGTGGCGGTAAAAATGCTGCGGGATGAATATGCCGCCGATGAGGAGTACCTGCGGCGCTTCCGCAATGAGAGCCGGGCCATCAATGCCCTTTCTCACCCCAATATCGTCAAAATTTATGATGTGGTACTGGATGTGCCCAATCCCTACCTAGTGATGGAGTATGTCAGCGGCATCACCCTGAAGGAGTATATCGAGCGGAAGAAGCCCATCCCCGGCAAAACGGCCGCCAATATCGCCGGGCTGGTGCTGACCGCCCTGCAGTGTGCCCACGAAAACGGCATCGTCCACCGGGATGTCAAGCCGCAGAATATCATGGTGACCGAAAAGGGCGAGGTAAAGGTGATGGACTTTGGCATCGCGCGCTTTGCCATGAGCCAAAGCCGCACCATTGACGGCAACGCCATCGGTTCGGTCCACTATATCAGCCCGGAGCAGGCCCTAGGCGGCGCGGTGGATCAGCGCACCGATATCTACTCGGTGGGCGTCATCCTCTTTGAGATGCTGAGCGGCAGGCTGCCCTTTGACGGGGAGTCGCCCATCAGTGTGGCGCTGCAGCAGGTGGAGCAGAACCCCAAGGCGCTGCGGAGTCTGAATCCCAATGTGCCGGTGGGTCTGGAGCAGATCACCCTGCACGCCATGGCCAAGGACCCCGATCACCGCTACCAGAACTGCGGTGAGATGATAGCCGACCTGCGGAAGTGGCTGACGGACCCCAAGACAACCTTCCCGGCGTATACCGCCCGGGCGGCCAAGCCGGCGAAAAAGAGCGGCGAGGGTATTGGCATTATGCCCAAAAAGCAGGGCGTCATGGCCTCCCAGAAGGCCGCAAAAACTGGTGAAAATAACGAAAAGAAAAGGCTGCGCGACCGGCTGACCACCCCACTTTCCAAGCTGTTTGCGGTGACCTGCGGCGTAGTGGTGGCTTCCCTGCTCTTTGTGCTGGTGATGTTCCAGATCTATCAGCCCTTTAAGTCAGTGGAGGATATCACCCTGCCCAACCTGGTGGGGGTGGACTACACCGCCGCTTCCGCCAACGGGGCTTACCCCGGCGTGAAGCTGAAGCTGGAGAGCGAGGACTACAACGCCGATTATGAGGAGGGGCAGATCTACCGGCAGAGCCCCAACGCCGGCACCAGCGTGAAAAAAGGCAGCACGGTGCAGGTGTGGGTCAGCGCCGGCAACAAGATGGTGACCATCCCGACCTTTACCAACCAAGAGGCGACCGCCGTTTACGCCAAGCTGGTAAGCCTGGGGCTTAAATATTCCACTACCGATATTGCCAGCGACACCATAGCCGAAGGCAGCGTGGTGCGTACCAGCCCCGATGCCGGACAGAGCGTGGCCGCCGGCAGCACCGTGGTGGTGTATGTAAGCGTGGGCAGCAATAAGGAAAAGGTGCAGGTGCCGGAGGTACTGGGCTACCCCGAGGAGAGCGCCGTGCAGGTGCTGCGGGACGCGCAGTTTGATGTGACGGTGACCTACCAGCTGACCGACTACCAGTATGACGGGCTGGTGATCAACCAAACCCCGGCTTCCCCCAGCATGGTGCCCATTGGGAGCAAGATTACCCTGGTGGTGGGAACAGTGGATAACGCCAATGTGAACGGCGAGGCCACCGTGACGCTGCAGACCACACCGCCTGATCTGCCCGGCACCGTGAATGTGACCGCCGTACTGAACGGCGAGACCGTATACAGTGAGGTAATAGAGCCCCGCAACACCCGGCTCATCTCCATCCCGCTGCAGGGCAGCGGCACCTGCATGGCGGATGTGCTGATCGACGGCGAGGTGTATAAGAGCGCTTCGGTGGACTTTGCCACCGGGCAGTACTACTGGACGGCCGACTATTCTTCGGCCTTTGGTGAGTAAATGGAGGGGTTGATCGTGCGCTCGCTGGGCGGGTTTTATACCGTCATCAGCGAGGACGGAACAAAAACCGAATGCCGGGGACGGGGCATCTTCCGCAGGGACGCAACCACCCTGCTGGTGGGCGACCGATGCCGGTTTGAGCCGACCGAGCCAGGCTGCGGGAGCATTACCGCCATAGCACCGAGAAAAAACACCTTACAGCGGCCGCCGGTGGCCAACCTGGACCGGCTGGCGATGGTGATCTCATTGGCGGACCCGGCCCCCAACGCACTGGTCATAGACCAGCTGACGGCGATTGCGGCCCGCAGGGACATCCCGGTGGTGATGATCTTTACCAAGCCTGACCTGGCGGACCCGACCCCCTGGGTGGACATCTACCGCAAGGCGGGCTACCCCACCGCCGTGGTGAACAACCGGACCGGGAAGGGGCTGACCGAGGCCGCTGCGCTATTAAAGGGCGGGGTCACGGCCTTTTGCGGCAACAGCGGCGCCGGGAAAAGCAGCCTGATGAACGGGCTGTACCCCGACCTCAACCTTGCCACCGGGGAGATCAGCAAAAAGCTGGGGCGGGGACGGCATACCACCCGCCATGTGGAGCTTTTCCCCGATGGGCACGGCGGCTGGCTGTGCGATACCCCGGGATTTTCGGCGCTGGAATTCGCGAAAGCGGAGCCGATGCCGGCGGCGGAGCTGGCGGAGTGCTTCCCCGAGATGGAGAAATACAAGGGCCATTGCCGCTACACCGGGTGCAGCCACCGCACTGAGCAGGGCTGCGCCGTGCTGGAGGCGGTGCGGGAGGGGCTGATCCCCGAAAGCCGGCACCGCAGCTATGCGGCGATCTATAACGAACTGAAAGAGCTGAAGGAATGGGAGCTGGCCAAGATGGGGCGCTCCCAGGGAGGGACATGATATGCAGGAAAAGGACCTGCTGCAGAAAGCGATGCAGCAAAAGAACATGATGGTGCTGTACCGGGATGAGCTGGTGGCGCCGGAATATGCCGGGGTGCCGGTAGCGGTGGAAAACGAGCTGGTGGTGCTGCAGCGGCAGACGAACTTTGTGCTGGACGGCTACTGCGCCCTGCGCACCGGGGATATTACCGAGGCGGAACAGATGGACGATGTGCCGTTCCTGAAAAAGGTGATGGCCGGAGAGAAGCTGTACGACGCCGTAAAGGCGCCAGACTTTTCCTGCCGCGGCTGGCAGGAGCTGCTGGAGGGCATTATGGCCCAATACGGCGGCTGGGCCGCGGTGGAGTGCGAGGGCAACCCGGAGGAATCGCTGTACTTCCTGGGGCGGCTGATGAAGGTAGACAGCCGCTACCTGACCATGAAGCGGGTGGACGCGCTGGGCAACTGGCTTTCTGATCCGCTGGTGCTGCCGCTGGACGATGTGACACTGGTTTCCTTTGGCGACCGGTATTTGGAGATCTTCCGGAAATACTGCAAGTGAGGCGGCGCGGGGGAAAATCGGATGATGGCAAGGCAGACCGAAGCAAGGCTGTTGCCCGGCGGAGACGGGCTGTTGCCTTGGGAGGGCAACGCAGCCAGCGGCGATTTTCGTCAAGCCGCCGTATGCTGCCGCAAGGTAGGTATAATATTATAAAATATATACGAATAGTATATTCAGGGAGGAATGGACATGAAGAAGTTTACCAAGGAGCTGGGGCCGGGGTGGATCACGCTGGTGGAGAATGACGACTACGCACTGAGCCGTTTGATTTTCGGCGATGGACTGGAGGTGGACTGCGATGAGGAGGAGACCCCGCTGCTGAAGAAGGGCTTTCAGCAGATACAGGAATACTGGACCGGGCACCGGGTCATCTTTACGCTGCCGCTGGCGCCCGGCGGGAGCGACTTTGAGCGGGAGGTATGGGAGACGGTGATCCGCATTCCCTATGGGGAACACTTTACCACCCCGACGCTGCTGGCGGCGCTTTCCCTGGAGGACACCGAGGAGAACCGCGCGCGGGTCATCAAGGCGGTGGACGACTGCCCCATTCCGATCTTTATCCCGACGCACCGGGTGGGCGACCCCGAGACGGAGCATGACGAGGAGTATCATTACCCGGCCGGGGAGGATGTGAAGGGGGCCTTTATGGCGCTGGAGCATCCGCTGGACTAAGAATAGAACTGGGCGGGAGGGCGGCCGCAGGCCGGCCGGGCGAAGCCCGGGCACCCCGCCGCGCAGCGGGCGAGGCCGATGCGGAGCATCGGGGCCTGCGGCCGAACCAAAGCCCTGCAGAAACGAGAAAAGAGGCACCCACAGCGGATGCCTCTTTTTTGCGTGCTATTTTATTGGGGTAAGTGAAAATCAGACGCGGCGAGTTTTTTTGATGATGGGGACCAGCGCACCGACCACGATGGCGGCGAGGATGATCTCCAGGAGGCCCTGCAGGCCGACAAAGGCGATGATGAACGCAAAGACATTGGTGGTGCCCATCATAGCGGCGAAGCCCTGAAGATAGTCACTGGTGTAGAAGAAGATCGCCAGCGTGCCCATAAACATTGCCGTATGGCAGATGGTGGCCAGTGCACCGGTGATGGTGCCGCTCCACTTGCCGGTGAGGTGATCGAAGCCGCGGTAGATGTAGGCGGCAACCAGTCCCAGCAGGACACGGGGGATCACGCAGACGATAAAGGTGCCAGCGGGATTGATGCTGAACAGGGTGGTGCCGAAAGTGCTTAGGCCGAAGCACTGAAAGAAGCTGGTGAAGCCAAACACTGCACCCAGCACCATGCCGCCGGCGGGGCCGGTAAGGGCCGCGCCGAGGATGACGGGAATGTGCAGGAGGGTGATCTCCAGACCCATGGTTTTGATGTAGCCGAGGGGGGTGAAGGTCATCACCAGGATGATGGCGGTAAGAATGCCGAGTGTGGTAAGGGTACGGGTGCGGTTGGTGGAACTTGACATGATAATCCTCCTTGCTGCTATTCCTTTGCCGGGTACGGCGGCAGGCGGGACGCTTTATCATTGCGGCGGGTGGCGTTCCCTTTTGGGATACGCCCCGTGGCAAAAGCGTGACCGGTGGGGCCTGCGGCGGATGTGGGATACAGCGCAAAATTTTAGGAAGCGACTCCGCTGCCGGTGCGGTAGGGGCGGCTTCCGCGACATATCATAACAGATGAGGGGGCAAAATGCAAGGGGCAAATGGGGCGAAATGGATGGCTTGGGGAGAGTGGGTCACACAAGGCGATAGACAGCTAACCCATCACAGACCCCGCAATAACGAAAGCCCTTTTTTATTGCGATTCGATCCGTTGCCTTCTGCTCTGGAATGCACTCGATAACGATGCTCTTATGCTCCTGTTTTGCTCTGCAAATGAGCTGATCCGTCAGCGCTGACGCGTACCCGCGCCCCCAGTACGCTGGGAAAAGCACCCAGCCAATTTCGATGCTTTCCTCATCATATGGATGATAAATGACATAGCCGATAAAGCGTCCGTTTTCTTCGGCGGCATACACAAGCGGCGGCTCGGATAATCCCGCGCGGTGCAGAAATGCCTCGGTCTGCGCCCTATCATAGAGCGGCTCCAAATAGCGCATTACCTCCGGATCGGACAACAGGCGGTACAGCGCATCGGCATCGCTGCTTTTCATCCTGCGAATTATTATGTTCACTTGCTTCCCTCCGTAAAACTAATTTACCAATCTACTTCATCTTAATATAACATAATGGCACTGGCTGCCGCAAGGGAGGGGCGGGCTTTGGCCGAACGGATGGTGGGATAGGAGGGAAAGCGAAAGGGGCGCAGCCCGCCTGCCGGAAGCGGGAAAGCGGACGAAGTCCGCTTCGGCGGCGCGAAGCGCTGCCGGGGCTGCGCCCCTATCCCCTGCCCTGCACAAACCGTACCAAGAAAGGCAAAGCCCCCACCCAAAGCGGGAGGGGGCAAAATGTACGGGTCAGTGCTGTTTGGGCGGGGCGTTGCGGCGGTAGATGGCCAAAAGGCCATCCAGCAGCAGATCCTGATCGAGGATGATGTTGGTGCGGCAATGCGGCACGATAGCCGGGGAAAGGCCGCCGCAGGCTACCACAGTGGGAACTTCGCCCAGTTCCTCTCGGTAGCGCTCAATAAGGCCATCCACCATACAGGCGGTGCCCAGCACCACACCGGAGAGCATACAATCCACCGTATTGCTACCGATGGTCTTGATCTTACCGGTACCGAGACCGATGGAGGGCAGCAGCGAGGCCGACCCTGAAAGCGCCTCCAGCGAGATCTTGACGCCAGGGAGGATAGCGCCGCCGATAAAGCTGCGGTCCTCGGTGACGACGGTGATTTTGGTAGCGGTGCCCAAATCGATGATGATGGCTGGTAGGGGGTATTTTTCCGCCGCGCCCACAGCAGTGCAGGCCAGATCCGCACCCAGGGAAGCGGGTTCATCGATACGGATATTAAGGCCGGTTTTGACCCCGGGGCCAACAACGATGATAGGAATATTACCATTGCCGAGGATGCGGACGGCATCGTGGAATACGGCGGTGAGCGCCGGTACGACCGAGGAGATGGCCGCGCCGGTAAGCTGGGCCGGATCGGACTGATGCAGGCGGAAGATCTGCGAGAGAAGGACGGCGTATTCCGTTTCGGTACGCAGGGGATCCGTCTTGGCGCGGGCGGTAAAGAGGGCATTTTTGCCCTCGTAGACGCCAAAGCAGATATTGGAGTTGCCGATATCAATGGTGAGGATCATAGGGTCAATCTCCTTTCAGCGGGGCAGCAGGGCACAAAGACGGTCGGCGGCGGGCTGCATAAAGTCGCCCTCAAACAGCTCGATGGTACCGGTATCCATCAGTGAGGCGAGCGCGGGCTGGATGGGCAGGCGGGCCAGCACCGGAATGTGGTGCTCCGCCGCGATGCTATCAAGGTGGCTTTCGCCGAAGATGGCATGCTGCTTTCCGCAATCAGGGCAGGTGTAGGTGCTCATATTCTCGATGAGGCCAAGAACCGGAACCTTCATCATCTCGGCCATTTTTACCGCTTTTTCCACGATCATGCCGACGAGCTGCTGCGGCGTGGTGACCACGATGATGCCATCCACGGAGAGGGACTGGAATACGGTGAGAGGGACATCGCCGGTGCCGGGGGGCATATCGACAAACATAAAATCGACATCCTTCCAGTACACATCGGTCCAGAACTGGCCCACCGCCCCGGCAATGACCGGGCCGCGCCAGACGACGGGATCGCTTTCCAGTTCGAGCAGCAGATTGATGGACATGACCTGGGTGCCGAAGCGGGAAACGGCGGGTAGCATGACCTCACCGAGGGTTTCGATCTTTTCCCGAAGGCCGAATGCCTGCGGGATGCTGGGGCCGGTGATATCGGCATCCAGGATGGCGGTGCGGTAGCCCAGCCGCTGCATACTGACGGCCAGCAGGCTGGTGACGAGGGATTTGCCGACGCCGCCCTTGCCGCTGACGACGCCGATGACCTTTTTGACGCTGCTCATTTCATTGAGTTTTTTGGAAAAATCCTGCTCGCTGCCGCAATCGTGGCCGCAGGTACTGCAATCGTGAGTACAGCCCATGGGGATGACCTCCTTTTGATTTTGGACAAAAAAATTTTGCCGGCAAAGCCGAAACCGGCCATGGAAAGCGGGCGGGCCCGCAGGGCTTGGGCTTTGCTGCCGGGGAGAGTGGGTGCAGAAAGTGGGGCGCCCCGCAGGGGCGGCGGTGAAACCGCCGGGACGGGCGAAGCCCGTCAGGCCCGTTCCCGAAGGGAACGGGTCCCCTGCGGGGCGCCCTTCCGGCGGCTGTCACAGATTCTGTTCAGATATTAGTAAGCCTTACCCCAAATGATCATGTGCTTGGCGGGCTTGCCGCAGCAGACGCAGGTGGCACCGAGGTCTTCCTGCTCCAGCGGCATGCAGCGGCTGGTAACGCCGATCTCATCCTTCATCTTGAGCTCGCAAGCCAGCTCGCCGCACCACATGGTCTTATAAAAGCCGTTGGTGCCATCAGCGACCTTGTGCATTTCGTCCATATCGTGGGCGATGTAGGTATTGGCTTCGCGGTTGGCGAGGGCTTTGGTATAGAGGCTGTCGTGGATCTCAGCCAGCAGGCGGGTGATCTCGCTTTCGAGATTCTCCAGCTTGACAAAGGTCTTTTCGCGGTTATCGCGACGGACCAGCACGCACTGGCCGGCTTCGATATCCTTGGGGCCGATCTCCAGGCGAAGGGGTACGCCCTTCATCTCATACTGGGCGAACTTCCAGCCGGGGCTGTTCTCGGAAAGATCTATGTCTGCACGGAAGTTCTTTTTGAGGCGCTCACACAGGGCGGAAGCGGTCTCGGCAACGCCCTCCTTATGCTGGGCGATGGGGACGACCATGACCTGGATGGGAGCGACAGCGGGGGGCAGCACCAGGCCGTTATTATCACCGTGGGTCATAATAATGGCGCCGATGATGCGGGTAGACATACCCCAGCTGGTCTGGTGAGGATACTGCAGGGTATTGTTGCGGTCGGTGAACTGGATATCAAAGGCACGGGCAAAGCCGTCGCCGAAGTAGTGGGAGGTACCGCTTTGCAGGCTCTTACCGTCGTGCATCATGGCCTCGATGGTGTAGGTTTCTTCGGCGCCCGCAAATTTTTCCTTATCGGTCTTGACACCCTTAACAACGGGGATGGCAAGATATTTCTCGCACATCTCTGCGTAGACATTCAGCATGCGCACGGTCTCAGCCTTGGCTTCCTCGGCGGTTTCGTGCATGGTGTGGCCCTCCTGCCACAGGAACTCGGCGCTGCGCAGGAAGGGGCGGGTGGTCTTTTCCCAGCGCATGACGCTGCACCACTGGTTATACAACTTGGGCAGGTCACGGTAGCTGTGGATAATGTGGGAATAGTGCTCGCAGAACAGCGTTTCGCTGGTGGGGCGCACGCACAGGCGCTCCTCCAGCTTTTCCTCGCCGCCCATGGTGACCCAGGCGACCTCCGGGGCGAAGCCTTCCACATGGTCCTTCTCTTTCTGCAGAAGGCTCTCCGGTATGAGCATAGGCATATAGACATTCTGGTGACCAGTCGCCTTGAACATGCCGTCAAGAATATGCTGGATATTTTCCCAAATGGCATAGCCATAGGGACGGATGATCATGCAGCCGCGGACGCTGCCGTAATCGACCAGTTCGGCCTTTTTAACGACATCGGTATACCACTGCGCAAAATCGTCCTCCATCGAGGTGATCTCGGCTACCATTTTCTTTTGATCTGCCATAGTACTTCTTTCTCCCTTTCAGTAGGATATATACTTTTATATTATACGGGTTTTTGCGGCATTTGCAAGGGATTGCGGGGATTTTGTGGGGAATTGGGAGGCGGGAGGCCAAAAGAAGCGGGCGGGGGGAGGTACGGCCCGCAGGGCCAGGCGTCCGCAGGACGGCTGAAGGGGCGGCGAAGCCGCCCCCACGCCCCGGCGCAGCCGGGGCGGCCCTGCGGACCGAAGCCCCGGACACGGCAGAAGCTTGCGGAGGATGCCGGCAAAAAACCGCCGCGGGCTGGGGCTTCAAAATTTATTTACAATATTTCACCTTTTCGTCACGGCATTTTTACCGACCTTAAAAAAACAGGTCAAGCATTGTTCACAATTTAACGGTATACTAGGAAGCAGTCAAGGGGCCAGGCACCCCACAGAAAGGCAGGTCAGTTCCATGACATATCCGAACGACAACTTTAATGACCGCAACTTTACCACCGGCAATACCGATCTTCCCACCGGGGAGTATCGCTATGATAAAGACAGCATCCATCAGGATGCCGCGTCCGGGCAGGCGCAGCAAACGGCTGCTTCGGGGTATCATCCCTCGGACGCAAACAAAAAATCCACAGGACGGGGCAAGAAAGGGACGGCGCTGCTGTTGGCAGGCTGCCTGGTGCTCTCGATGGTGGGCGGCGCAGGCGGCGCTGTGATCGCTGCCAAGAGCGGCCTGCTGGGCACCGGTTCCACCGTTCTGTATCAAGGGGTAGAGGTCCCTTCCACCAACGGTTCCACCGTCGGCGTCAGTTATTCCGGTGTGGTGCAGCAGGTGGAGGACAGCGTAGTGGCCATCACCACCGAAAGTGTGGCGACCAACTACTTCTTCCGGCAGTATGTCACCCAGGGCGCAGGCTCCGGCGTGGTGCTGACGGCGGATGGCTACATTGTGACCAACTACCATGTGATAAAAGGCGCACAGCAGATCACCGTGACTGCCAATGACGGCAGCACCTATGCCGCCACCCTGGTGGGTACCGATGAGGATAACGACATCGCGGTGCTGAAGGTGGACGCCAAAGACCTGACCCCGGCTATTCTGGGCGACAGTGACACCCTGAAGGTGGGCGACGCCGTGCTGGCCATCGGCAACCCGCTGGGTACCCTTTCCGGCACCGTCACCGATGGTATCGTCAGCGCGCTGGAGCGCCAGGTAACGATAGACGGCAACAGCATGACCCTGCTGCAAACCAGCGCGGCGGTCAACCCCGGTAATTCCGGCGGCGGTCTCTTTAATGCCAGCGGAGAGCTGATCGGCATTGTCAATGCCAAATCCACCAGCGATTCCAGCGGCAATGCCGTGGATAACATCGGCTTTGCCATTCCTATCAACAGCGTCAAGACCATCATCGAGGATCTCATCAGCCACGGCTATGTGACTGGTCAGATCGTGCTGGGAGTCAGCCTGGTGGATATCACCGATGAGCGCACCGCCCGCTACTACGGGCTGGACAGCACCGGCGTGTATATTCAAAGCGTGGAGTCCGGCTCCATAGCGGATAAAGGCGGCCTGCAGGCCGGCGACCGGCTGCTGAGCTTTGGCGGGGTGGAGGTTTCCACCGCAGATGATCTGAAAGCGGCACTGGCCGCTCACAGCGTAGGCGACCGGGTGGAGATCAAGGTCTCCCGCAATGGCCGGGAATACACCCACAGTGTGGTACTAACCGAATATGTACCCAGCAGCGCCACCAATTAACTTGCCAACTTCTCCATACTCCTTTTCAATATTGCATGCAAAGCCTCCCCCGTAAGCCGCGGGGGAGGCTTTGCTGCGGCGGAAAAAAGAAGAAACTATGGGCTTTGGGCTTTTCCTTTGGCGGAAAATGTGGTAAAATGACAGCAGAACACAAAACTGCCGCCGATGGCAGTAATTAACGGGAGGTTTGACCATGAGATTTTGCCCGAACTGCAACAGTGCCGTATATGATGACCGGGCGGAGCTTTGCCCAGAGTGCGGCAAGCCGATGAACCAAAATGTATGCCCCAGCTGCGGCCGGCGGCTACAGCCCGGCCAGAAATGTCCCCACTGCAGCGACTGCCGCGCCCACGGCGAACGCTATACCGTGCGAAACCAAAGTCCCGAACAGGCTGTCAGCGGCGGACTGAGTATGTGGGCCTATATGGGGCTTATTCTGCTGGCGATGGTGCCGGTCATTGGGCTTATATTTATGATAGTGTGGGCGTGCGGCGTGAGCAGCAACCCCCAGCTGGCCCGCTTTGCCCGCGGCATGCTGCTGGCCAAGGCCGCGCTGTTCCTCATCTGGATCATCTTCTTTTCTGTGATGATGGCTGCCATGCAGCCGCTGCTGAATGAGCTGGAGGACTGGCTGAGCTACTACGGCGATGAATACGGCTACTATGATAACTTTGATGATTCCTACAATTACAATTTTGGCGATGACTATAATGCTGGTGATAACGGCGATCTCTTTGGCGATGACTGGCCCGATTTTTACGGGGAGGAGGCCCCGGCTGCCAATGCCGCGTAAATCATAAAGCAAAAGCCCCCTCCGGGTGTACCGGAGGGGGCTTTTTTATGTGGGATCACTTTTTGAGGGCCTCGCGGCTGCCCTTCCTGGCAGCGGCTGCTACCAGCCCGCCCAGTGCTACGATAGCCAGAAAGTTGGGAATAACCATCAGCTGGTTAAACATATCGGAAAGCTCCCAAGCTAGGTCATTGGATACGCAGGAGCCGAGGAAGATGAGCGCCACAGCGATGATGGAATAGACCGGGACGGCCTTTTTGCCAAAGAGGTATTCCACATTGATACGGCCGAAGAAGTTCCAGCCCAGGATGGTGGAGAAAGCGAAGAACATAAGGCAGATGGCAACAAACAGGCTGCCGGCGGTATTGCCCATGATGCTGGAGAAGGCGATCTGCGCCATATTGGTCTTGCTGACACCTTCGGCTGCACCGGAGGCAAGGATGCCGTTGCCGGCATACAGGGTGGAGATAACGACCAGAGCGGTCATGGTGAGGACGACAAAGGTATCGATGAATACACCGACCATGGCGACGACGCCCTGCTCGTGCGGGCAGCTTACCTTAGCCATAGCGTGGGCGTGGGGAGTGGAGCCCATACCGGCCTCATTGCTGAACAGACCGCGCTTGACGCCCTGGCTGATGGCCTGCTTGAGCGCAAAGCCGAAGCTGCCGCCGATGATGGACTGCGGCTGGAACGCATAGCGGAAAATCATACCAAAGGTCTCCGGGATGAAGCGAATGCGGGCCAGCAGCACCACCAGACCGCCAATGAGGTACAGACAGGCCATCACGGGGACGATCTTTTCAGCCCAGGAGGCCACCCGGTGGCTGCCGCCCAGGAATACAAAGGCGGAAAGAGCAGCCACAACAATACCGATGACCCAGGTGGGAACGCCGGTGGCATTGGAGAGCGCCTCACCGATGGAATTGGACTGCACCATGCTGCCGATGAAGCCCAGCGCAAGGATGATGGCTACGGCGAAGAAGCCGGCCAGGAACTTGCCGAAGCCACCCTTAAAGGCACGCTTGATGTAATAAACCGGGCCGCCGTGGACGCTGCCGTCCGCATTGACTACACGGGTCTCCTGCGCCAGCACCGCTTCCGCATAGATGGTAGCCATGCCGAAGAAGGCGATGATCCACATCCAGAAGATGGCGCCGGGACCGCCGATGAGGATAGCGCCGCAGGCGCCTACGATATTACCGGTACCTACCTGCGCGGCAATGGCCGTGGCCAGCGCCTGGAAGGAGGAAAAGCCGCCCTGCTGCTTTCCGCCATGGAGATTGATGTTGCCGAATACCCGGCGCATCCCCTCGCCAAAGCAGCGCACCTGCACAAAGCGGGTGCGGATGGAGAAATAAAGGCCCGCGCCCACCAGCAGGATGATGAGGATATAATCCGAGAGATAGCCGTTGATTTTTTGTACGATGTTGAGCAATGCTGCTTCCATTTGTTTCACTCCTGATTAAAATATTGCAGTGAAAAAAGGATAATAAAAAGGCTGCCCGTCTTTTTTAAGCGGCAGCCTCTGAAGAATAGCGAGCGATCAAACAAAAGATGCTTTGATGACCGCTCTGTCCTTTTGCCTGAGAGATTCGGCGGAAAAACCGCCTTGCACCTTCGGCACTCAACTCAATGAGATTCTCCAGAGCCCCCTCCATATTCAGTCTCTTACGATTCTGAATGTTTCTGCGGGGTCGCTATCGTTATTCACTTGATGTTATTCTACACCATTTTGCAGCTTTGTCAAGAGAAAAATGCAAAATGCGTTATTCTTCCGTGCGGATGCACCGCACCGTTACTCGGGCACGGCCATCGTAGGTGCAGGTAAACAGGGTAAGATCCCACTCCCCAGCCCGCATTTCCTCCACGGCGGTCTCCGGCAGGGTCTCCACCCGGTCCACCGTATAGCGGTAGGTCTGCCCGGCTGCATCGGTAAATAGGACGGCATCCCCGGGACGCAGGGTGTGCAGCGCGGCAAAGTGCCGCCGGTAATTGTGCGCCGCTATGATGATATCATCCCCGGCCAGGGTACCGGCATAGCGGCAGGGTGCCTGGCGCAGAAAATCCATCTCCCATTCGGCCCCCACCGGCAGCTCCAGCGCCAGGGTAGGTAGAGAAAGGATGCCCAGATACTCCTCCCCCTCCAAAGAGACCGTCAGCTCTCCGGCGGGCAGGGTAGGCATCGGCGCTGGAGACTGTCCGATGCTATGTGCCACGGCAGGCAAAATCTTTTGGGTGGCCGCCGCGGCACGGCGTTCCTCCCGCAGATTAAACCCCAATAGGAATGCGGCGGCCAAAATGCACAGGCCGCCCAAAATGATGCAAAACCGGCCGATATGCTCTCGTGTCATGTCGGTTTCCTCCGGCGGCGCAGGCGGCAGCCCACCGCCACCAGCAGCACCCCTATGGCTGCCAGCAGCGTGATAGGCCATTGCAGCAGGCCGGTCTGCGGCAGCTTATCCCCTGGGGTGGGGGCTGGGTTGTCCGGTATGATGATGACCGGCGGTTCGGGGGTATCGGAGCGCTCCAGCTTGGGCTCTACCGTTGCAGCGTACTGCCACCCGCCGCCCGCCCGTTGGGCCGGCAGCTCCAGCAGCACCGGGGTGGTGGTATAGGTGCAGCCGCCCTTTTGGTAGGGAGCCGCGCACAACAGATACAACCCGGTGGGCAGCCCCTCTAATGCAGCTTTGCCATCAGCCGCGGTGGTAAGCTGCTTTTCTGGGGAAATGCTTTGCTGCTCCACCCATTGGTCCAGCAGCCCGGCCGCCTGCCGCCAGTCGGCGGCATCCCGCAGGTTCCCCAGCACAATACCGCTATCCTCATAGGCCGGCAGCAGGGTGTGCTCTCCCTGCGGAGAAAGCGCCGCTACCCGGTACAGCGAAAAGCCCATGCCGCTTACTGGCTTATTCTCATAGTGACAGTCAATGGTCAACGCGCACAGCGCGTCAGGATCGGCTGTCTGTGCTATCGCGGGGAGACACAGCAGTATGATCAGGATCAGGGCCAGAACGGCTCTGAGACGCTTTTTCATCAGTTCTCCCCCTTTCTATCACATTGCCCTCTTCGGGCCCGGTTTTCTTTTTCTTGCGGCGCAGCAGCGCCAGGATGAGCAAAATAAGCAGGAACAGCAGCAGCGCGCCGATCAGCAGCTTGCCCTTCCAGCCCAAGCTGTGTACTACCTGCTGGGTCACGGTCACTTCCACCGTTTCCTCCACGGTCTCCAGCGGGATGCGGTGCCCGCGCACCAGCAGCCGGTGGGTATTTACGCCATAGGGGGTACAGGTGACCAGGGTAACAAGGTCCTCCCCTTCCACCGGGTACAGGTCCTTTACCTCATCCGGCTCCACCACCAGGATCTGATCCACCTCATAGAGGAGCTGCTCCCCCAAAATGCGCAGGGAAAAATGGTCGCCCAGCTGCATTTGGTCCAGATCGGAGAAAAGCAGCGCCGAGGGCAGCCCCCGGTGGCCGGAAAACACCGCGTGGGTGCCCTCTCCGCCCACCGGCAGGGAGGTACCGCCTAAATGCCCGATGCCATGCTGGAGGACCTCCTCCGTGGTGCCGTGGTAGATGGGCAGCCGCACGCTGATGCGCGGGATCTCGATGTAGCCCATAATGCCGCTGCCATCGGGATCCAGCAGGCCCCAGTAGGGGTCCCCCGCGGGCAGCTGCCGCCCGGTAAAGGCATCCCGGAAGGTGGGACTGAGGTTTTTATTGTATTCCTGCGCCGCTTCCCACAGCGCGGAGTGATCCTCCGGGGCAAGGGTCGTGGTGCTTTGGGTGTAGTGGGAGATCAGCTGGTTCTGCCGGTGCTGGTTCCACAGGTCGCTGGCCACCGGGTAAAATAGAATCCCCAGCCCCAGCAGAAAAATGAGGATGGCCAGCACGGTGCCCAGCCGGTTTTGTCTTTTTTGTTTGGCTTGTTTTGTCGTCACGAATGGTACTCCTTTGGCAGTAATGCAGCAGGGAAAAAACCGCAAACCGTTGCAGCGGGCTTGCGGCCTTTTCCTTGCCGCCCATCCCGCCGGGGAGAGAAAGAGGAAAAACCCGGCGGGACGGCTAGAAAATGAGGAGGATGGCAAATTACAGGGTGGTCTTATTCTGCTCCTGCTCGTCCTCACGGCGACGGCGGGCAAACAGGAAGAACCACAGCGCCGCACCCATGCACAGCAGGCCGATCACCGTGAACATCACGGTGCCGACACCGCCGGTGGTGGGCAGTACGGGGGAGGAGCTGTTCATGAGATCCACTTCATAGCGATTCGATTCGACAACTCTTTCTCCGCGCTGAACCAATGCGCGGTCCGCATCTTTTAGGCTGCTGAAGCTGCATCCCTTTGCAAGGGTTTTGACCAAACTTTCATTGGCATCCCGATCCGCAGTCAGTTCCAGCTTAAAGCCTCCCTGGGGAGCATAGTAGCCGGAGGGAGTCTTGGTTTCTTTGACATAATAGGCACCGACATCCAGGCCGCGGATAGAAAGAATATTCTTATCATCGCCCATATTGGCGTCCATCTGCGTCACGGTATTTGCCTCGCCCTCCAGCGCGGGGCGGTAATAGGCTTCGGTGCCCCCGGCGGCCTCCACCATTATCATATTGATGGCCTGGGTCATCGCTTCATTGGCATACAGGGTAAAGCCTGCGCCGGAAAGGGCCTGATGACCGGAATCTGGATCTTGGGCGTTATTCAGCTCATTGGATTTTTTGAAAAGGGTAAAGTTGTAATTATATACAGTCGCTGTGGAGCTGGCCGTAGTCTTGGTGTTATCCGGCTCCATAGAAAATTTATAGTTCAGCTTGGCGGTGGCGGTGGCTTCGGATTCAGTGACTGCCTCCGGGGCAACGGTGGCCTTGAAGTGGAGATAAATCAGCCCTCTGCCGGTGGCACTACGGATATTGCTGTAATTCAGCTCAACGGTCAAATTACCGTCGGCACCTACGGTAGTCCCTTTAATAGCACCCTCTACGGCGTCGCTACCCGCATTGGGCAGGGTGGTTGCTTTCATGCTGTCCGCTACATAGTTCAGTCCGGCCAGCTGGCAATTTGCAGTCAATTTGGTGATGTTGAAGGTGTTATCGGTGTAGGCCGGAGTGGAAACCTCCATATAGAAATCCATCGTTTCGCCAACCCGGCCACCGGCGGTTTCCTTCCGTTCATCTATACCGCGGCTGTCATCATTTACCCGTACATTGATAGCTGGACCTTCCTCGTGCTTAAATACAGCGGTCAGGTCATCGGCGAGCTCACTGCCGGCGGCATACACCTTTACATTCCCGTTCTTCACCTGCACAAACACGGTAACAGGCATATAGGTCCGGTTGTTCTGTTCGGTGGTGGAAACCAGCAGCAGATAATAGCCGGGCTCCAAGGTCATCTGAACCTTGTTGTCGGTACCGGCAACCATTTCCACCGGGTCGGATGGCAATGTAATAGTAACGCCAGCTAATGAGTGACCATCCATCAGGACATAGTTAGCTATCATGGCGGTCAAGCCTTCCTTGGTGGTATTCTTCAATACATCCTCCGGCAGCTTTTTGGGCTGCTGAAGTTGCAAAAAGGCTATAAATCCATCGTGAAATATGTATTTGTTGTAGTTTTCGTCATACCACCCCAGCTTGTACGCCTTCACGGTATCGCCCTCGGCCACCCCGGTAAAGGTGATGGTTTTGTCGTAGGGGGTGGCCGCCGCAGCAGGGACTGCCATGGCCAGCAGCATGGCCAGCGCCAGCAGCAGCGTCAGGCACTTTTTCATTGTCTTTTTCATGTTACTTTCACTCCTTTGGTATCATTGTTATCCACAGCGGCTTCCCTTGGCAGGGGGCGCGCTTATTTCACTTTCTTTCGGCCTGGCAGCAGTACCGCTACGGCCATCAGGGCCGCGCCCGCCAGTGTAAAGGGCACCGTTCCGGCGCCGCCGGTGCTGGGCAGGATATGCAGCTCCTTCAGCTCCAGGATCAGCAGATAGGTGTATTCCTCCCCCTCGCACTGTTCCAGCTGCCATGCGGTATTCGCCGTATCCAAATAGGTCAGTGTGCCGTATTCGGCCTTTAGGTTGGGGGCGCTGTCCTCCGGCACATAGCCCGTGGGGGTGCCCGCCAGCTGGATGATATAATCCCCGGCAGGCATCTGCTCCAGCAGGGCCGCGCCGGCTTCATTGGTTTTATACAGCATCGGGCTGCCATTATCCCGCGTCACCCGCAGCACCGCCCCGGGGAGTTCCTCTCCCAATGGGCCCTGCACTTTCAGCTTCAGCCGCAGCCGGGAGGTATTCTTCACCTCGGTAACGGTGGTGCCGCCCGGTGTAGAAATGGTCGCCTTCCCCGCCGCGATCTTCACCGTCCAGGTGAGCTCCGCCGCAGTGTAGCCCACAGGGGCGGTGGTCTCCCGCAGGTAATAGGTACCGGCCGGCCACTTATCCTCAAACTGCACATCGCCGTTTTCATCGGAGGTGGCTGTTGCCAGCCGCTTGGTACATTCCGCATCAGCATACAGGGTAAATTCCGCGCCCTTTAATGGGTAGCCCTTTTCATCCACCTTTTCAAAGGTGATCTCGCCCCGGATGCCCTCATTATTGACCACCAGCAGGGCCTCCCGCGCAAAGCATTGCGTTCCATCGGCCTTCTGCCACCAGTGCTCCTCCCGGTATTCCTTATCCTCGGCCTGCCGGTACAGGGCCTTGGCATAGGTCACCAGGTAATCCGCGAAGCCATCTTCGGCCGCGCCGGGGTCACGGTAGGTATCGCCTATTTTGGTCACCCGCAGCGTGTAATCAGCCACCGTGCCATCCGTAAAAAGCGGAAGATTTTCCCAGGTGTATTGCCATTCGTTTTCCTCGTTCAGCTCCACGGTATAGGCATCACCCGGCAGCGGCGCGCCATCGCGCCACAGCTCCACCGTCACAGGCAGCTTATCCCCCGTGGCGGGCCAACTGCTGCGGGCCGTCACACTGATGAGCATTCTGGGTACATTTAGGATGACCACATTGTCGGCATCGGCATTCTGCAGCCAGCTGCCGGTCGAGGGTGTTATCCCTTCCGGCAGCGCTTTTGCCTCCGCATGGTAACTGATATTCCCTCCAGTATTTTGGGCGACCGTCACCTGCACAGTACCGGGGCCAAAGTACCCCGTCGGCAGTACTTCGGTCAGAGTGTAGGTCCCTTCCTCCAGCCGGATGGTAAAAAAACCGCTGGCATCGGCAATGATCTTGCAGTCGGTGATCTGCTCGGTATAGCCCTCCTCCTGCACCACGCTGTAAAGGGTGGTGTTCGGCTTGCGGTACAAGGCCACTTCAGCGCCGTCCGGCCGGGACAACTTATACTCTACCTTTGCCAGCCCGTTGCCGGTAATGGAATCCTGTGTTTTTACGCTCAGTGTCCCCATCCCGACATATCGGTTCTGCAGAGCCACTGTTTGTACTGCGGTATTCGGCACATCGTTGCCGTAGGCCACCGCCGTAATAGTAATGCCGCTTTCCTCCGGGTAGTCCTGATATCCCCCCGAAAGTCCCTGCGGGTGATTGCGGATGAGATAGCGGTTGTTCACCCGCCATTTGTCACCCTGCAGCGTATGGCCGGTTTCTTTTATCGTGTAGTCCCGCCGCTGCTGGGCCGGGACTTCCCAGGTGTAGGTATCGGCCTCGGCATCATAGCGGGTATAACCCAGCTTGCCCTGTTCCGTTACCTCGGCCGCGGGCCGCGGTACCAGCGTAAAGTCGGTCACACTGCTGCCATTTTCGGTGTGGGAGACAGTAATGAGGAACTTATCCCGTACCTGTTTTATCGCCTCAGCATCCCCCGCAAAGGTCTTTGTCACAAAAAAGCGGGTGCGCTTGGCCACCAGCACACCATCGATATGCCAGCCATCGGAATGCTCAAACTTGACCATGTTCCAGCGGATCTGGAAGTGATCCGAATTGAGCATCTCCGCGGGGATCTCCACTCCGTCCACCTTCATGGTAATGGTATCGCTGTGGGCCCGCAGGTAGGCAAAGATCGTTTCCTCATTGGGGAGATCCTCCAGCCTACCGTCCTGCACCGGGTTATTCACCATATTGCGGATCGTGTCATCCACCGCGTAGGCATTGTCGCCATTGGTTGCCCGCGCTACCAGCGGCTTTACCACACCCTCCGCATTTTTATTGGAGTACTCCGCCGGGATATTGTCCGCCCCCAGCATCCGGGTGGTATATAGGGCGGGCGTATAGTCCTTTTGGTCCTCCCATTGCACACCGTCATCCACCGAGCCCCTGATCTCTCCATTGAGATGCAGGAAAAAATGTGTGGTAATTGGGCGTTTCAGCCTATCCTCGCCGCTCCATTTTGCCCGCAGCGTCACTTCGCCATCGCTGCCGGTATAGTGCTGCAGGTCTGCAGCAGTCAGCTTTGTACCGGGCTGCAGCAGCACCTCTTCCGTTATATTGGCCACCCGCCAACCTAAAAAGGAATAAAACAGTGAGCGATTATTGGCTTTTTCGCCGGTCAGCTTTACCTCTATCCGGTCAATATCCGGGGCCAGCAGCGTGTAGTCTCCGTCACCCGGTTCCACCAGCAGGGTTTTTTTGCCCTTTACCATCGCGCTTTGCTGGGGCGCCTGCACCGAAGGCTCAAACTGGCCAATCTTGTGCTGCCAGCCGTCCGGCTCGGCCTCATATTTTATTACCAGGGTATCGGTATGCGGGTAGAAAACCACCGGCTGGCTGATTTCCCCGATGGTATAGGTCACACTGGTTTCGGTCTGCTTGGTCGGCTCCAGCTCCAGATGCGTTCCGGTCAGGCCATCCATGGCGTCCCAGGCCATACTGGACACGGTATTTAGGGTAATGCTCACATTCTCCCCATGGAAAGCGATCTTCGGCGCGGGCGGCTCCTGGTACACCCTGTTTAGGTCGTCCTTCACCGTTACGGTGTAGAACATGTTTTCTGCCAGCAGGGTTTCGTCGCTCAGTTCTTTTTTATCAAGGAAATAGCTTTCGGCACCTTCTTCATTCGCGGGCAGGTAGTACAGCCGGATCTCGGTCCGGTGGCTCAGCGGAATCTGCCAGCCGCCGTCCTCACTCTTTATGGGAGCGGCATCTGCCCACATTTTGTTGGGGTCATAGCTATCGGTGTGCGGGAAGAACCGCTCCCCGTGATAATTCGCCGCCTTAAAGCCATAGACGCTATATACTTCCTCCAGCTCCGCCGCCGTTATATAGTAGCGGAGCTTTCCGCTGCCATCGGTATATTGCGCGGCGGTTTGCACCGTGGTCACCGGGTACCAGATGCCATCCCGTGCCGCATAGCATTCCACCGTGGCGGCCGCCGCACGGGCCTTGTCTTCAGCGGGCTGCGCTTCGGCCGGCTGCTCATCCATCTCTTCCTCTTTTGTCATGGAGTCTTCCGGTTCGGGCAGGGCCCCCTCCGGAGCAGGAACCAAAGCCGGTTCTTCCTCCGCCGGGGCGGCATCCGCCACCGTGTAAAGGCCCGTTGGCAGCATGGTAAACAGCAGCGCCAGCACCACCAATAGCGCCGAGACCCTGCGGGCCCGGTGCCGGCGATGTTCCTTTCCGCTGCTGATTTTGATATGCATTATTTATCCTTTCTGTTCTAATTTTTGTAAATATAAAAGCTGACTGCGTTCTTTTACTCAAGAATGCAGTCAGCCGGTCATGCGGTTTCCCGTTTAGACGCTTTACTTTGCGTCCCTGCCTTTCAGCAGGTTTGCCAAGGGTTATTCAATTTATGGGAATCGTTCCTGTTTCCTTAGCGTTATCTTAACATCAACTCACAAAGAATTCAAGAGAATTTTGCATTAAAATCTCATGTTTCATTATTTTTGTTCAATTATTGCATTTTATTTGCTGGCGCTCATCTTGCAATTGTGTGTTTTTCCTATATTCTCGCCTTTTTCTCCTTCAGATATTATAAAAAGGAAATAATATCCTTGCAAAAAAGCCGTAAGCAAACCCTCCTCCCCGCAAGGAAGGGGTTGTGTGAGGGGGGAACCTTTGCGGGTTCCCCCTTCGCGTCAAATCAGGGCAGCGGCTCTCGCCTTTTAGAAAAGCCCGCGCTCCCCACATCCTCCTCCACAGCAAAAAAGCCGCAAGCAAACCTTCCTCCCCGCAAGGAAGGGGTTGTGTGAAGGGGGAACCTTTGCGGGGTCCCCCTTCGCGTCAAATCAGGGCAGCAGCTCTCGCCTTTTAGAAAAGCCCGCGCTCCCCACATCCTCCTCCACCACAAAAAAGACGCCCTAAAGGCGTCTTTTTTGTGGTGGAGGAGGATGGATTCGAACCATCGAAGTCAGTGACAACAGATTTACAGTCTGCCCCCTTTGGCCGCTCGGGAACTCCTCCATATTCAGTTATGTCATGCGGTGGTGGAGCTGGTGGACGGATTCGAACCCCCGACCTGCTGATTACAAATCAGCTGCTCTACCGGCTGAGCTACACCAGCGTATCCGCTGCGACTATATTACTATACCATTCACCCGGGGCAAAGTCAAGCCCCAAAATACAGTTTTTTGCGGCAAAACAAAGCGGCAGCCGGCCCACTGGTCAGGGGGCTGCCGTCTATTCGCCTTCTGGCCCGTTCTCAGCTGTCGATGTGCTCCTCCAGATAATGGGCCAGCTCGCCAACAGTGTGGATCTTCTCAATGTCCTCATCGGGGATCTCGATATCGAACTCGTCCTCCAGGGTCATCACCAGGTCCACTACATCCAGCGAATCCGCGCCCAGGTCATTGACGATATCGGTATTCTCGTTCACTTCGTCCGCCTCAATATCAAGCTGTTCGCACAGCAGTTCAATCAGTTTCTCCAGTACCATATTTGCCTCCTGAAAAAGTATATACATATTTTTTACGGTAAATTTTACAGTGACTATATGATAGCGTGTTTTTGGGGGGTTGGCAAGATTTTTTCTTCGGCAAATGGCACAAATATTCTGTGAATACCTTGTGATAACCGCACCAGTCCGTCAAAAAGCTCTCCTAAAATCCTCCCCTCCACTCCTTTCTCCCCGTTGCGCCGCCCCACGCGGCCTGTTATAATAGAAAAAAGTAAGGGGATATCCTCCCCGCTTTTTGCCGAAAGGATTGATACGCCATGAAAATGAAAGAGATCCTCACCCTGCTGGGGGGCCGCCTGCTGTGCGGCGCGCCGCAGGACGACCACGAATTTACCAGCGCCTTCGCCAGCGATATGATGAGCGATGTGCTGGCCTATGGCCAGGGCCAGTCCCTGCTGCTCACCGGGCTGCTCAACCAGCAGGTCATCCGCACCGCGGAAATGCTGGATATGCACTGCATCATCTTTGTCCGGGGCAAAACCCCCGCCGAGGAGGTCCTCACCCTGGCGCGGGAAAAAGGCATCGCCGTCATCAGCACCCAGCGCGGCATGTTCACCGCCAGCGGCCTGCTGTATGGCGCCGGCCTGCGCGGCGTATAAAGGGGCCTGCCATGACACTGCAATATCATTACATCGTCCCCGGCGATGACTTTGTCCATGCTGGGGAAGCCAGCGGCCACCTCAAGGGCGTGCTGCGCCAGCTGGGCTACCCCGGCGATGCCATCCGCCGGGTCGCCGTCTCGATGTACGAGGGCGAAATCAATATGGTCATCCACGCCAATGGCGGCGAGATCGATGCCGAGATCGATGATCACGGCATCACCATTGTCCTGCGGGATCAGGGTCCCGGCATCCCCGATGTGGAAAAGGCCATGCAGGAGGGCTGGAGCACCGCCAGCGATGAGATCCGGGCCCAGGGCTTTGGCGCCGGTATGGGCCTGCCCAATATGAAAAAATACACCGACAATATGCAGATCGACACCGTCCTGGGGGTCGGCACCACCATCTCCCTGCGGGTGGATCTGCATTGATGCCGGGAGAAACTAAGCGAGGAAAAGATGGAACACCAGACCTATTTTCACTCCGTTACGCTCAATAAGGATCTGTGCCACGGCTGCATCACCTGCGTCAAGCGCTGCCCCACTGAGGCCATCCGGGTTCGGGATGGCAAAGCCCGCATCCTGGGCGAGCGCTGCATCGATTGCGGCGAGTGCATCCGCATCTGTCCCCACCACGCCAAGCGGGCTGTCAGCGATACCATGGAGGCACTGGATGGCTTCAAGTATAAGATAGCGCTGCCCGCGCCGGTGCTCTTTGCCCAGATCAAGCATTTGGATCACACCGGCCGCATCATTCTGGCCCTGCAGCGCATCGGCTTCGATGAGGTTTACGAGGTGGGCGCCGCCGCGGAACTCATCTCCCAGTCCACCAAGGAATACATGGCGCATTATCAGGGCCCGCTGCCGCTCATCTCCTCGGCCTGTCCGGCCGTGCTGCGGCTTATCCGGGTCCGCTTCCCCGATCTTTTGGAGCACCTGCTGCCCCTGCAGCCCCCCGTGGAGCTGGCCGCCGTGCTGGCCCGCCGCGCCGCCGTGGAAAAGACCGGTCTCAAGCCGGAGGAGATCGGCGTTGCGTTTATTACCCCCTGCCCCGCCAAGGTAACGGCCGCCAAGGTGCCGCTGGGCAATCAGACCCGTAATATCGATGCCGCCATCGCCATCAGCCGGGTATACCCCCAGCTGGTGCAGGAGGTCAAAAAGATGGAGCCGCCCGAGTTCGAGCATCTTTCCCACATGGGCAGTACCGGTCTTAGCTGGGCCGCCAATAGCGGTGAATCCACCGGCAGCGGGCAGCGCCGCTACATCGCCGCCGATGGCATCGAAAATGTCATCAAGATTCTGGAAGCCATTGAGGATGAGCAGTTCACCCGCCTGGATTTCGTGGAGCTTTCCGCTTGCCCCGGCGGCTGCGTAGGCGGCGTAATGAATGTGGAAAATCCCTATGCGGCGGCGGCCCGCATCAAGCGGCTGGCCCGCGATCTGCCGCAGGTGGGCACCCAGTGGCCCACCCCGGAATGGCTGCCGGAGGATGTTTACTTCAATAAAAAGATCGAGCCGCTGAATGTCATGTCCTTGGGGGGCGATCCCTCCCAGTCGCTGGTGCTCTTCGCCAAGATGCAGAGCTACGAGCGCCGGTTCCCCGGCCTGGATTGCGGCAGCTGCGGTTCCCCCACCTGCCATGCCCTCGCCGAGGATATTGTCCGCGGCTACCGCACCGAGGATGACTGCATCTACCTGCTTAAGGAAAAGCTGGAGCAGCTGGCCCAGTCCCTGGCGGGGCTTTCCGCCCACCGCACCCCCATGGAGGATATTGAACATGACAGCGAATGAGCTTTGCCGCGCCTGCGGCTTTACCCTGCTGTGCTGCCCCGAGCGGGAAATAACCGGCGGTGTATACTGCTGCGATCTTCTCAGCATGGTGATGGGCCACGCCCCCACTGATGGGGTCTGGTTCACCGTTATGGCAAATCAGAACACCATTGTTGCCGCCCTCATGGCCGATGTGTCCTGCGTTGTCCTCACCGAGGGCATTCGCCCGGATGACGCTATGCTGGCCCGTGCCAAAACCGAGGGCATTGCCATCGCCGCGACTGACCTGCCTAGCTTTGAGGCGGCCACCCGCGCCCACACCACACTCTGCACAAGGTAAACATTCGCGGCACAGCCGCCCCCGGCGCCC
>URGQ01000012.1 GCA_900547385.1 uncultured Oscillospiraceae bacterium | reverse complement strand
ATATCATTCACTACCGCGCCGCCACTTCGTTACCCCTTACACAGGGGAGCCTTTGAGGCGAGATGAAATTTGGTGTAAAGGGGGTCGCGGGGGCTGGGGCGCGGGCCGCCGATTGGCCGAGGAATATCCTTGCCGGCAGGCAAAATAAAGCCGCCCCTGCAAATCGGCTTTGCAGGGGGAGAGGAACCAGGGGGTTATTTGCGCTCGGTCATGGAGCAATCGAAATCGGAAAGACGCTCCGCACCGGTGGCAAAGAGATCCAGCGCCAGAGAGACGGGCTTTTCCTCCAGCGCAATGTGGTTTTCCTCCGCTTCCGCGGCGATCTCACGGGCTTTTTTGGCGACGGCCACCACGAATTTATAGTAGCTTTCGCCGGGTTTCAGGATCTGGGTCATAGCGGGTCTAAGCATTGTTCAGCACCTCTTGTATAAATGATTGATTGAATTTCTTGCTCCAGCGGGCGGAGCGAATAATTTCCGCCAAGCGGCGGGCCGCGGTTTCCACTTCATCATTGACCACGATGTAATCGTAATCCAGCGCCATTTCGATCTCGGCCCGGCCCTTCTCCAGCCGCGCGGAGATTTCCTCGGGGGATTCGGTGCCCCGACCGATGAGACGCTTTTTCAGCTCCTCAAAGGAGGGCGGCACCACAAAGATGGAAAGGGCGCTGGGGAACATGCGGCGGATATGGCCGGCGCCGTTGGTTTCGATCTCCAGGATGACATCGTGACCCTTGGAGAGCTCCTCCTCGATGGGGCCGCGGGGGGAGCCGTAGTAGTTGCCGTTGTAGATGTTATATTCCAGCACGCCGTCATTGGCGATGAGCTGCTCAAATTCTGCCCGGGAAATGAAGTGGTAATGCACGCCGTCCACTTCGCCGGGGCGGGGGGCACGGGTGGTGGCCGAAACTGAGAGCACCGCGGGCGGGTCGTCCTCAAAGTAGCGCTTGAGAATGGTGCCCTTGCCGGCGCCGGAGGGCCCGGAGAAAACCACCAGGATGCCGTGCTCCTTGGGAGCGGTGTAGCTGCCGATCATGCCTGGCCCTCCATTTCTTCCTCGTCCTCATAATCCACTACACGGTTGGCCACCGTTTCCGGCTGGACGGCCGAAAGAATGACATGGTCGCTATCGGTGATGAGAACGGCGCGGGTGCGGCGGCCGTAGGTGGCATCGATGAGGGTGCCGCGGTCGCGGGAATCCTGGATGATGCGCTTGATGGGAGCGGATTCCGGGCTGACGATGGCAATAAGGCGATTGGCCGAGACCATATTGCCAAAGCCGATATTGATGAGTTTCATGGGGTTTTACACGACCTTTCGCTTATTCGATGTTCTGGATCTGCTCGCGGATCTTTTCCAGCTCGCTCTTCATTTCCACCACATGGCCGGCAATGGCGGTATCGCTGCACTTGCTGCCGATGGTATTGGTCTCGCGGTTCATCTCCTGCACCAAAAAGTCCAGCTTGCGGCCCACCGGTTCGGTGGATTCCAGTATTTTGCGGAGCTGGGCGAAGTGGCTGCGCAGCCGCACCGTTTCCTCATCCACCGCTAGGCGGTCGGCGATGATGCCGACTTCGGTAAGGATACGGTTTTCATCCGGTACGGCGCCGTTCAGGAGCTCGGTGAGCTTGGCGGTGAGACGGGCCCGGTATTCTGCCACCGTTTGGGGGGAGCGCTCCTCCACGAAGGAGAGGTGCTCTTCCATGGTGAGCAGCCGGGAAAGGACATCGGCCTTAAGGCGCTCGCCCTCGGTTTCCCGCATGGCCACAAACTGCTCCAGCGCCTTTTGCAGCACCGAGAGAACATCGGCGGCCAGCTCCTCCTCATCCTCCTCACCGCGGCACAGGGTAAAGATATCCGGCAGGCGGCAGACGGTGGAAAGGGTGAGATCATCCGGCAGGGCGTATTCCTCCCCCAGGGCCCGCAGGGCGGTGATGTACTGCCCGGCCAGGGCGTGATCCACGGCGACGGAGGTATTGCGGCTCTCCACCGTTTGCAGGGTGAGGGCAACTTCCACCTTGCCGCGGGAAATGGCGCTTTGCAGGGCGCGCTTGAGGCGATCCTCCAAAAAGGCGCAGCCGCGCGGGGCCCGGCAGGAAAACTCAAAGTAGCGGTGGTTGACGGAACGGATCTCGACGGTGATGCTGCGGCCGTGCAGAAGCTGCTGATCCCGTCCGTAGCCGGTCATACTGCGTATCATGGCAAAATCCTGACCTTTCAGATGAAATAATGGAAAGGGCATAATACCCCTATTTTTCTATCTTAATATTCTACCACACCAAAGGCGGGCCGTCAATGAAAAGGGGACGGCTTTTATGGGGATTTGGCGGGGGACAGACCGAAAAGGCTCCGCCATTCCTGAAGGGAACGGCGGAGCCAGAGAGAATATTGGATTTGGGGCGGCGGAGCCGGTCATTCGATGCGGCGTTCCTTGAGGGAGGCTTCCTTTATCATCATGGTAAGGACCAGGGAAAGGACGGTGCCGGCCAGGAAGAACACCAGAGTGCCCATATGGTTCCCCTGAAAGATGCCGTTTACAGCCAGCAGGCAGATGAGGCCCCAGCCATTGGCGCCCAGCTGCATCAGGCTTTCGGTGGTGCCCTCAGAGACGGGATAGGCGGATTCGTAGCCCAAGACCATGACAATGGGGGTAACACCGGTGAGGAAGATGCCCAGACAGCAGGCCATCAGGATTTGCAGGCCAACGGTATGGCCGGTGATGATGAGGACCAGGCCGACCAGCGTGCCAATTTCGCAGACCAGGACGATGGGTTTTCTCTTTTTGCTCTTGGAGCGATCGGAGGCGATGGGCAGGACCAGGGTGGTGATAACGCCGGTGACGGTAAGGATGGTGCCGAGGGTGCCGATGAACAGGCTATCCATGCTGCCGTTATTGAAGAATTGCAGGATGGGCTCCATGAGGGTGGTGAGGGTGAAATATACCCCCTGCAGCAGCCAGAAGACCAGCAGCGCGTAGATGAACTTTTTATTTTTGGCCAGCTGCTTCATGCCGTCGGCAAAGCTGACACGCTCGATTAGGTCCTCATCAGCGGGCGGCGTGGGCGGTTTTTCCCGGGCAAAGAGGATGAACCAGAGGATCATGGGGATGGACAGGAAGCCAAAGACCTTCAAAGCGCCGGGGATATCCAGACCGAAGGTGGACATGAGCCACGGAACGCCGAACTGCGCCATGACCACGCCCAGGTAGGTGGAGATCATGCCCCAGCCATTGGCGATGCCGCGTTCCGCGGGCGGGAACCACAGGGCACTGATCATGCCGAAGGCATTGATGATGAAGGGCTGTGTGACGGCGATGCCGGTGGTGGTGATGACCAGCGCCGTGTAGGAGCTGCCGCCGATGAAGCCGCGCAGCAGGGTGAAGACCATCAATACGATGCCGGCGATGGAAACGGTTTTATACCAACCGATTTTTTCGAACACCCAGCTGGCGGGGATGGAAAAAACGATCATGCAGCCCATAATGATCATGGTGAGCGCGCTGATGGCCGCTTCGCCGCTGGCGGCATCCTGGAAGCCGTAAAAATGCCAGGCATCGGTGACGATGGAGCTGAAGAAGGCCCAGCCGTACTGCATGACCGCATTGACGCAGACAAAGGACAGCAGAACGACCCAGCGCCTTTTATAGAGCTTATATTCTTTTTTCTGTTCCATAGGGAATGGGACCTTTCTGAATGGCGATTGGAGATTTTTTGCTTTGAAAAACGGGGGCGGGCCGGGGGGAACCTGGCGCCCGCGGAGGCCTGCCCCATAAAATACGGCGGGAACCGATGAAAGTTCCCGCCGATCGGGCAGAGCGTTCAGAAGTCTTCATCCTCAAGGGCCTGCTTGACATCGGCGGCCTTATTGCGGAGGAAGCGGAAGGAGGGGGCCACCCCCTGCAGCAGCAGGGCGGAAAGCCGGGGGAACGCGAACGGCACTACCACGGCGATGGGATTGAAGACTGGCAGGGTGAAGCCAGGATAGAACGCCACGCAGATGAGCAGCAGCCGGGGCGGTACGCTGGCCTTGGCGATCTGCTGGGCGGCCTGGGGAGAGGCGGCGGCTGCCGCGCGGTTCATGGTGAAGCGCAGCAGAAACAGATTGAGGATGCAGATGCCGCAGCCCAGGGCGGCTCCGTACAGGACGGAGTCATCCAATTTGCCCAGCAGGCGGAAAACGCCGATCATGGCGCCGCCGCAGACCAGCACACAGAGCGGCAGAAGCAGGGGATGCAGGGCTTGTTCTTTTTGCGATTCCATGGCGATCCCTCACTTTCGGGAATTATTTGGCGGGGGCTTTTTCACGGGTAGGGGCTTTTTCATGGGTGTGCATGGAATTGACCCAGACCGACAGCAGAATGAGCACGATGCCGATGATGGTAAAGAGCGTGACCTTCTCATTCAGTACGATGACGCCGCAGATCACGGACGCGACCGGCTCGATGAGGGTAGCGAAGGAGGCCTGCGCTGCGCCGGCCCCGGCGATGCCGATATTGAGCAGCAGGAAGCTGAGCGAGGAGATGACGGCCGCGCCAAAGGTATAGCCCATGGCGGCCCCGCCGGTGGGCAGGGTGAACTGGCCGGTTACGGCATTGATGACAATAAAGACACATGCCGAGGCGGCAGCCATGTAGAAGACTGCGCTCCAGACCGGGTACTCGCCGATGCCGAAGTATTCATTGCCAAAAATGTAGAACGAGTAGGTAAAGGCCGAGGCCAGTGCCAGGATGAACCCCGCGGGCTGGAAGCTGGAGACCCCGGTACCGATGACCGAGATAAACAGCAGCCCTAGGATGGAGAGCAGGATGGCAAGATAGGCCGAGCGGCCCAGACGACGGTGCATAAAAATGGCACAGGCTACCGTAACAATGGGCGGATACAAAAAATTGATAACGGTGGCGGTGCCCACTGCGATGTACTGGTAGCTGAGAGAGAGCAGGAGTACGGTAAAGCCCATACCGCAGGCGCCCATTAGCAGGAGGGGCAGCACCTTTTTGGCGGGGATGCACAGACTGTGATGCCCGGCCAGGCACATGACGAGGCAGACCAGCATCAACAGGATGTTATTGAAAAGGACGCAGGAGGTTTGTGAGACCCCGGACTGAATTGCAAGCTGAATAAAAGTGGGCGCAACGCCAAAGCCGATGGCCGCAATAATACAAAGCAGCAAACTCTTTTTCATGCAGAAAGATCTCCAAATTCAGAAAAGGATTTTACTCCCCAAGAATCTGGAAGCCGACGCCGACGGTTTTGTGGGCGGAAAGCTCATGAATGGCAAGATCACCGTAGATGCTGATAGAGATCTGGTCCTCGTATCTAATAACACCAACCTTGAGACGACAGTTCTGCGAGATTTCCCGGGTGACACGGGCGGTATCCATGGCCTCATGCAGGGCGTGCACCACCGGGTGGATGTGGGCTTTTTTCTTCTCAATGATGTTCGCATTGAGGCAAGCACCCACCAAATTGTTGACCAGCTTGGGGCTAATGTCGGAATTGAATCCAGACGCCATGGTGGCGACGCATTTGACGCCCATGCCTTGCAGCTCCCGGATCATTTCTTTCTCTTGCTCCATGCTTTGGGTCATGGCAAGCAGGATGGCCTGCCGTACGGGATCGATGGGCTGCTGGTAGATGTAATTCTCGTAGTTCATACTGCCTCTATCCTCCATTCTCTGCTATCCGCTGCGACCCGGGAGAGACAATGCTCCCCCGGGATCGTTCGGCTTTATTTTGGCTTATACCTGGGTGAGTAATACTGGTGTGCCCTTATGGGCGGGAATTATTTGTGGAGAAGGCCGAGATCCACTTCATTCTTGAGGAATTCTTCAACGGTCTTTTGGGTATCGCAGATATCGTTCATGTGGAACAGCTCCACGGGAGAGTGGGAATAACGGCGGGGCAGCGCCAGGGTGACAACAGCCATACCGGTGAGAACGGCGCCTACGGCATCGGTGACATAACCAGCACCGTTAAAGGCGAATTCCTGGTGATTGGCACCGGTCTTTTCGGCCGCGTTGCGGACGGCCTCAACGAGCTTGGGATGGCTGCCGGCGCGCAGGCCCAGACCCGTGAACAGCTGGCTGTGCAGCAGGACGGGACCCTTCTTGAGGGCAACGGGCAGCTCCTTGCCAAAATCAACATCGGGAACATCGCCGCAGGGGATGGTATCCAGGAACAGGCCGTACTCGCAGGGGTACTTATTGGTTGCGGCGGCAATGCCCTTGACGGTGGTCTCTTCGATGATATTGAAAGCAGCAACAACTTCGCCGTGGATATCCTCGGCCTTGAGTTCCTTCAGGGTTTCGATGATAACAGCGCAGAGGGCGCGGCAGTCAGCGGCGCGGGTGCAGATGTAATCGCCATCGGGGCCAATGGACTCCAGGGGGGAATCAGGGACGATCTGGGCGCCGGCATGGATGCCGAGGGCCTCGGCTTCCTCACGGCTGCCAACGCAGATATCAACATAGCTCTGGGTGACGGTCTGAGCCTTGGCGATCTGCTCGGGGGTGAGGAGGTGGCCGGCGCGGATGCCGACAACGCCCTTGACTACGCCCTTTTCACCCTTGACCAGCACGCGGCGGCCGGGCAGGCAGGCGATGGTGGCGCCGCCGATCTGATCGAAGTACAGGTAGCCCTGGGGGCTGACGGACTTCACTTCGTAGCCGACTTCATCCATATGGGCGGAGACCATAACACGGGGGCCGGGATGGGCGCCCTTCTTGGTGGCGACGATGATGCCGTTGGGCAGCTGCTCGATGGTATCAACATCGTCCTTGATGGCATCGAAGATGTACTTGGCAACATCCCATTCATGGCCGGAAACGCCGATGATGGAGGTCAGTTCCGCAACGCGGGAACGCAGTCTTTCTTTCATAGTCATGATAGATTACCTCTTTTCAGTGTAAAATGCGGGATAATGGCTTGTCAATTTATAAAATTAACCAGCGAAAGTTATTTGATCAGCTTCTTCTTGTAGAGGAAGTAGGTGATGAGAATGGTGCCGAAGATGCTGCAGACGATGGTGATCCAGGCCGCAACACCAAGCAGGCGCAGGATGATGGCGATGGGCAGCGCATACAGGGCGATCTTGAGCTTCTTAACAGCCATGGAGGCGAAGCAGGCACCGAACAGGGAGGGTAGGATGTAGTTCGCCATGGCAGCGGTAACGGAATCCGGCAGGAAGGACAGCAGAGTGGAGCCGGCGACGACCGCGACGGTGAGGAACAGGATATTGGTAACAACCGAGCCGCAGATGGCCAGGATACCAACGATCTCGCCCTTATGGGAGGCGGGTTCGACACCCAGAACATCCTGCGCGGTGGAAGCCGCGGGCAGACGGATCTGAGAAATGTTACCGGAAAGGATGCCGATGTAGGTGCCGGAAGGGCCGAACACCGGGAAGTAGGAGATGGGCTCTACCAGGTAGAAGGCGCCGAACGCCATGGCAATGCTGCCCCAGGCAGAGAACATATGAGAAGCATCCGGCCAAATGCCGTAGGCCAGGTAAAGGTAGATGTTGGGGAAGAAGCTGCCGACCATGGCCAGGATTACGGTGATAGTACCGATCCGGATCGAGGGCTTCGTAAAACTCTTTGCATACTGATCCATTGTTTCAATCCTCCTTTTCGATTACTTGACAAGGGCACCGACGACGATGCCGAGTACAATGGCGATACCAAGGCCGTATTCTTTGAGCCAGGGCATCTTCTTGCTGAGCTTAACGCAGGCGACCATGACGATGGAGCCGGCGATGCAGGACCAAGCCTGAGCAGGATCGACAACGATCTTATTGTAGTACTGGGAAGCCATGTAGCCGAACAGGCCGATGGAGGCGGACAGGGTGATAAGACCCATCCAGACATCATCGCCGCCGCCGACCTTCTGACGGAGGCCTTCCATGCGGGGAGTGAGCAGGACAACGACCAGCAGCCAGCCGCAGCCATTGAGGGCCATGGTGAGCCAAGAGTTGGCCATAACGGTGATATCGTAGCCAGCGGCACCCATTTCCACGCCATAGGCGGCAGCACCGGTGGAAGCAGCGGTCAGCTCGGTAGCGGCAGCACCGATCATGGAAAGACGCATCCAGGCCAGAGGGCCGCCGACAACGGTGATCATGCTGATGGCACCGATGAAGCAGGACAGGGACGGGCCAACGGCGGTAACCATACCGCACTTGAAGCTCTTGGTGCAGTCAGCCTTGGAAAGGCCGACCAGCGGGGCGTTTTTGTAGCACAGCTTGGCAAAAGCGACAGCCTGAACCACGATGATGGCGACGCAGGCACCCGCGCACAGCCATACCGGCCAGCTATTGGCGATCTGTAAATAATCCATTCAAACAACCTCCTGTGAATATCACATTATCTATTGTCTTTCTTTGGGGCGCTACCCACCCGGCCGGCCGAACCCGGTGGATAAAACAAAAAGAGAGCAAACACGCACTATGGGAAGGACATCCCATAGCGGAATCTACTCTCTGCTCGTTACTGGTTATGTAAGGCTTACTCATGGCGGGCGGACCCGCGCGATACTCAGTAATTGCAATATTCTCTTTTCTCTTTACTAAATTTAGAATATCACCGGCCCGACAGGATTGCAAGATTTTTTCTTTTTCCATCCGTAAATTTGTGAAAAGAGGACAAAAATTGACGGAAAATTTAGTGAGATAAATTCGGGAGATAAGGAATTTGTGGGAAAAGGAGCAAGAATCAGGCGGTGTGGGGCGGAAATTTGGGGAGAAAGGACAAAGGGGGCGAGCGAAGCGAGCCCGCCGGGAGACGGGGTGTAAGAGGGAGACAGCGGGTGGTCTGATGGGGTGAGTGGGGAAGTGGGAGGGCGCAGCCCCGCCGCCGTAGGCGGCGAAAGCAGGCGGAGACTGCTTTGCTCCGGCGGAGCCGGAGCGGGCTGCGCCCGGTGAGGCTATGGTCCGGCAGAGGCTGGCGAAGGAGGAGAAAAAGAAACCCCTGCCCCGAGAAAATTCGGGACAGGGGAATAAAACGGAAAATTATTCGTCCAGCTTGAGGACGGCCATGAAGGCTTCCTGGGGGACTTCCACGCTGCCCAGCTGACGCATGCGTTTTTTGCCCTCCTTCTGCTTTTCGAGGAGCTTCTTTTTGCGGGTGATGTCGCCGCCGTAGCATTTGGCCAGAACATCCTTGCGCATGGCCTTTACCGTTTCGCGCGCGATGATCTTGCCGCCGACAGCCGCCTGAATGGGGATCTCGAACAGCTGCCGCGGGATGTGATCCTTGAGCTTTTCGGCCAGTCTTCTGGCACGGGGGTAGGCGTTATCGGCAAAGACAATAAAGCTGAGGGCATCCACCATTTCGCCGTTGAGGAGAATATCCAGCTTGACCAGGCGGCTGGGACGGTAATCCGAAAGCTCATAATCGAGACTGGCGTAGCCGCGGCTGCGGCTCTTGAGGGCATCGAAGAAGTCGTAGATGATCTCGGCCAGTGGGAGATCGTAGTGCAGTTCCACGCGGGTGGGATCGAGGTACTTGGTATCCTTATAGATGCCGCGGCGCTGCTGGCAGAGATCCATCAAAGCGCCGATGTACTCCGGCGGGGTGAAGATACTGGCCTTGACATACGGCTCCTCCGCTTCTGCGATGGTGGAGGGATCGGGATAATTGGTGGGGTTATCGATGGCGAGCTTGGTGCCATCGGTGAGGGTGAGGTGGTAGATAACGCTGGGGGCGGTGGTGATGAGATCGAGATTGAATTCCCGCTCCAGCCGCTCCTGGATGATCTCCATGTGCAGAAGGCCGAGGAAGCCGCAGCGGAAGCCAAAGCCCAAGGCGGCGGAGGTTTCCGGCTCGTAGGAGAGGGCGGCGTCATTGAGCTGGAGCTTTTCCAGCGCTTCCCGCAGGTCGGGGTACTTGGCGCCATCCGCCGGATAAATGCCGCAGAACACCATGGGATTGACGCTGCGGTAGCCGGGCAGCGGCTGGGGGGCGGGGTTTTCGGCCCCGGTGACGGTATCGCCCACGCGGGTATCGGCCACTGTCTTGATGCTGGCGGTGAAATAACCGACCTCACCGGCGGAGATTTGATCGCGGGGGACAAGATTGGTAGCGCCCATGACGCCACATTCCACCACATTGAACTGGGCACCGGTGCTCATAAGGCGGACAGCCATGCCGGTGCGCAGGGTGCCCTGCATCACACGAAGATAGACGATGACGCCCCGGTAGCTATCGTAGACGCTATCGAAGATGAGGGCTTGCAGGGGGGCTTCCGCATCGCCCTGGGGGGCGGGAATATCGGTGACGATGCGCTCCAGCACCTCGTGGATATTGACACCGTTTTTGGCGGAGATGCGGGGGGCATCCATGGCGGGGATGCCGATGACATCCTCGATCTCGTGGCAGACCCGCTCGGGATCGGCGGCAGGCAGGTCAATCTTATTGACGACGGGGAGGATCTCCAGACCGTGATCCACCGCTAGGTAGCAATTGGCCAGCGTCTGCGCCTCGATGCCTTGAGAGGCATCGACAACGAGGATAGCGCCCTCGCAGGCGGCAAGCGACCGGCTGACCTCGTAGTGAAAATCGACATGGCCGGGGGTATCGATGAGATTGAAGTGATAGGTTTCGCCGTTATCGGCTTTATAATCCAGCGCGACGGCACGGGCCTTGATGGTGATACCGCGCTCCCGCTCCAGCTCCATATTATCCAGGATCTGATCTTCCATATCACGCTTGGCCACCGCTTCGGTGGATTCCAAGATGCGGTCGGCGAGGGTGCTCTTGCCGTGATCGATATGGGCGATGATGCAGAAATTGCGGATGTGGTCCTGATAGCTCATGGCGTTCCTCCGGTTAATAGATACAAATTAACAATTTATTATAGCACAAAGGCGAGGGAAAAACAAGAATGGGGAGTGGCACAATGAAAACAGATATGGTAAAATAGGAGCAGTTTACAGGGCGGCGACCCGGAGAGGGCGCGCCGCAGCGGAAAAGGGCTGCCCGAAGTGAAACGGAGGGTCGGCCCTGAAGAGCGGAGGCGCGCCCGATGGGGTGCTGCAGAGAATTGTGGGGGAGATGCCGGGATGAAGCCGATAAGCCTATATTTCCATGTGCCGTTCTGCCGCAGCCGGTGCGGGTACTGCGGCTTTTACAGCGGGTGCCCGCTAACCCTGCGGGAGCCGTACACCACGGCACTGGTGCAGGCAGTGGAAACCGCCCCGCTGGAGGACCATGAAATACAGACTGTCTACTTTGGCGGAGGGACGCCGACGCTGCTGGGGATGGGGCTTATCGCTGTGCTGGAGGCGGTACGCCGCCGACGGCCGGTGGCGGAGGATGTCGAAATCACGGTGGAAGCGAACCCGGGAACCGTGACGCCGAAGCTGCTGGAGGAACTGCGGGAAGCGGGCTTTAACCGCATCTCCTTTGGCCTGCAGGACTGCGAGGATGAGATGCTGCGTCTGCTGGGACGCGGCCACACCGCAGCGGAGGGCGAAGCGGCGGTGGCGATGGCAAAGGCAGCTGGCTTCCAGAATATCTCGGCGGATTTTATGCTGGCGACGCCGGGACAGACCCCCGAAAAGGCGGCGAGGCTGGCGGAATACGGCCTTTCGCTGGGGGTGCCGCATCTTTCCTCCTATCTGTTGAAAATTGAGCCGGGGACAGCCTTTGACCGGATGGGAATGGCACAGCGCTGTCCCGATGAGGACACAGCAGCGGAGTGCTACCTGGCCTACTATAAGGTGCTGGAACAGGCGGGGCTGCGGCATTATGAGATCAGCAACGCGGCGCAGCCTGGCTATGAGAGCCGGCACAACACCGTGTACTGGCAGCTGGGTGAGTACCTGGGCATTGGACCGGGGGCGGCCAGCTACCATGAGGGGCGGCGGTTCCGTTTCCGTGAGGACATGACGCAGTTCCTCGCGGCGGAGGACGTGTGGCGGCTGCCGCTGGTTGACGGCCCCGGTGGGGACTGGGAGGAAGCGCTGATGCTTTCTCTGCGGCTGGCGGAGGGACTGATCCCGGTGCTGGCGGCCCGCTACGGGCAGGACTATGCCGCTCTGCTGCGGCGGGCGGAGCCGCTGCAAAAGGCGGGGCTGCTGCGGGCGGATGAGGAGCGTATCGCGCTGACCGACCGGGGCTTTTTGCTGAGTAATTCCATTATCGTGGCGCTGCTGGGGTAAGCGGCGCGGGAAAGGGGCTGCTGAAGGGCGGCTCTTTTTTGCTGGTGGGTGCGGAGGGCAGGATGGGGCGCAGCCCCCGCGCCTTAGGCGGCAAAGCCGCCGGGCTGCGCCCCTTCCCTGGCCCGGCACGGTCTTTCCCGAAGCAACCATCCCCGTGGCATAAAAAAACACCGCCACAGCCAGGCGGTGTTGCAGTGCGGATATTATCGGTAAAATTATTCGATGGTAAGGTGCAGACTTTCCAACCCGAGTTCACCATCTTCGGCGGGGCGGCAATCGGTGATTTGCAGGTTGAATTCCCGCAGGAGAGAGGCGGTCGAAAGCTTCTGCACTTCTTCCCTGCTGCGGTCAACGGTAAGGGGTGTTACGGTAAAAACGAGAGGCTGGCCGTTCTGCTCCTCCAGCAGCTTTTTACCAAGCTCCTCCCCTACATACACAGTAAAGGGCTGGGACTGGAACTCTGTTACGACAGCGACAAGCGGAGTGGTGTCATCCAGGCAGTAATCGGGGATCACATCCCGGACGGTGGCGGTAAAGGAGCCGCCGATGGTGCAGCTTTCAGCCGGGGCGGGCTGCGGATCGGGCGCGGGGGTATCCTGGACGCCGCAGGAGCACAGCAGCAGAACAGCAAGCAGCAGAAGCAAGCATTTTTTGATGTGGTTCACGGTCATAGCCTCCTTTTCGGTTCGCTAAAAAATTGAGCTGGAATCGGGAAAATTGCCTATTTTCATTCTACCATGCGGTAAAGTACGGTGTCAACAAATGCCGGGAGTGCAGAAAGAAAAAGACCGCCCGCAGGCGGTCTTTCGGTGGGTGGATAAATTAAGCCAGGTGGGCACGCACCATCTGCATGCACTTGGCGGTGGCAAACATAATAAATTCATCGCGCTCCTCCGGGGAAAGCCAAAGACTTTCCTCAGCAGTGGCGGCTTCCTCTGCCAGGCGCTGGGGGATGCCATGCACCTGGTTTTCAATGTCGTCCTCGGCGTAGTAGTCGAGGTAGCGGTTGGGGAAGGAGGGGGTATTGCGCAGGATCTCCAGCGGAGGGTAGTGGGGATTTTCCCGATAATCGGCCAAATCGGCCAGCTTCAGATCGGCCCGCATGGCGGCAATGTTCTCCTTGGAAGGATCCGCAAGGGATTCCCGGCGGGGACGCAGCACCCGTTCCTGCCACATGGCATCAGTAATAAGGTGAATATAATATCCCCAGTAGAAGGCACGGGCCCCATCATCGGCCGCCTGGGGCATCATTGCATTGTAGAAGCCCTCAAAATCAATGAGGCAGCGGTCCAGTGCTTCATCCTTCTTCAGCCAGTGGGTCACCACCCGGCCAGGGAGATAACGCGGTGTACCGTCCTCATTCCACTCGGTGCGGCCGCAATCCGGCGCAATGGAACCGGCGTAATAATGGGGGAGGGAGATTCCCTCCGGCAGGCAGCGCAGCAGAGCTTCCGTTACCCGCAGGTGTGTCATCCAGTATGCCATGGGTCAAACCTCCGCGGGGGTATATACCTTGATGGAGCCGCCGTTATCCTGCAGGTAGCTGCCGGCGGGCTGGCCCAGCACCACCGCAATGGCCACAAATTTACCGGCCCAGCCGGAAAGGGAAACGAGGAACATCAGGAACGGGATCCAGAACCACTGCTCCGAAACGGCAAAAGCGGCAGCCAGCAGCAATCCGCACCAAACAACGGCGGGAATGAGGGTGCCGGTAAGCCAGGAGTTGCGGCGGACATACATACGGCCGGTGCAGGCAACAATATAAAATCCCATGGAAACATACTCAACGGGGCAGCCGCATGTTTTATAAAGGCAGAAGCCGTGCAGCTTGGCCTGCAGGCGCATGGAAGCGACCATAAGCAGGAACGCGCCCAGGCAGTAAATCAGGGAAAAGACGGTATTTTTGGCGGAAGAAAGCAGGATAAAGGGATGGCTGGGCAGAACCAGCAGCACCGGGCCGACCAGCAGCACGAGAGTAAGCAGAAGACCGATGATATTTTCCCGGGAAAGATTGACAAAGTCGATCTCGCGGGTTTGGCGGTAATTGCCGGGCAGGGCTTCGCAGGAATTGGGATTCATGGGAGTGCCTCCTTGACTTTGACTGAAATAAAGCGCGGCAGGATCGGCTAAAATCCTACAGATAAATGCATTATACCACAGAATGCAGAGAATGCCAAAACATTTTTTGCGGCGCATTGCTATTTGCGGAAAAAAGGATTATAATATAGACGGAATGCGGCAGGCTGCCGCGGAAAGGAGACAAACAACGGATGAAAAACAAAAAATGCAAATGCTGCTGGGGCACTGTGATTGCCATGCTGGTGGCCCTGCTGGGAGCGGCCGCCGCTGTAATGGTACTGCTGCGCCGTCACCACACCGCCTGCACCGAGGAACTGGATGATGAGGACCTGGTAGAATACCTGGGCGGCGAAGAGCACGAAGACGCACCGGAGGAGTAATCTTCTGCTGCGGCGAAAATTCCCCTTGACAGGGGCATTCAACTGTGCTAATATGATATGGCACCCGGAAGAGGTGCCTTATATCGCGGAGTAGAGCAGCTCGGTAGCTCGTCGGGCTCATAACCCGGAGGTCGGAGGTTCAAATCCTCCCTCCGCAACCAGAAATAACCCCTCGACCTTTTGGTCGGGGGATTGTTTTTTGCTGTAAAATGGGGTTTGAACCTTCGACCGGAGGGTTAACCCGGGGCAAATTCTTCGACCGCCGCCAGTGGCGGATGTAGGGAGAAGAATTTGGCGCAGCGGTCGGCGAGTGCGACGCATAAGCGAGCAATGAGACGGGCACCGCAAGAGGGCCTTCGGAGGTTCAAATCCTCCCTCCGCAACCAGAAGCCCCCACTCGAAAGAGTGGGGGCCTTTTTTGTTGTATTCAAGCGGGTTTGCGGGCATTATCCCTGCCGCATAAGCTCCAGCACTTCCTGCTCCTCCGGGATACTGTTGATGCCGCCGTGGTGGCGGGTGGAGAGGCTGGCGGCGCAGCAGGCGAAGCGGGTGATGGCGGACATGTCCTCTGCTGACAATGCCTCCGGGGCTTTGTCAAGCTTCAACATTTGGCTCATGGCACTTCCGCCGAAGATATCCCCGGCTCCCGTGGTATCCAACACATGGATGCCGGTGGGGCAGGCAGTCGTGCCGCTGCCGCTGCGGTTGGCAAAATAGCAGCCCCGGGGGCCCATGGTGACGTAAACAAGGCGAACGCCGTACTCCCGCAGCAGCTTTTGCGCCGCTGCCGCCGGAGTGGTGTGCCACAGGAAATCCACTTCTTCATCGCTGACTTTGACGATATCCGCTTGATGCAGTCCCCACTCCATCTGCGTTGCTGCCGCGGCGTCGTCCGGCCAAAGCAGTTTGCGTAGGTTGGGGTCAAAGCTGATGAGCTTGCCCCGCGTTTTGGCGTATGCCACCGCCTTTTGGGTCGCGGTTCGCGCGGACTCATCAGTTAGACTTAATGTGCCGAAATGGAACACTCGGCAAGTGTCGATTAGGCTGTAATCCACCTCGTGCTCGGTCAGGCAGGTATCTGCACCGGGCTTGCGGGCAAAGCTGAACTCCCGATTCCCAGCGGTATCCAGCGTGACAAATGCCATGGTCGTGAAGACCGAAGCGTCCATTACGATGCCCTCGGTGGCAATGCCGCAATCGGCGGCGGTTTTAACGAGCAGGCGGCCAAAGCGGTCGTCCCCGACCTTCCCGATCATTGCGGTGGAGCAGCCGTATTTTTGTAATGCGGCGAGGAAATTGCAGGGCGCACCGCCCGGCTGGGCTTTTAGCGTTGGGTATCCGGCGGCGTCGGCAGCCACCGGGGCAAAGTCAATGAGCATTTCGCCCAGGGCAACAATGGTGGGCATGAGAAAACCCCTTTCTATTTTGCACAGTAGCGCATATGCAAATGATTGCGCTTCACAAGAACGGCCTCGATGTCTTTTCCGCCCTGTGCTATTTCTTTGCAATGATTTTACCCGCTTTGCAGGGCATCGTGGAGCAGCAGCTTTTTTACGGCAAAGTTGTCACACCATGCTGTGCTTCGATAAATAGTCGCGCATTCTGTATGTTTTCTCCTTATATTCCAGTACCTTTTGCAGGATCATTCGTTTGCTTTTTGCCCGGATGAGTACCATATCCCCATTTTGGAGCACGAAACTGTCATTGGCCTCGCTGACATAATTCATATTGACCAGGTAACTTTGGTGGCAGCGCAAAAACCGTGCGTCATTAAGCTCTGACTCTATTTCGTTTAGCTTTTTATACACATGGTAGGTGCGGCCATCCGCCCGGTGCAGGATGCACTTTGTATTGCTGCTTTCTACATACATGATCTCATTGACCGGGATAAATTTGATCGAGGATTTTTGCACAAGCCCATAGCTGTCGCTTTGGTATTCCTGCAGAAGCCAATCCAGCGTGTGCCGGATATCCTTAATCCGGTACGGCTTTACGATATATCCGGAGGCATAGACGCTGTAGCTATCCAGTGCATAATCGGCGCTGGCGGTGCAGAATACGATTCTGCCACGGTAGAAGAGCTCCCGCAGACTTTTCGCGATTGTCAGGCCGAAGGAATCCTCCATGAACAGGTCGAGGAAGATGATATCAAACTCCATTCCATCCATAATATCATAGTAAAGTGTTGTTCCGCGGTCATATAAGGTGAATTCGCAGCTGATGGATGCTTCGGAAAAGTATTTTTTAAGCAGGCTGTGCAAGATTCTCCGTTCCAGCTCATTGTCATCACAAATTGCCAAACGCATAAAAACAGGTCCTTCCCGGATGAGAGGGCACAGTCAATGCGCCCTCATGTACAGTTCATCCGCTATAATATCGCCGAGATGCACCGGGTCCACCTCGCCGTCATTCAGTTTACCCCGCAGCGTCTTTAGCCAGGCCAGATCACCGGATATGCCGTAGATGCAGTTCTGCACTTCCATAACGCCATCGTGCAGGGTGCAGGCACATACCCCGTACAGGGTTTCTCCGCCCTGGCCGACCGCTTTCTCGTTCTTGCTGATCACATAATAGTTTACCATAGTTCTTTCCTCCTCAATACTCTCTTAAAAAACACCTGGTTCGGTGCTTTCCACTTTGGTGTCTTGATTGTAGCAGAATAAGGGGAGAAAATGGGCCAAACATTGATTTTGGCGCGCTTTACCGAGAAATTGGAAGAGAAAACCCTTGATCATTTGAATTTCTACTTAAATTTCGCTTTTCAGCTCATGGATCGCATCGATCACACAGCAGTATTCCTCTGTCAACTGCCGCAGTAATTCCGGTGCGGGGACGCTCCCAGTATGCAGTACTTCGCAAAGGGCTGCTGCGCGGTTCCCCAGCCGGTTCAGGCCCAAATTATAACCGATGCCCTTTAGTGTGTGCGCCGCACGGAAGGCACTTTGCAGGTCGCCATTCTTCAGACTCTGCATCAGCCCCTCGTAGGTGGGATCATTCTCAAATTCCGGTAAATAAAATTTGACAATGTCTAGATCCTCCAGCCGCTCCAGCACATCGGAAAGGTCTCCCCCGACTGCCGCGTAGAATTTCGACATTGTCATTTCTTCCGTATTTGGTTCGCGCACAAAAATTACCCTTTCTATATAAGATTTATTGTTAATTCTGTAATATAGCATTTTTGGCTGAAAATCAAGAAATCTTTGTCGAAAAATAACGCTTTATGATGAATAATCTGAATGGAAAATTATTAAATTATTTTCTTTTGTAATATCAGGGCGTATAAGAGTCTCATTAGGGACACCAATGATTGAATGCCTAATGCAAGCAGTCCCCGGCCATGACGGCCGGGGACTGCTGTGCTGTATAGAGGTTATTTGAGGAGGTCAGAAGGGAAGATCAAATCATACAAGGTCAGCCTTGAGACCGGGGATACGGGCAGAAGCTTTGGTGAGCAGCTCACGGCCCACTGCGGCTGCGTAGTCCCGTTTTTCTTCCTCGTTCACTTTGGTCAGGCGACCGTTCTTTACAACGGTTTCGCCATTGACCACGACGGTTTCTATCATTCTGGCGTCGCCGCTGAGAACGATGCAGTCTACAGGGTCATTGCAGCCGCCGGCATACTGCAGCTGGTTCCAGTTCATCAGGGTGAAATCCGCCGCCATGCCGGGGGCGAGATGACCGATATCGTTACGGCCCAGTGTCGCGGCACCGCCGGCGGTGGCAAGGTACAGAATGTCCTCGCAGCCGATGGAATCATCGCCCCAGCTGAGACGGTTGAGCAGGTAGCTGACGCGAATCTCCTCCATCATGCTGGCGGAGTTGCTGCTGGCAGCGCCGTCCACACCGATGCCGAAGCGCTTGACACCGGCACGCAGCAGGTCGGGGATCCGGCAGGAGCCAGAACTGAGGTACATATTGGAGATGGGGCAGGTGGAGATGCCGGTGTTGGTATCCGCCATCAGCTGTACCTCCTCATCGTTAAGGTGGATGCAGTGGGCGTAGTAGAAGCGGTCGCCCAGCAGGTCATGACGGCGGAACCATTCGGCGGGCCGGCAGCCGTAGTGTTCCTCCACAAAAGCCACCTCGCCGCGGCTTTCCGCCAGGTGTCCATGCACTTTGATGTCCAGCTTTTCCGCCAGATCAATGGTGGCGCGGACGATCTCCTCGGTCTCGTAGTAGGCAATGCTGGGGCCGATGCCGACTTGACACATCGAGAAACGGGAAGGATCGTGGTACTTCTTTACCAGGCGCTCGGCATCGCCCATAACGCCTTCGATGCTGTCCACCACCTCGGGAGGGACAATATCGCTGGTGACGGAGTGATAACTGCGCACCGGATGGAAGCGGATGCCCAGTTCCTTAGCCGCTTCAATCTCGGCATCCACCAGGCAGGTAACGCCGACGGGGTGGGGATACCACAGGTCATTGGAGGTGGTGATACCGGTTTTCAGTCCCTCGCCCAGCGCCACATACACACCGGCACGGGCTACATCAGTGTTCAGGTCCTTATAGATCTCGTACATGGTGGTGAGCCATGGCTCCAGGCGCAGACCCTGTGTGGCCTTAATGTTGCGGATAAGAGTCTGCCAGGTGTGATGATGTGTATTGACAAAGCCGGGCAGGATCACTCGGCCGCTGGCATCTACTACTTCATCGATGGTGACGGTATCGCCAAGGGTGTCCTTGAGGTTTTTGCCGATGGCCTTGATCTCTTTGCCGCTGATGAGCAGATCCGCATGACGGTAGCGGCGGCGCTCCTCATCCATGGTGATGATCCAATCGGCATTTTGGTACAGTACAGTTTTCATAATGTTTTCTCCTTTCGCCGGGATCAGGCAGCCTTTTCTTCCTTTTTCTCAGGCAGGATGAGGCTGAGAACAACAGCGGTGATGGCGGTGCCGGGTACGCCGCTGAGCAGGCTGGAGGCCCAGAAGGGCAGCGCTGCCAAAGCATCGGGAGCCGCGCTGAAGCCAACGCCGACAGCCAGAGAAATGGCCACGATGGTGGTGGTACGGGCCGTGAGCGGGCCGCCATTATGGATGACATTCATACCGGAAACCAGGATGGTGCCGAAGGCGGAGAGGGCCACGCCGCCCAAAACAGCGGAGGGAATGCAGGAGAATACAGCGCAGAGTTTGGGACAGAGACCGCAGAGACCTACTACACCGCCGGCGATGGCAGTGACATAGCGGCTGGTAACACCGGAAAGACCGCACAGACCGATATTGGCGCTGCCGCTGATGACGGGAACCATATTGAACATGGAAGAGATAACGCTGCCAACGCCCTGGGCCAGTACGCCGCCCTTGGTCTCATGGCTGGTGGGCAGGCTGTTCTTTGCCAGCATGGAAGCGGTGGTCTGGTCGCCCATCAGTTCAACCAGGGCAATGAAGCACAGGATGGAGATGGAGATGATCGGGCCAAGCTCAAACTTGATGCCGAAGTGCAGGGGCTGGGGGATACGGATCCATGCCTCCTCGCCAATGGGGGAAAGATCCAGCTTGCCAAAGGCGGCGGCCGCGGCGCTCATGACCAGAATGGCGATGAGGGGAGAAGCCTTGGAAAGGAAGTTCTTGCTGCAGAAGTGGTTGAGCAGAACCATGATAATGATGGTGCCGGCAGCCAGCAGTAGGTTAATGGGATCGCCGTAATCAGCGGAGCCTACACCGCCCGCACAGTAGCCAATGCCAACGCTGCAAAGGCTGAGGCCCAGGGCCATAACGACCGCGCCGGTGATATAGGGCTTGAACAGGATAGAGAGCTGCTTATGCAGGCCGGTCCACAGAATGGTGGTGATAATGCTGCCGACGAGGCAGGCACCAGTGAACGCCGCCAAACCGTACTGGGCGCCCAGCGCAATGCCGGGGGCAACGAAGACAAAGCTGCACTCCAGCGGGATGGGCAGGCGCGCGCCAATGGGGCCAACGCCGATGGTCTGCAGCAGGGTGGCGATGCCGGTGACGAGCAGACAGCCAGCCACCAAAATGGTGATCTCGCTGGCGGAAAGGCCGATGCCGGCGCCAATAAGCAGCGGAACGGGCAGAACATTAAAAACGAGAACGACGATTTGCTGGATACTCAGCGGGACCGTTTCTTTGATGGGCGGGCAGTCATTCAGACTGTAGCCGACGGGGATCTTTGACATAGGGGACAACTCCTTCCAAAACATCAGATCTTTTTGTAACATCAAGCGCTTGCTTCTTAATGTAACATTGATTATCTGTTACATCTGCATCTTAGCAAGGATTCGTCAAGATTTCAATAGTTTTTTGCGTTTCCGCCAATATTTCAGCGGAATGGACAACATTTTGATGTAACATTTGTTCATTGTTACATTCATATCAAACAAAAGCCGGAGAGCTGCGGCCCTCCGGCTGGAATTTACTTCATAATGAAGAGTTTTTTGGGGCAGAGGGAGACGCATAGGCCGCAGCCGCTGCAGGCGGCGGCATCGACTGAGAGGCCATTGCGTTCCAGAGAAATAGCATTATAAAGGCAGGCGCCCACACAGCGTGCTCGGCAGCCATCGGGGCAGGTGCCATCGCAGGGAGCGGCCATTTTGACCCGCAGCAGGCGCTCTGGCAGCTCCTCAAAAGCGGTAAGAGAGGAGAGTGCGTTGCCGCGCAGCTCATCTAGGGAAGAATAGCCCTTTTCCCGCAGCCAATCCTCCAGCTTGCGCAGTGTTTCGGTGATGTGCCCATAGCCCCGCAGCATGATGGCGGAGCCCATCTCCACCGCAGTGGCGCCCATCATCAGGAACTCGATGATGCTGTGCCAGTCCTCCACACCGCACATCGCGGCGATCTCACAATCGGCCAGCTGATGCAGTACCGCCGTTGCCGCCAGCGAGAGCGGACGCAGATGGCTGCCGGTGCAGCCGCCGATGGCCGCCATTTCGCAGCGGGCGTTTTCAATATCCACGCCGTTGATGCCCTCCAGCGATTCAATGGCACTGATGGCACGGGCGCCGTTCTGGGTGATCTGGCGGGCAAAGGCAGGATTGAGCGCCGCATGGTGCGGCAGTCGCACCATAACGGGGATTTCCACCGCCGAGGTGACGCTGCGCACCATTTCCCCAACCTCCTCCGGCCGGATGCTGATGTCCTCCAGCTTGGTGCCGATGGGGGTAAAGCAGCACAGCTCCAGCGCATCTGCACCTAGGCGCTGCATGCGGCTGGCCAGGTACCGCAGCTCGGAGGGGGTCGTTCCCCGAATATTGCAGATGAGGAAGGCGTTGCCCTTTTGCAGGCGCTCTACCTCCTGCTCCACATCCTCCAGCGTCATGGTGCTGTACAGGGTGGTATTGTAAACTTCGCCCTGACGGTAAAAAATACGCGGACTGACGACATGGCTTTTCTCCAGCGTGATGGTCTCGGTGACGACAGCCGCCGCACCGGCGTCAATGGCCTTCTGCATGGCGGCGGCATCGCGGCACCAGGGACCGGCTGCCGCTATAATAGGATTTTTGAGCGGCAGGCCCATAAAATTGACGGATAACAACGACATTCTGTACCCTCCTTACTCAAACAACTCGTAGATCTCTTTGCGGTTGCCGCAGCTGCGGCGGATCTTGAGCTTGGATTTCAATACGATCTCGTGGGTCTCCACCTGGTACAGCGCGCTGTCCTCGATGAGCTCGATGAGGCGGCGGGCTGCCACCGCACCCAAACGCTCCAGCGGGTGCTCCATGGTGGTCAGCGCCGGGGTAATGACAGCGGCAGCCTCACTGCCGGTAAAACCAGCAACAGCCAGTCCCTCTGGCAGGGAAATATTTTCCTCCCGTGCAGCCTTGATGACACCCATGGCCAGCTCATCACTGACAGCGAAGACGGCCTGCGGCGGCTCCTCGGTCAGTATTTCCTCGCGGCAGATGCGGTAGCCGCCCACTACGCTGTCCTCCGCCTCCAGCACACGGCACTGGCGGTCGGTCAGCCCCAGCGCGGCCGCCGCCTGCCGGTAACCGGCGGTGATGGCGGCCTTTTCGGGGGATTCTCCGCTGCTTTGCAGCAGCCAAATGGAGCGGTGGCCCATAGTATGGAGATGTGAAACCATCTTTTCTGCGGCGTCCCGGTAATGGATACCGCAGATATTGCAGTTTTCCAATCGATCATAGCTGCCCAGCAGCACTACCGGCAGCTCGGCAGGCAGCGCCTCCGGTGGTAGAGAGGGCTCCCCGGCGATCAGCATTCCGAGGGGCTTTGCCGCGGCGGCAGCCTGAATACAGGCTGCTATTCCTCCCGAAAGGGGAGAGAACTCCACCAGGTTGACCAGAATCCCCTTGGGCGCCAGTACCGACTGCACCCCCGAAAGCAGGGTTTGTGCCCGCTTGGCCGCGGGAACGATGAGGGTGACGGCCCGCCGCCCGCGGTTGACTGGCTTGGGGTTGTAGTTGTATTTTTCGATGATGGTCTGCACCCGTTCGCGGGTCTCCGGCAGCACCGCCTCCGGGTGGTTGATGACACGAGAGATGGTGGCAACCGAAACACCGGCTTCCTTGGCCAGTTCGCGGATATTCACGGGCAGTCCTCCTCTCTGTATGCTTCTTTTTTTATTGTAACATATTTCGGTATGGCAAGTAAACTGTGGATTAAAGGGTCAGGAGAAAAGGAATTTTGTATTTGTTCATTCTTCCACCGGCAGCACTAGCCGGGAGCAATATCGTTGGGGCTCAATCTCCCGCCCGGTGTAGGGTGCCACAATGCCAAGGATGCGCGGGGCCCCGGTGGGGGCAGCTCCCTGGCCTTTACCTCACGGCTCAGGGTCAGCCACGCTTCATCCTCATCGGCGTAATCGCCGCAGTACAGCACTGAGAGCACCCGGCACTCCGGCAGGGTCACCGCGATTGGTCAATCCACTACGAATCAGAACTATTATGGAATTGCTACTATCGATGGATTTACCATTGGTAATAGCATTGTTACCGCCACAGGGACCTCCTATGGCATTTATGCGAATAGTTATAATAACTGAGGATACCGTGATAAAGGCAAGCTCTACGGGCGGTGAACTGGCTGTTTACTCGTAATACCCCACAGCCTATTATCCTTATTATGGGTGTATCAACCTATATGATGATCTGTGCGTTACTGTTTCTCTTCATAGTTAGCAAAAGCTAACTGGTTGGATTTAGAAAAGCCGCCCTCCGGCAGCATCAATGGACAGACCTATTGCAGAGCAGCGGCTCACAAAATGCAATAGAATCAGCAACTCCCCCGACCAAATGATCGGGGGAGAGATTTTATTCTTTCACCAGCGGCAGCGTAAGGGTGGCCTGCGGCATATACAGCACCTTGGGGTGGTCATATTCCGCCAAAACGGTGCGGATGACCTCATTGAGCTGTTCCTTGGGGTAGCACTCCACATTTACATCGGCCATGCGCTTTTGGTCCAGCGCGGTGATGAGGATCAGCCGGCAGTGGGCCTGGCATTCTCGGACCTTGTAGCAATTCAGCCCGCCCATATTCACCTTGCGCTTCAGCTCCGCCACCACGGAGTCCTTATCGGGATAGCGGCCCAGCCATTCCTCAAAGGGATCGTCCATCTCTTTGCTGCATCCCTCGGGGCACTCCGCCAGGCAGATGATGACGCCGCCCTTTTTCACGGCACGGCTGGCATTGTAGAAGCCCTTTTTGCTCTGCCGAAGGTCAATATCCTTAGGGAATCCGCCGCAGGAGGCAATGACGATATCGGGCCGTTCCGGGATGGGATAGAGATAGAAATCCTTGGCCAATTCAGCGCCGTGCAGGTAGGCTTCCCGCCAGTGGCCGGCCACCGCCTGGTAGATCATCCCGTGGTCATCGCAGATGACATTCAGCAGATAGGCGGGGTGGGTAAAGGCACATGCCTCCATAAAGTCCAGATGAACGGGGTTGTTTTCCAGCACACCGGCCTGGGCATTGGGGTCAATGACCATCTTGTGGTTGCTGAGGATGGTATCCTTGCGGGCACAGCCGGGGATGATATCCTTGCGTCCACCGCCAAACCCGGCCATGTGGTGCACCAGGATACCGCCGGTAAGGATGAGCTTATCGGCTGCCATGGCGATTTTATTGGCCCACACCTCATGGCCGTAGCTGGTGGTGCCCACCAGCTGGCAGGGGGATTCCTCACAGTCGTGCTGCACCACGGTTACACGGCGGTAAATATCCTCGGTGATGAGGCTGCACATCTGCTCCTCGGTCATGGCGCTGTGCATCCCGTTGGCAAACAGAATGGTGATATCCCCATCCGGCACGCCGGCTTTGTTCAGCTCCCGCACCAAGATGGGGATATAAATGTGGCTGCGGGTCAGGCGGGTGATGTCATTGGTAAGGATGCACACGGTATCACCGGCGTGGATCTCCTCGGCCAGCAGCCCGGCCCCAATGGGATGGGCCAGCGCGTCCTCCACGATCTCCTCCTCCGAGCGAACGCCGGCAGGGTGCTGCTTCGGCAGCAAGATGCTGAGGTCAGTCCCTTCGGGGATCTCGATATCCAGCAGCTCGCGGCCGTACTTTACCTTATCTTTCATGGTGTGTCCTCCCTGTCTTAGCGGTGAATATGTTCAGCGGTCAGGCGGCCCATTTCCTCGGTAGTCACCTTGGTCAGCCCACGGCCCTCCAGGTAGATATCCGGGGTGCGGTAGCCCAGGTGCAGCACCTCATTGATGGCCCGGTCGATGGCGGCGGCTTCTTCCTTCATCCCCAGTCCGATCTCCAGCAGCATACCTGCCGAGGCAATGGCAGCCAGCGGGTTGGCAATGCCCAGCCCGGCAATATCCGGGGCGGTGCCATGGATCGGCTCAAAGAGCCCGAAGCCATTTTCATTGATGGCCGCGGAGGCCAGCATCCCCACCGAGCCAGTGGCCACCCCCGCCTCATCCGAGAGGATATCACCGAAGATGCTGGTGGTCAGCATCACATCAAAGCGGGAGGGATTGCAGGTCAGCTCCATGGCGGCCTTATCCACCAGCAGGTTGGTCAGCTGCACATCAGGGTAATCCTGCGCTACGCGGGCCACCGTTTCCCGCCACAGCCGGGAGCTTTCCAGCGCATTGGATTTATCAATGCTGGTGACGCTCTTGCGGCGGCCCTGCGCCAGTTGGAAGGCATGGCGGGCTACCCGCTCCACCTCAAATTCGCTGTAACATTCCACATCGTAGCCTTCCCGACCACGGGCGCCCTCCCGGGTGCCCTTTTCGCCAAAGTAGATACCGCCGATGAGATCCCGCACCAGCAGCAGGTCCAGTCCGCGGTCCAGCACCTCGTTTTTCAGCGGGGAATTTTCCCGCAGGTCGGGGTAGAGCTTGGCCGGGCGCAGGTTGCAGAACAGATTAAAGCCGCGGCGCAGGGCGGCCAGGCCGCTTTCCGGGCGCTGGGCCCGGGGCAGATGATCCCACTTGGGCCCGCCGGCCGCACCAAACAGAATGGCGTCGCATTCCCGGCAGAGCTCCAGTGTTTCCGGCTGGATGGGCACGCTGTAGGCATCAATGCAGCAGCCGCCTACCAGGCGCTCCACCTTATGGAACTGATGTCCGTAAACCTCGCCGATCTTATCCAGCGAACGAACCGCTTCCCGGATGACATCTACGCCGATGCCGTCGCCGGGGATCACAGCAATTTTATACTCCATGATGATTCCTCCTTGCAATATCAGTCCGCAGTCACGGTGCGGGGATCTGTGATGACACCGGTAAGGGCACTGGCGGCCGCCGTGGCGGGGCTGCTAAGATAGATAAGAGATTTTGTGGTGCCCATCCGTCCGATGAAATTGCGGTTATTGGTACCCAGTACCACCTCGCCATCGCTCATCAGGCCATAGGGCTGGCCGCAGCACAGGCCGCAGCAGGGATGCGCCACCATGGCGCCGGCCTCCACAAAGGCACGGATGTACCCCAGCCGCATGCACTGGCGATAGATGCCGATGGAGGCGGGAATGATGATAAGCTTGAGATAGGGGGCCACATGGTGCCCCTGCAAAATGCGGGCGGCCACTGCCATATCCTCCAGGCTGCCATTGGTACAGCTGCCAATGTAGACCTCATTGAGTGGGGTGCCCTGCACCTCCTCTATGGAGTGAACATTATCAACGCCCTGCGGGCAGGAAAGATAGGGTACCAGCTCCTCTGCCCGGTAGTACAGTTCCCGGACATAGTGGGCATCCGGATCGGGATGGATCCAGGAGATCTTCTCCAGCGGCAGGTCAAAGTAATCGGCGGTTTTCTGGTCAGCGGCAAAAAGTGCGGTTTTGCAGCCCGCCTCCAGCGACATATTGGCAATGGTGTACCGGCCGGACATATCCAGCGCGTCAATGGTGCTGCCCACATATTCCAGCGATTTATAGGTGCCGCCGTCGGAGCGCAGATCCTTCAGCACCTGCAGGACAATATCCTTGGCGTACACCCCGGCAGGCAGCTCCCCTTCCACCGTAATGCGGATCGCCTCCGGGACCTTCATCCACATTTCGCCGCTGCCCAGGGTGGCGGCCATTTCGGTATAGCCTATCCCGGTGCAGAAGCACCCGCCCCCGCCATAAGTGGGAGTGTGGCTGTCGGTAGCTACCACCACCGTACCGGGCAGGGCATAGCGGTATTCGTGCATCAGGGTGTGAGAGATCCCCTCCCCGGCATGCAGCTTGCGGATACCAAAGCGATCGGAAAGCTCGTGCCCCTTGTGGTAGTGGCGGGGGTCGCCGGTGGCCTGGTTGGTGGGGCACAGGTGGTCCAGGAAGATCACAGCTTTTTCCGGGTCGGCCAGGCGGCGGAATTTCATCTCATCCAGCTTCTGCACCACAAAAGGGGTGTAGATATCATGTACCATGCACATATCCGGCCGGGTCATGATCAGATCGCCGGGTGCCAGGTGAGAAAGCCCGGTATTTTTCATCAGGATCTTTTCGGCCATGGTATAGCCCATATCAGTGCACCTCCTTTTGGACGGATTCGGCGGCTTCGGTCGCTTCATTCAGGGCGCGGTAGCGGGGTACCAGCCCCCCGGCCTTGATGATCTCAAACAGATTATCGGGAATTTGCCGGATGGGAATGACCTGCCCGTTTACCTTCAGGCAGCGGTTTACCTCCACGGTGAGAAGATCCCCTTCCTCGCAGCGGTCATACAGGTCATCCGTCTCAATGAGCAGCATCCCGTTATTGATGCCGTTGCGGTAAAAAATGCGGGCAAAGGATTTGGCCACAATGCATCGCACACCCAGCGCCGCGATGCAGGCTGGGGCAAATTCCCGCGAGGAACCGCAGCCAAAGTTCTTCCCGGCCACAAAGATATCTCCCGGCCGGGCCGCGGCGGCCAGCTCCGGGCGCAGCGGCTCCAGGCAGTGGCGGCTCATCTCCTCCGCGGAGGGCAGCACACCGTACCGCCCCGGGATAATAGTATCGGTATCCACATCATCGGGCAGCTTCCATATCCGGCCCGTAAAAACAGTATCCATAGTTATGCCCTCCTGTTACGCTTGATAAAGATATCCGCTGAGCGCCGCTTTGGCAGCGGTCCGGGCAGAAACCAGATAGACCCGGGAAGCGGGGGTGCCGCAGCAGCCGGAGTAGTGGAAGCACCCGGTAGAGGCCATGACCTCCCCATCCCCGATGACGCCGATGGAGGTGGTCAGGCAGGAGGCGCAGCCGGGATTGGTGACCTGCGCTCCGCAGTCCAGGAATACATCGATCAGCCCTTCCTCCATGGCCTGCAGGTAGTCCGTGTTGGAAGCAAAGCCGATCAGTAGCCGCAGCTCCCGGCGGATGTGATGTCCCCGCAGAATTTCAGCGGCTTCGCGCAGTTCCTCTATCCGCCCGGAGGAGCAGCCCCCGATAAAGCAGGCATCCACCCGGATGTCGGACAGAGCGGTAAGGGGCTGGGCCTCCATCGGATCTTCCGGCAGGCTGCCGGGGAGTATAGCACAGGGTGGATAGTCCTCCAGCTGCAGTGTGGTATCGGCCGGGGCGTCTTCCACTGTAAACAGGGCGCTTACCGCACCGGCTCGCTGGGCCATCAGACAGAGCGTCTGCTTTTCCGTGCGGGTAAGCCCCCGTGCGGTGTGGTCATGCAGGAGCAGCAGGCGGCCTTCGGCTCCTTTTTTGCCCGCACAGGCCAGCGCAATGTCATAGGCTGCGGCGCCGGGGGCAAAGTCCCCCTCCAGCCTGATATGCAGCGGCTGCGGCGCGGGCAGGGTCAGCTCTCCACCCTGCAGCCACCGGGCCAGTTCCTCGGGGGAAAAACGCAGCCCCAAAGCACCGATGGCACCCACCTGTGCCACATGCTGGCCGCAGGTCACCAGCAGAGAACCAGTTGCCAGCCGCCCCTGCATCAGCAGCTGGTAGCTGATTCCGGCGGACTGGATAAACTCCAGCGAATTGGCCCGGGAAAAATCAATCAGTGCTTTCTGGCGGAAAGCGCTCTGGAAGCTCCCAGCGGGGATATCATGGTCAAGAATGACCACCACCTGCGCGCGGCGCGCCGGACTTACCTGCGGTATCATGGCGGGCAGGTCTCCGGAGGGACCGTCGTTGATGAGACACCAATCAGGGGATAGTGTGACCGGGGTGCCGGCCGGGGCCTGTAATAGCTGTTGCAAAGCATTCTGTGGCAAGGAACTCACCCTTTCTTAAAATAACTAAATCGTTTTAGCCAATTCGATTATAGTGGGAGTACAATGAATTGTCAACATAAAATTTCAAGACAGCAAAAACGATTAAGCATTTCGGGAGGAATTGACTTTCCGGGCAAATTTGGGTAAGATGGAGCTATCACAAAGAAAGGGGGCCTTCGCTATGGCAACCATCAAGGACATCGCCCGTATCGCCAATGTATCTCCCTCCACGGTTTCCTTTGTACTTAATGGCAAAGCGCGGGAGATGAAGGTCTCCCCGGTCACGGAACAGCGCATCCTGGAGATTGTGGCGGCCACCGGTTACCGCCCCAGTAATGTGGCCCGGCGGCTGCGCGCCAGCGCCGCGGAACGCCCGGTATTGGCGCTGTATTGGCCGCTGGATCGCAGAGCCTCCTATGTGGGGCGGCTGTTGGGGGCCTTCCAGCAGGAGCACCTGCGCCAGGAGTTGGACTACGATTTGGTGGTCAATACCTTCCGGGAGGGGCACCTGTGCGAGGAAAAGGGCCTGCACTTCCATAGCCCATACAGCTGCGCTATTTTAGGCGGTCTTTCCCCGGCGGATATGGACGCCCTGGCCCAGCTGGAGACGGATCTGCCGTTGGTGCTGTATAACCGCCGCCAGGCGGGCTTTGGTGCGGTGTATACCGATTATGCCAAGGCGGTGCGGCAGGTGATGGAATTGGCCCGTGCCAAGGGCTGCCGCAGCATCGGCTTTTTGAAGAACCGTTCCAACTTTATGGCGGATAGCAGCCGCATCCGCGATGCCATAACAGCAGCGGGGGAGTATGGTCTGCGGGTACCGCCCCACGCGGTGGTGGAAGCGGAGGATACCTATGAGGGCGGCGCCGTGGGAATAAAAACCATGATGACCGGCGGCTCGCTGCCGGAGCTTTTGGTATTTGCATCCGATATTATGGCTATTGGGGCGGCTCACCAGATGCAAAAGGAAGGCATCCGCATCCCGCAGGAGGTGGGGCTTATCTGCTTTGGCTTGGGAGAGCGCCAGCAGGCGCAGTACTGTACCCCGCCGCTTTCGGTCATCGAAATGCCTACCGAGGCGATGACGGCCGGTGCCGTTCAAATGGCCGCAGAGATGATCCGCAAGGGCGCAAATGCCGCCGTGGTGCGCTCCTACGAGCCGGTGGTCATCTTCCGGGAATCTTTCTCCCTGTGAAAAACATGCGGTCGAAAAGACCAATGTCAATAGCATATTCATAAAAGAAAGCCGTAACGGAAAGACGATCCGTTGCGGCTCTGTAATTATTTATTTTAATACTTTCGATTGACAAGAGCACATACGGCTTTTGCGGGTATAAATACCGCCCGACATTGCGCGTCGCGTTGACAGGAGCCAGCCTGCCTGCCGCTTCGCGCTTCCTCGGACGCCATTTTCTCCTGCGCGAAAACCGGATGATGACAAGGAAGAGGACGCCGGCATACTGGCGTATGCTGCTGC
>URGQ01000011.1 GCA_900547385.1 uncultured Oscillospiraceae bacterium | reverse complement strand
TGTTTCGGCGGAGCCGAAACGGCCTGCGGCCCATGCCTGCCCCCTGCTTAAATTTTCTCCTATGCGGCAACCCGCCCCCTGGAAAAGCAGGAGGCGGGCCTTATCAGCAAACCATTAAAAATAAGATATCACTCGGTGGTGTAGTTATCGAAGTACCCCTGGATGTAGATGATGGGGGTGCCCTTATCGCCGCTGCCGCTGGTCAGGTCGCACAGGGAGCCGATGAGGTCGGTAAGGTTACGGGGGGTTGTGCCCTCGGAGACCATATTGCCCACCAGGCTGGTGGAGTCCTTCTCCTTGATACGCTGGGTAATGGCTTCCTGCAGAGCGGTACCGGAAAGATCGCCGAAATCGTGGTCAGCCAGGTACTTCAGCTTCAGCTCATTGGGGGTACCGATAAGGCCCTTGGTATAACCGGGGGCCACAACCGGATCGGCCAGCTCCCAGATCTTGCCCGCGGGATCCTTAAAGGCGCCGTCGCCGTAAACCATCGCCTCGATATGGTGTCCGGTGGCTTCGCTCATCAGCTGGCCAATTTTTTCGGCTACCAGCATAGCATCACGGGGGAACAGCTTCACACGGTTTTCATCCGCCTTATTGGAACCCAGCAGACCATACTGGGCATTGTAGCCGCTGCCCGCCACAGGAGCGGTCATCAGGTCATCCAGGCCCAGCACCACACGGGCGCCGGCAGCCTGCAGCAGACGCTTACTGCGGGCACGGGTATGAATATCACAGGTGATGACGGTATCGGTGTAGTCCAGAATGGTCTGCACGCGGTTGGCAAAAATCACTTCTACCTCGGCGCCGGCTTCCCGGATAAGGCTGGAATAGTACTCCACATAGTCCACGCCAGTAAAAGGATGGATTACAGAGCCGAACTCGGCACGGAAGCGCTCCAGGGAAAGAACATCGGTCCAGGGATCAATGCCCTTTTCATCCAGGCGGTCCATGCTGATGAGATGGTTGCCCACTTCATCGGAAGGATAGCTGAGCATAAGGACGACCTTCTGGCAGCCAGCGGCAATGCCGGAAAGCAGCACGGAGAAACGGTTGCGGCTGAGAATGGGGAAGGTAACGCCAACGGTCTTGCCGCCGGTGCGGGCCTTTACATCGGCTGCGATCTGTTCCACTGTGGCATAGTTGCCCTGGGTACGGGCCACTACCGATTCAGTAATGGCGACAACATCTTTATCGTGCGGCTCCACACTGTTTTCTTTCAGGGCCTTCAGGACGGTATCCACAGTGCCCTTTACTACATCATCGCCTTCCCGGAAGATGGGGGCGCGTACCCCGCGAACGACAGTACCAAACATTCTGCTCATGGCTTTTTCTCCTTTTATCACCTGTGAATTGATGAAAACGAAAACAAAAATAGGGGTTGCTTTTCACAACCACTTTAGTATAATAGATGCGTATTCATAAGTAAAGTATATATTACTAATGATAAGCATAAGCAAAACAGATAGAAAGGAAGCCCGCAAACATGGCCGTTAAACTGGAGCTTTACCGTATTTTCCGCACCGTTGCCGAGGAGGAAAGCATTTCCGCCGCCGCCAAAACACTGTTTATCTCACAGTCGGCGGTCAGTCAGTCCATCCATCAGCTGGAGGAACAGCTGCAGGTACGGCTGTTTTCCCGCCAGCCCCGCGGCGTCACCCTGACCGGCGAGGGGCGGGTACTGTACGATTATGTGCGCAGCGCCATCAGCCTCATCGAAACCGGAGAGGAAAAGGTGCAGCAGACCCGGGAGCTGATGATGGGTGAGTTGGTCATCGGGGCCAGCGATACCGTGACCCGCAGCCTGCTGCTGCCCTATCTGCAAAGGTTCCACGAGCGGTACCCTGCCATCCGGCTGAAGGTGCTGAACGGCACCAGTTATGAGGCCCTGCAGATGCTGCGGGCGGGACAGGTAGACCTGGCCTTTGCCAGCACCCCGCAGGAGAGCGGCAACCTGCAGATGCGGCGCTGCATGGCCCTGCACAATGTTTTTGTGGCGAGGCGGGACTACCCCTGCGAGACTGACCGTACCTATACCCTGGCGGAGCTTTCCCGCTTCCCGCTGATGCTGCTGGAGCGCAAATCCAGCGCAAGACGGTACCTGGAACGCTTTTTTACCCGCAATGGCATTACGCTTAAACCGGAGATAGAACTGTGCAGCCACGAGCTTCTCGTCGATCTGGCGGCCATTGGGCTGGGGGTGGCGTGTGTGACGCGCGAATTTGCCCTGCCCGCTCTGGAGGCGGGGACGATCCGTGAGCTGCGCACCATTCCAGAGATTCCGGAGCGGAGCCTTTCGGTGTGCACCTTGCAGGATGTATCGCCCAGCCCCGCGGCGGAGGAGTTTTTACGGTTCTGGGCGTAAGGCGAAATGAACGGAGACTATATTAAGAAGCACCCCCACGGAATCTGCCGCGGGGGTTGTGTTATATTTTTACGGGAGGGAATACAGAATAGCCACCGCAGCGCCCAGCAGAGCACCGCAGGCCACCTGCAGCGGGGTGTGCCCCAGGAATTCCTCCAGCAGCTGCTCCGGCGGAGTGTCGCTCAGCTTCAGCAGCAGCTCATTGATGGTGCGGGCATGCTGCCCGGCCTGCCAGCGCACTCCCATGGCATCGTGCATCACGATGATGGCCAGCACCGCGCTGATAGCAAACTGAAAGGAAGCCGCACCGTATTGCAGCAGGGCAGCCACTGCCAGTGCAGTTACCGTGGCGGAATGCCCGCTGGGCATCCCGCCGTCCCCCGTCAACCGCTCCCAATCCAGTCGGTGATGGGCGATCAGTTCGATGAGCAGCTTGCAAAGCTGTGCCACAGCCCAAGCCAGCACCGCCGATATCAGACAGGTATTTTGCAGTATTTCCATAGGTATTCGCCTCTTTTTCCTGTCAAATTACGATGCCGCCATTGGGGCTGAGGACCTGCCCGGTAAAATAGCGGGCATCCTCCCCCGCCAAAAAGGCAATGGCAGCCGCCACTTCCTCCGGCGAGCCCATGCGGCCCAGCGGGATCTCCTCCTCCAGCATCCGGCGTTCTTCGGCGGTAAGGTGGGCATTCATTTCGGTATCGATGGCCCCGGGCGCGACACAGTTGACGGTGATGCCGCTGGGGGCCAATTCCTTGGCCAATGCCTGCGTAAAGCCAATGACCGCCGCCTTGGAGGCGGAGTAGTGCACCTCGCAGGAGGCGCCGCACAGCCCCCAGATGGAGGAAACATTGATAATGGTGCCGCTGTGCTGCTGCACCAAATACGGCACCGCAGCGCGGCAGCAGTGATAGATGCCATCCACATTGGCCGCAAACATCTGCCGCCATTCTTCCGGGGCAATATCGGTAAACAGCTTGATCTGCGAAATGCCAGCATTATTCACCAGGATATCCAGGTGGCCGTACTGCTGTACCGCAAAATCGATAAGCGCTTTGGCTTCCTCGGCTTTGGTCAGATCCGCCCGGAAGGAAACGGCTTCCTCACCGGCCTCCCGCAGCTCCCGGCAAAGGCTTTCGGCCTTTTCTCTGCTGCGGCAATAGCCCAGCACCACATAACACCCCTGCGCGGCCAAGCAGCGGGCCACTGCGGTACCGATGCCCCCCGATGCGCCGGTAATAACTGCGACTTTACTCATACTGTTTCCCTCCGGTGTCAAATCTGCAATGGGTGCTGGCCCGGCGGCCCCGTCGCCCGGCCAGCAGGGCCGGGCCCCCGCCGAAGGCGGGGACGGCGCGCGCAGCGCGCCGAGCGGGGCCGCCGGTGCAGCACCCTGCAGGAATTTCTACCCATGATAATAGCAAATTTGCCCCCGGCTGGCAAGTCCCCTCAGCGGCGGGGCGGCTGATCTGCCAGCGGCCAGTCGTACAGATCGGCGTAGCTTTCCGCTTCCTCCGGCGTGCGGGGCGGGATGGGCTCCAGCCCGGTGGCTTCGGTATCGCTTACCACATCGTGCGGCAGGTACAGCGGGCGCCCCGTTACCGGGTCAATGGGTCCCAAAACAGGTCGTTCCATGGTTATTCCCCCTTTCAAGGGGTAGTATCACCAACAGCAAAAAAACTATGCGGCCTCCCCTTGCGACTGGGGCAAAATCATGCTACAATAGCACAAAAAATCCGGCGGGTTGCGCCATGGTTGGCGGCTGCAACCGCTGCCCCAAAAGGAGTAAATCACGATGAACGACATGGCGCACGCTGTCCTGCGGCTGCTGGAGGAAAATAAAATAGACCACACACTGGCGGAGCACCCCGCTGTATTCAATATGGAAGAATTGTACGCGCAGGGACTGGAGCACTGTGACGCCATTGCCAAGAATCTGCTGGTCCGCGACCAGAAGAAGCGCTTTTACTGGCTGCTGGTACTGTACGGAGAAAAGCGTGCCGACCTGAAAGCGCTGAAAGCCCAGCTGGGGCATGGGGCGCTTTCCTTTGCCGGGGCAGAGGAACTGGCCGAGCTGCTGGGCCTGACGCCCGGCTCTGTCACTCCCTTTGGCGCACTGAATGACAAGGAGCATCGGGTCACCCTCCTGCTGGATGAGGACTACCGCGGCAAGCTCATCGGGGTCCATCCCAATGATAATACCGCTACCGTTTGGCTCCCGGCGGATGCCCTGGTTGAGCTGCTGCGGCAGCAGGGCACCACGGTGGAGTTTATCCCATTTTGATCTTATAAATGTGAAAAAGCCCCCCGTACCGCGCAGTACAGGGGCCTTGTTCTTATGCAGATCACTTTTTATTGTGGAAGAACAGCGGGATCTTTTCCAGATAGATGATATCGGTGCGGTCCGCGGCATCGCCTTCCGCCAGCACTGCCGCGCGGGCAATTACTTCGCCGCCAGATTCCTTCACCAGCTTTTCGATGGCCTCAATGCTGCTGCCGGTGGAGATCACATCATCAATGATGGCGACCTTCTTGCCCTTGATGAACTCGGCATCGTGCTCATCTACCACCAGGATCTGCTCCTTACCCATATTAGTGATGGAATTAACGGTGGTGATGATGGGATTGCGCATATAGCCCTTGACCGACTTGCGGGCAATGACATAGCGGGGCATCTTCATCACTTTAGCCATCTCATAAATAAGCGGAATGCTCTTGGCCTCAGCCGTCACCAACACCTCGGTCTCGGGGGGCAGCTTTTCCGCCAGGGCACGGGCACAGGGCTCTACAACATCGGTATCGCCAAAGATAACAAAGCCGGCAATGGACATGTTTTCATTGATGGGGACGACCGGCAGACTGCGTTTGACGCCTGCCACGGTGATATCATAGAATTCCTGCATGGGAATCCTCCTTTTCCAAAAAAATTGGGCATGACGCCCTTAACTTATTTATTATAACATAATTCTGCTATCTTGGATATAGATTTTTTAACATTTAGCCATAAGCAATGCTTATATCAGTTTTCAGCATTTGATTTTTCCGCTTTCTATGCTACAATAGGACTAAAAGCAGAAGCTGGGCCGGCAGCCTGCGCATTTACAAGCTTGTGCAGAGTCCGGACGGGGGCCGCAGGCCGTTTCGGCTTTGCCGAAGCACGCAGGCTCCGCCTGCGTCGGCCGCTTCGCGGCCGGGCCTGCGGCCCCCACCCGCCCCTCGCTTAAATTTTCTCTTACATCCTGCCGAAAAATGTGCTATAATATAAGCAGAAACAGTAAGGGAGGGCACCACAGTGTTTGCAAAAGGAACAAAGATCATGTATGGCAATACCGGCGTCTGCGAGGTCATGGATTACGCCACCCCCGATTTGCCCGGCATGCCGCGCGGGACCAAGTACTATGTCCTGCGCCCCCTGTTCCAAAGCGGCACGATCTACTGCCCCGTGGAGCAGCCAAAGGTCTTTATGCGCCCGGTAATGAGCCGCGAGGAGGCCGAGGAGCTGGTTGCCCTCATTCCTACCATCAGCGTGGAGCCATTCCATACCGGCCGTCTGCAGGAGCTTTCGGAGCATTACCGCAGCATCATCGGCACCCACAGCACCACCGACCTCGTGGAGATCATCAAATCGGTTTACAGCAAAAAGCGGGAAGCCGAAGCCGCCGGCCGCCGCGTCAGCCAGATGGATGACCGCTATATGAAGCTGGCGGAGGAGCTGCTGCATGGTGAGCTTTCCGTCGCGCTGGAGATCCCCAAGGATGAAGTGCGGGAATATATTCGCCAAAGGGTGAAAGCTGCCGAAGCCGCTGAATAACTTTATCACAATAAAAAAGAGCCCCCATCCGGGTTTCCGGATAGGGGCATTTTTGTATGGTGCAGGTTATTCGACGGGAAAGAATGTATACAAGGTATCCAGATCGCAGTCGCTGGCATCAAAGATGTAATTGGCCGTTTCCTGCCCAAAGGTCACCCTCAGCCTGTTGCAGGTGTATGTAGCGGTAAACAGCACATTTCCCTCCGCGTCATAGGCGGTCAGGTTCAGTGCGCCGCCCGTAGCGGGGTTTTCCGGCTTTTCAAAGAGTTTCAGCGCACTTTCGCTGTCCGCCAGTGCCTTTATCATTCGCTCGGCAGTTTCAGCGGGCAGCTCCACCGGCTCAAGTCTGCTGTTATCCTTGGCAGTCACCTTGGCAATGTTATCAGCATGGATGACCTCCCGCCAGCGGGCCAGGGCCTTTTCGGTGCCAAATACATCCCCGGTCAGCGGCTCCTCCCCACCAGGCAGCACCACATACACCCCTGCCGCGAATTCCTCAATAAGTTCCTTCGCCGCTTCGGCAGTCTGTCCCGGCAGCCACAGCGAATAGGTATAGTCCCTCTCACAGCTGACCCACAGCGCTACGGTGCCCTCGGCATACTCCTTCACGGTGATGAAGATAAGCCCATTGTAGTAGCTGTGTCCCACCGAAAGCTCGCTTTCCTTCGGGTCATTGTAGAAGATGCCCGAAATATCTCCGGTTTCCTCTGTTTTGGCGGCACAGCGCAGCGTGGCGTTTTCATAGTCGATCTCCGCCAGCGTTCCGCCAATGAGATAAAACCCAGTCGGTTTCATGCCGTCCCGGTCGGGGTAGCCGACCAGCTTAAAATCGGGGAACTCGTCATTTTCATAGGGGACTCTCGGGTTCGGGATCTGGGTGTTCCCGCCGATTGCCGAACCGGGATCGGGGTCGGAATCGGGCGTGGGGGCAGGCGTTTCGCCGCAGGCGGCCAGTCCCGCCGCCAGCAGGCAGCATAGGGTCAGTGCCAAAATTCGGGTCAGCTTTTTCATGTTGTTTCCTCCTGTTGTATATTGTTGGTGTCAGGCCTACACTGAATATAACGAATGAGCGCCGCGAAATGCAACATCCGTTCATCAATAAGGTGCAATAAATCCCGCAAATTATTGCAGCCTCGCAAAAAAAATCCCCGCAGACTCAAAAGCCTGCGGGGAAATTTTCAGTTTATCGTGTTCTCTTACTTAATGATAGAGAAGTTGACGACCAGAGCAGCAAATACGATGGATACCATCGACAGCAGCTTGATGAGGATGTTGATAGCGGGGCCGGAAGTATCCTTGAAGGGATCGCCTACGGTATCGCCAACGACAGCAGCCTTGTGGGCATCGCTGCCCTTGCCGCCGTGTACGCCGCTCTCAATGTACTTCTTGGCGTTATCCCAGGCGCCGCCGGAGTTCGCCATGAAGATAGCGAGCAGGAAGCCGGAAACGGTAGCGCCGGCCAGCATACCTACCACGCCCTTGTAGCCCAGGATCATACCGACTACGATGGGGGTAACGATACCAACTACGGTGGGCAGGATCATCTCGTGCAGGGAAGCCTTGGTGCACAGGTCAACGCAGCGGGCGTAGTCGGCATCGGCTTTGCCGTCCATCAGGCCAACGATCTCCTTGAACTGACGGCGAACCTCTACTACAACGGACTGAGCCGCGCGGCCAACGGACTGCATGGTGAGCGCCGCGAACACGAAGGGCAGGCAGGCGCCGACAAACAGACCGACCAGAACAACAGGGGTCATAACGGAGAAGTCATTGAAGGTAGCAGCAGCGCCAACCTCCTGGACCTTCTCGATGTAAGAAGCGATCAGAGCCAAAGCGGTCAGAGCGGCGGAGCCGATAGCAAAGCCCTTGCCGGTAGCGGCAGTGGTGTTGCCCAGGGAATCCAGCGCGTCGGTGCGCTCACGAACTTCGGGCTCCAGGCCGGCCATCTCGGCAATGCCGCCGGCGTTATCAGCCACGGGGCCATAGGCATCGGTCGCCAGGGTGATGCCCAGGGTAGCCAGCATACCTACGGCAGCCAGCGCGATGCCATACAGACCCATGGAGGTGGAAGCAGCGCCGCCGGAAACATAGTAGGCAACCAGGATGCACACCGCAACGATAACGATGGGCAGGATGGTGGAGAGCATGCCCAGGCCCAAACCACCGATCATGATGGTGGCGGAGCCGGTCAGAGCGGTGTCAGCCAGACCCTGGGTGGGCTTGTAGGTGTCGGAAGTGAAGTACTCGGTGGAAGCACCGATGAGAACGCCGGCAACCAAACCGGCCAGGATGGCAAAGTAGATACCGGTGTATTCGGCGCCCAGTACGCCGCGAACCAGGAAGAAGGCAGCGACGGCGATGATAAGAGCACTCAGGTTGGTGCCGCGACGCAGAGCGGAAAGCAGGGTGCGCTGATCGGTGGATTCACCGGTGCGTACAAAGAAGGTACCAATGATGGAAGCCAGGATGCCAAGCGCTGCCATAATCATGGGCAGGGCCATGGCCTTCAGCTCGCCGCCAAAGGCGGCAACGCCCAGCGCGGAAGCGGAAATGATGGAGCCAACATAGCTTTCGTACAGGTCAGCGCCCATACCGGCTACATCGCCTACATTATCGCCTACATTATCGGCAATAACAGCGGGGTTACGGGGGTCATCCTCGGGGATGCCGGCCTCGACCTTACCTACCAGGTCGGCGCCTACATCGGCAGCCTTGGTGTAGATACCGCCGCCGACACGGGCAAACAGAGCCATGGAGGAAGCGCCCATACCAAAGGTCAGCATAGCGCTGGTGATGGCAGAGGGATCCAGCTTAAAGACGAACTTCAGCAGGGTGAACCAGATGGAAATATCCAAAAGACCCAGGCCGACTACGGTAAAGCCCATAACGGAACCGGCGGAGAACGCCACGCGCAGACCGCGGTTCAGGCTGGTGCGGCAGGCATTGGCGGTGCGGCAGTTGGCCTTGGTGGCTATGCGCATGCCGATGAAGCCGGACAGACCGGAGAAGAAACCGCCGGTCACGAACGCAAAGGGAACGAACCAGGTCAGCAGACCGGTAGCGGCCATGATGCACAGCACAACGAACATGCAGGCAAAGAAGATGGCCACGATGGTGTACTGGCGCTTCAGATAGGCGTTAGCGCCTTCACGGATGGATGCAGAGATCTTCTGCATCAGCGGGGTGCCTTCCTCAAACTTCAGGACCTTCTTCGCGGTGACAAGAGCAAATACCAGCGCGATGACGGAGCCGAGGAAAGTCAAGAGAACGAGAACTTTCTCCATTTGTTTTTAGCCTCCTTGTGAATTCACGATAAAGTGTCTATCAAATAATAGCGAAAAACAAGGTCTTTGTCAAGGTGTTGGGGCCGACACTTTGCCCAAAAACTAACCAAATTTTTGAGATTTTCGCTCAAAAAGAACGCCATCTCGCACAAGGCAAAATGGCGTTGATTTCAGTACTTTTCCGGTTGCTTTTTTGTCAAGGGATTAACAAGTTCCGCTATGCGAAAGGTGCATCAATGCTATATTGTGATACTTTCACAAACACTGGCGTAATTTTGGCCAAAATCAGCGCAAAACATCAAATCAGATTGCCCAAAAACGGCGCGATCACCACCGTCAACAGTGCAGTGATCACCAGTGAAAGGCTGCCCATGGCGCCTTCCACCTCGCCCATTTCCAGCGCCCGCACCGTGCCAAAGGCGTGGCTGCCGCAGCCCATGGCCACCCCCTGTGCCACCGGGTCAGTCACATGGAACCACCGTAGCACCTGCGGCCCCAGGATGTTCCCAAAGATACCGGTGATGGAGATGGCCGCCATGGTAATGCCGCCGGTACCACCCAGCTCCTCGGCCAGCGGCATGCCCACCGCCCCCGTTACCGATTTGGGGATCAGCGTTACAAAGTCGTAGTGCCCCAGCTGGAACACCAGCGCCACGGCCAGTACGCACAGGGCGTTCACCGCCACCCCAGTCAGGATACCTGCTATGATGGCCAGAGGGTACTCCCGCAATTTTTGGATCTGCCGGTACAGCGGCAGCGCTAGGCAGGCGGTGGCCGGGGTCAGCAGGTAGGTGATGTACCGGGCGCTTTGGTTGTAGGCGTCGTAGTCAATATCAAAAATAAGCAGCGCCCCGATGAGCAGCGCCAGGCAGATGAGGATAGGATTGGCCAGCGGGTGCCCTATCCGGTCGCTGATGCGGAAGGACACCACATAGATGATTAGGGTCAGCGCGGCCCCAAAGTAGGCGGAAAAGGCAATGTAATCATTCATGCTTTTTACCCTCCCGCCGTTTGGCTTCCTGCCGGCCCACCGCCTGGGCGGCCTTGCCGCTGATGCCGATGACCAGCGTAGTGCCCAGAATGCCCAGCAGCACCACCGGCCCGCCCATCACCGCCAGGTGTTCCGGCTGGGTGATAAGCGCTACCGTGGGGGCGATAAACAGCACCGGCATAATGGAGAGAAAGAAATCCGCGACGGTACTGATCTGCTCCGGCTTGATGAGTCCGGTCAGCAGTGCCAGCAGCATTAGGATCAGACCGTACACGCTGGCGGGAATGGGCAGCGGCAGCAGATATTTGATGAGTTCCGCCACGGCGCACACCGCGGCGATAATGGCAGATTGCCTTAGAATTTTCATGGGTATTTCATTCGTCCTTCGATTCGCAAAAATAGGGGAGAGCCTTACTGGATCACATGGACATCCAGTTGGTTAAAGGGGATGGCAATGCCGTTCTGGTCCAGTACATCCTTTATCGCCTGGTTGATGCTCCACGCCTCGTCCCAGTAGTCGTCGGTCTTTACCCAGTAGTGCAGGCCCAGCACCACGCTGCTGTCCCCCAGCTCCTTTACATATACCAGCGCCTTTTCGGGGTTCACCAGCGGCTTGCGGCTCTTGATAAGCGCCGTCAGCAGCTCAATGGCCCGGGCGGTGTCGGCCTCATAGGCAATGCCCACCGTGGTGGAAAGCCGCCGCACCGGCAGTACATTATAGTTGATAATATTCCCGGCCGAGAGACTCCCGTTGGGAATGGTGATGATTTTGTTATCGGCCATGCGCAGCGTGGTAAAGAACAGCCCGATCTCCACCACCGTCCCCTCGATATCCGAAGCAGTTTTGATGTAATCCCCAGTCTTAAAGGGGTGCAGGAACATGAGAATGAGCCCGCCCGCAAAGTTGGAAAGACTGCCCTGCAATGCCAGGCCCACCGTCACGCCGATGGAACCCAGCAGCGCCACAAAGCTCGCCGTCGGAACGCCCAAAAAGTCCGCAATAAAATAAATCAGCAGTGCCCACAGCGCTACCCGTACCAGCGAGCGCACAAATTTGGCCACGCCGGGATCGATCTTTGTTTTGTTATCCAGCAGCGCCACCCGGCTCAGGAATTTCTCGATGAGCCAGCGCCCCACAAAAAAGATAACCAGTGCCAGCGCAATATGCCACAGTGCGTTCAGCACCACCGGCGAGGCGGTTTTAATGAATTTCTGGATCGCGGTCAGCGATTCCTGAATATCCGGTACCTCCGGCAGGTCGGCCGTAGCGGTCGTCAGTGCAAAAAATCTCATGGTTCTCTCCTTGCTATATTCAACCTATATTACAGCGTTTCATCTTCGCCGGTCCACTGGTGCCGGGCCATATCCACCCGCCCGTCCGGCAGAAAAGCGACTCCTTCCGCTTCCAGCAGCGCCCGCTGCGCCCCAGGCCCGCCAAAGGCAAAGCCCGGCGCCAGGCTGCCATCCCGGAATACCACCCGGTGGCAGGGCGTTTTGCCGGGTTCGGGGTTGCGGTGCAGTGCCCCGCCCACAATGCGGGAAGCCCGGGGGCTGCCCGCCAGCATCGCAATCTGTCCGTAGGTAGCCACTTTCCCGGCCGGGATACGGCGCACCGCCGCATATACCGCCCGGTAGAAATTTTCCTGCATTTCCGCTTGCCCCCTCTTGGAATAATATCTCATTATATCACGCAGCTCCTCCGTTGTCGAGAAATTGCGCGGCATTTCCTCGTCCGGTTTCTGCAGCATCCCGGCTGGGGGCCCGCAGGGCCGAGGAGCTTTGCCCCTCGTGGGCGGCCTTCGGCCGCCCCAAAGCCGCCTGCGGCGGCTTGCCCTGCGGGCCCCAGCCTCTGCACACCGCCTCCGCCCCCTTGCAAATCCCCGCCGAACGCGGTAGAATAGGGCCGTAAGCACCGAACATAATAAAGGGAGAACATTATGAGGATCGTAATTGTCGGAATCGGAAAGGTCGGCCGGGCCCTGGCGGAGCATCTCTCCCGCGAGGGCCACGATGTCGCCGTCATCGATAACCGCCCCGGCATGGCGGAGCGCCTGGCGGAGGAACTGGATGTTTTGGGCATCGAGGGCAATGGAGCCGCTTATACTGTGCAGCAGCAGGCCCGGGCCAGTCAGGCGGATCTCGTCATTGCCGCTACCAGCGAGGATGAGGTCAATATGATCGCCTGCATGACCGCCAAAAAGCTGGGTGCCAAGAATACCATTGCCCGGGTGCGCAGCGTGGAATACGAAAGTCAGCTGCGATTCATGCAGCAGGAGATGGGGCTTTCTCTTTCTATCAACCCGGAGCGGGAGACTGCCCGTGATATCGCCCGTATCCTGCGCTTTCCGGCGGTCGCCAAGGTGGAAACTTTCGCCAAGGGCCGGGTGGAGCTGGTGGAATACCACATTCCGCAGGGCAGCCTGCTGGATGGCATGGCCCTCAAAAATGTCGCCGCCTCCCTGCAGGTCAAGGTGTTGGTCTGCGCCGTCCGCCGCGGGGAAGAGGTCGTTATTCCCGATGGTAACTATGTGCTGGGCGCGGGAGATTGCATCAGCGTTACCGCCAAGCCCCAGGAACTGGAGAACTTCTTCCGGGCGCTGGGCGTTTTCCGGGACCATGCCCGCAATGTCATGGTGGTCGGGGCCGGGCGCATCACCCGCTTTTTGGCGGAGCAGCTGAGCCAGATGAAGATGCGTGTGCGCGTGGTGGACCGGGATGAACAGCGCTGTGTTGATCTCAGCGAGGCAGTCCCCACCGCTTTGGTTATCCACGGGGATGCCACCGATGTGCATCTGCTGGCCGAGGAGGGCCTGGATGATTCCGATGCCTTTGTGGCACTCACCGGCCTGGATGAACTCAATATCATGCTGGCCATGTATGCCCGCTGCCACAATATCGAATGTTCTGTGGCCAAGGTCAACCGCAATTCCTTCACCGAGCTTATCAATAAGACCGCCATCGTGGAAAGCACCGTTTCCACCAGCGTGGTTACCGTCAGCCGCATCCTGCAGTATGTCCGCGCGATGGAAAACAGCACCGGCGGCGGGGTCATTGCCCTGCACCGCATGGTAGAAAACCAGGTAGAAGCCCTGGAATTCCACATTACCGCCGGCTCGCCGCTCATCGGTGTGCCGTTTAAGGATATGGCCACCCGCCCCAATGTGCTGGTGGGCTGCATCACCCGCCCCAATGGCGAGGTCATCATCCCCTCCGGCGGCGATTCCCTCCAGCCCGGCGATTCCGCCATCGTCATTACCACCCTTACCGGCCTGCGGGATATCCAGGATATCCTGGCCTAAATATCGTTTCTTTAGGCTCCGTTTCCTTCGGGAAGCGGGGCCTCTTATCATCTCTGTTATTTTTGTAACGATTTTTTGCAAAAACCGTGTAATATTGTTTGTATCCCGCCGATAAATGTATTATAATAAACTGTGTATAGCTATTTTGCATGTCGCTGCCGCATAGCAGTTATGCGTTGCCGCCCGGCGGCGGTGAAAATGGGTGCTGGCTGCGTGGCCGCCCTTGACAGGCATCAGCCTGCCTGCGTCAGGCAAGAGCCTGCTTGCGGCCGTCCGCTTGCCATCCCGACATTTTCCCTCGCCGCCAGCTTTCATCATAGAAAGGGGTTTTACCCATGCCGCACCAGTATACCGTCCCGCTTAAAAAGCTCATCAAGGACCTGAACCTGCAGATCCTCTATTATCCCAAAACCGAGGAGGAGATCCTGGTCAGCCACGCCGAGCTGATGCGCCCGGGCTTGGCCTTCACCGGGTTCTTCCAGGGCTTTGTCCCGGCCCGCATCAATATGATCGGCCGTACCGAGCTGGCCTATCTGGAAACTTTGCCGCCCCACCTGCTGCGGCAGAGCTTGGAGGGCTTCCTTTCCCGCAGCCCCAAGGCCGTCATCATCACTCAGGATTTCTCCTTCCGCCCCCTCTTTTTGGAACTGGCGGAAAAGTACTGCGTGCCGCTGATGCAGTCTCCGGAAAATACCACCCATATGGCCGCCCAGCTCAATGCCAAGCTGAGTCTGGAGCTGGCGCCCCGTACCACCGTCCACGGCGTTTTGATGGAGATCTACGGCGAGGGCGTGCTGCTTACCGGGGATTCCGGCGTCGGCAAAAGCGAGACCGCCCTGGAGCTGCTCAAGCGCGGCCACCGCCTCATCGCTGATGACGCCGTGGAGGTCCGCCGGGTCTCCAATACCACCCTGGTCGGCTCCGCCCCGGATAACATCCGCCACTATATGGAGCTCCGCGGGGTCGGCATCATCAATGTCAGCCGGCTGTTCGGCGTCGGCTCGGTCAAAAATACCGCCAATATCAATTTCGTCATTCAGCTGGAAACCTATGACCCCGAAAAGGTCTACGACCGCATCGGGCTGGAGGAGGAAACCACCAATATTCTGGGCATGAAGGTGCCCGCCGCCACCATCCCGGTCCAGACCGGCCGAAACCTCGCCGTGATCATCGAGGTGGCCACCATGAACTACCGTCAGCGCGCCATGGGCAATAATTCTGCCAAGGAGCTGATGGAACAGCTGGGCCTTACCGATGATGTGCAGCCCTGACCGCCGAAAGGAGCAAACCCCATGAATCTACTGGAACAGCTGCAAAATGCGGGTATCCCCTATACCGAAAATGAACCCATGAGCCGCCGTACCACCTTTGGCATCGGCGGGCCGGCGCTGCTGCTGCACCCCCGCACCCGTACCCAGCTGCAAACCGCCGTTTCCCTCTGCCGGGCGGCGGGGACCGACCCCTTTATTTTGGGCCGGGGCAGCAATCTGCTGGTCAGCGATAGCGGCATTGCCCGCCCTGTCATCCAGCTGGATGGCGACTTTACCGCCATCTCCCGGCAGGGCAATACCCTGCGCTGCGGGGCCGGGGCCTCTCTCATCGCTACCTGCCGGGCCGCTGCGGAAAACAGCCTTTCCGGCCTGGAATGGGGCTTTGGCATCCCCGGTTCTTTGGGCGGGGGAGTATACATGAATGCCGGTGCCTACGGCGGCGAGCTCCGGGATGTCCTCACGGAGGTCACCTTCCTGGATGAAACCGGGGAATACCGCACCCTGCCTGCCGCGGCGCTGGAACTTTCCTACCGCCACAGCATCTTTGAGGAGCGTCCGGGCTGCGTCATCGTGGAAGCGGTGCTGACCCTCACCCCCGGCGAGGAAACCGCCATCCGTGCGGCCATGGAGGACTACATGTCCCGCCGCCGGGAAAAGCAGCCCCTGGAATACGGCAGCGCCGGCTCAACCTTTAAGCGGCCGGTAGGCAACTATGCCTCCGCCCTGGTAGATCAGTGCGGGCTTAAGGGCCTTTCCGTCGGCGGGGCCGAGGTCAGCCAAAAGCACGCCGGCTTCATCATCAACCGGGGCGGTGCCACTGCTGCCGATGTACGGCAGCTTATCGCCGAAGTACAGCGCATCGTCCGGGAAAAGACCGGCTATACCCTCGAATGCGAGATCAAGTATATCGAATGAGCCAGCGCCGGGTGCGGCGGCTGCCCCTTTGCCCATCCCTGCGGGCTGCGCCCGCCACGGCCCCCTGCACCAACCGTCCCACCCCGCTGCGGGACGGCGGTAAAAATGAACGCTGGCTGCGCCCCGTCCTTGACAGGCATCAGTCCGCCTTGCGTCGGACAAGATCCTGCCTGCGGCCGTCCCTTGACATCCCCCATTTTTCCTCGCCCTCCCCCCAAAATTCACCCCATCACCGGAGAATAACAACCATGCCCTCCTTTACCACCGCCGCCAAGGATGAGATCCTTTCCAATAAAGCCGTGCGCCAGCACTTTCCCAACCAGCAGTCCTTTGGGCTGATGGTCTTTTCCCGCGAGTTCTCGGTGCCCAAAATGCAGATGCTGACCCGGGAGCGCCGGGCCGCCCAGTACTATTCCCAGCTGGTGCAAAGCGTCCGCCCCATGACCGGCACCGTCACCCTGCGGGAGGAAAAGCTCTCCACCGGGCAGCTGGCCTACCGTGTCACCGTCGATGACATGGCCGACCGCATCGACCTGTATAACCACTTCGCCATGCTCTACCCGGAGGGCGTCACCTTCGAGCTGCTGGGTGGCGATGAGGGAGCCGGTGCTTTTGTGGGCGGCGTGTTTTTGGCCTGCGGCACCCTTTCCGATCCCGAAACCAAGTACCATCTGGAATTCGCCATCCCACGCGAGGAGCTGCTGATGATGTTCGTGGCTCTGCTGCAGGATGTCGGCTTTTCCCCGCTTTTAACGCAGCGCCGCGGGCAGACCATCGTTTACCTGCACGATAGCACCCAGATCGAGGATCTGCTCACCTTCATGGGCTGTCCGCTCACCTCCATGGAGATCATGAACGCCAAGATCCTAAAGGAGCGCCGCAACGCCGCCAACCGCGCCAGCAATTGCGATACCGCCAATATGGATAAGGTCGCCGGGGCGGCCGCCGGGCAGATCGCCGCCATCAACGCCGTGGGATTGGATTCCCTCCCGGAGGAGCTGCGGGCATTGGCGGAGCTGCGCCTGCAAAATCCCTTCGACTCCCTGCGGGAGCTGGGGCAAAAGCTAAACCCGCCCCTTTCCCGTTCCGGCGTCAACCACCGTCTGGAAAAGATCATCGACCTTGCCGCCCGCAAAAACTAATCCGCCGCCTAAAATACCCCCCGCCCTGCTTCTGCCCCGCTGCAAATCATTCCCCGGGGAGAAAACGCAGCCGCCGGGCGGATACGCCCCCGCAAACCCCCGGCACCGCCGGATGAAATAAACCCGCCCGAAAGGATTGACCGCATGAAAAGCTATCCCACCCTGCCGCAGGGCTATGTCCCTTTCGCCTCCATCGATCTGCTCCGCAACAAAAAGCAGTTCTGGATCGTCAACGGCCTTTCTATCGCTCTGTGTGTTCTTATGCTCATCCCGCCCTTTCTGTGGGGCTACTCCCTATTTTTTGGCGGCGACGGCTCGCTGTCCGCCTCCTTCCTCCGTATGGGGGCCGCCCTTGTGGGGCTGCTTGCTTACATCGCCCTGCACGAGCTGACCCACGGCATCGTCATGATGGCGTGCGGCGCCCGTGTCCACTACGGCTATAAGGTGGTCTACGCCTACGCCGGCAGCTATGCCTACTTCACCCGCTCCGCCTATATCGTCATCGCGCTGGCTCCGGTGGTGCTGTGGGGTATTGTCTTCGCGGTACTCACCGCCTGCCTGCCGGAGCACTGGTTCTGGGTGGGGTGGCTGTGGCAGCTGATGAATGTCAGCGGTGCCGCCGGGGATTTTTACTGCTCTATTCGCATCCTGCGCGCACCCCGTGACACCCTGGTGCAGGATACCGGCACCGCCATGACCTTTTATCATAATCCGAACTGACCGCCCCAGCCGCGGCCCCGCCTAAACGGCGCTTCGCCGCCGTTTTACGGGACGCCCCTTCCGGGGCGTCCCGCCTGCCGGCCTTCGGCTGGCGCGGCGGGGCCGCGGCTCCCGGGCTTTTCCCAATTTCCGCCAAGGAGGCACCCCATGACCGATTTTGTCCATCTGCACATCCACAGCGAATACAGCCTCCTCGATGGCGCCTGCCGCATCAAGGGGCTGGTCCAGCGCGCCAAGGCCCTGGGCCAGTCCGCCGTCGCCATCACCGATCACGGTGTCATGTACGGCGTCATCGATTTCTACAAGGAGTGCAAAAAGGAGGGCATCCGCCCCATCATCGGCTGCGAGGTCTATGTGGCCCCCCGCTCCCGCTTCGATAAGGTCTACCGGTTGGATTCCTCCCCCTACCACCTCATCCTGCTGTGCAAAAATGAGGTGGGCTACCGCAACCTCATCTACATGGTCTCCCGCGGCTTCACCGAGGGCTTTTACAATAAGCCCCGCATCGACCGCGACCTCTTAAAGGACCACCACGAGGGCCTCATCTGCCTTTCGGCGTGCCTGGCGGGCGAAGTGCCCCGGGCACTGGAGGCCGGCGATTACCAAAAGGCCCGGGAGGCCGCCGCCTGGTACCGCGATCTCTTCGGCCCGGAAGATTACTACATCGAGCTGCAGGACCACGGTATCCCGGAGCAGCGGCAGATCCTCCCGGATCTCATCCGCCTGGCCGGGGAGCTCGGCGTGGGGCTGGTGGCCACCAATGACGCCCACTACCTCGAAAAAGAGGACAGCCGCATGCAGTTTTTGCTCACCTGCATCCAGACCGGCCACACCGTCAATGATGAGCAGACGCTGGAATTCCCCACCCAGGAGTTCTATGTCAAAAGCGGCGATGAGATGGCCGAGCTCTTCCGCAATGTGCCGGAAGCCCTCTCCAATACCGTCAAGATCGCCGAGCGCTGCAATGTCGAGTTTGAGTTTGGCCACACCAAGCTGCCTCTGTTCAATGCCCCCAATGGCGAGGATAACGAAAGCTACTTTCGCCGCATGTGCCATGAGGGTCTGCTGCGCCACTACGGCAAAAACCCGCCCCAGGAATACCGCGACCGGCTGGAATATGAGCTTTCCACCATCAGCCGCATGGGCTATGTGGAATACTACCTCATCGTCCACGATTTCATCCACTACGCCAAAAGCCACGGCATCCCGGTCGGGCCGGGGCGCGGCTCCGGTGCGGGCAGCATTGCCGCCTACTGCATCGGCATCACCAATATCGACCCCATGAAGTACAATCTCCTGTTCGAGCGCTTCCTCAATCCCGAGCGTGTTTCCATGCCGGATTTTGATGTGGATTTCTGCTACGAGCGCCGGCCGGAGGTCATCGATTATGTCGTCCGCAAATACGGCGCCGACCATGTGGCCCAGATCGTTACCTTCGGCACCATGCTGGCCCGGGGCGCCGTGCGGGATGTCGGCCGGGCCATGGGCCTGGCCTATCCCCAGGTGGATGCCGTCGCCAAGCTCATCCCCAATGAGCTGCACATGACCATCGATAAGGCCCTGGAGGCCAACAGCGAGCTGCGCGCCATGTGCCAAAGCGACCCCCAGGTGGAGGAGCTCATCGAAACCGCCAAAAAGGTGGAGGGCTTTCCCCGGCACGCCTCCACCCACGCTGCCGGCGTGGTCATCACCCGGGATACCGTCGATAGCTATGTGCCGCTGGCCAAAAACGATGAATCCATCGTTACCCAGTTCACCATGACCACCTTGGAGGAGCTGGGCCTGCTCAAGATGGACTTTTTGGGCCTGCGCAATCTCACCGTCATCGCCGATGCCGAGCGGATGATCCGCCGCCGGGAACCGGATTTTTCAATGGACAAGCTCCCAGATGATGACCCCGCGGTCTACGAAATGCTCTCCCGCGGCGATTCCTCCGGGGTGTTCCAGCTGGAATCGGGCGGCATGCGCCAGATGCTTACCCAGCTGCGCCCCCGGTCCATCGAAGACCTTACCGCCGCCATTTCGCTGTACCGTCCCGGCCCCATGGATTCCATCCCCCAGTATGTCCGCAATAAGCAGAATCCCACCGCCGTCCGGTACAAGACCCCGCTGCTGGAGCCCATTCTGGGCGTCACCTACGGCTGCATCGTCTATCAGGAGCAGGTCATGCAGATCTGCCGCGAGCTGGCCGGTTACAGCTACGGCCAGGCCGATCTCGTCCGCCGCGCCATGAGCAAGAAAAAAGCCGATGTCATGGAAAAGGAGCGCGGGCACTTCATCACCGGCTGCGCCGCCAATGGCATCTCCGAGGCCGTGGCCAACAGCATCTTTGATGAGATGAGCAGCTTCGCGGCCTACGCCTTCAATAAATCCCACGCCGCCTGCTATGCCGTGGTGGCTTATCAAACCGCCTATCTCAAACGGCACTACCCCCGGGAATACATGGCGGCCCTGATGACCAGCGTACTGGATTCCACCGCCAAGCTCATGGAATACATCGAGGAATGCACCCGGCTGGAGATCCCGGTGCTGCCCCCCGATATCAACCAGAGCGATATGGTCTTTACCGTCACGCCGCAGGGCATCCGGTTCGGCCTTCTGGCCATCAAGAATATGGGCCGCAGTGTCATCGAAGATATTCTGAAAGAGCGGGAGCTGGATGGCCCCTTCACCAATTTTGTGGAGTTCTGCCGCCGCACCTCGGCCGGCGATCTCAACCGCCGCGGGGTGGAAAGCCTCATCAAGTGCGGGGCCCTGGATCACCTGGGCGCCAACCGCCGGGAGATGATGGAAAACTACGGCCCCCTGGCCGATGCCATTGCGGAAGAAAGCCGCTACCTTTCCGGCGGGCAGCTGTCCCTCTTTGGGGAAGGCGGCGCCACCGCCGATTATCGGCTCTCCCCCCGGGAAGAATACCCCCATGCCGAGCTGCTGGCCTACGAAAAGGAAGTCACCGGCATGTACCTTTCCGGCCACCCCATGAGCCAGTACCTGCCCCTTTACGACCGCTACCAGGCGGTGCGCATCGCCCGGCTGCAAAGCGCTGAGACCAATGCCCCCTACGATAATGCCTGGGTCGATATTTTCGGCATCCTGGCCGATAAAAAGATGCGGACCACCAAGCGGGGGGATATCCTGGCCCTGCTGACGGTGGAGGATATGACCGGCAGCATGGAGGTCATGTGCTTTGGCCGGGTCTACTCCCAGGTCAGTGCCAAGCTGGTGCCGGGCGAACCGCTTTTCTTCCGGGGCAGGGTCTCCCTGCGGGAGGAGGACGACACCAAAATGGTGCTGGAGCGGGTCTTTACCATCGAGGAGCGCCAAAGCGCCCCGCCCCCTCGCCCGCCGCAGAGCCGGGAAAAGGGCGGCAGCGGCAAGCCCGCGGCCGAACGCCCCCAAAAGGGCGGCAGGCTGCTCATCCGGGTGCCGCAGATGGAGGGAGAACAGTGGGAAAAGCTTCAGCTGCTGTTTTCCATTTTTGAAGGGGAGACCCCCCTGCTGGTGCGGGCCGCCGATACCGGCCGCCTGCTGAAGGCGGGAGAGGAATATAATACCGATGCCAACCCGGTGCTGCTGGGCGAGCTGAGACGGGTGCTGGGCCAGGAGAATGTAGCCCTGCTGCCGCCGGAGGCTCCCAAGGCCCCGCCGGAACCGGCTTTGCAGTAAGCCAACCAAAAGGAGGAAATAACATGAGCGAAACCAAGAAGAAAACCTTTGCAGTACTCACCAGCGGCGGCGATGCCCCCGGCATGAATGCCGTGGTCCGCAGTGTGGTACGCACCGCCCTGCACAAGGGCCACAGCGTTTATGGCATTTTCCATGGATACGAGGGCCTAATGGAAGACCACATGGACGAGCTTCAAGAGCGTTCTGTCAGCAATATCATCAACCGGGGAGGCACCATCCTGTATACCGCCCGCAGCAAGGAATTTATGACTGAAGAGGGCCAGAAAAAGGCGGCGGCCATTCTGCGCTCCCGCGGGATAGACGGCCTGGTGGTCATCGGCGGCGATGGCTCCTTCCGCGGCGCCCAGAAGCTCTCGGCCCTGGGCATTCCCACCATCGGCATCCCCGGCACCATCGATAACGACATCGCCTCCACCGAGTATACCATCGGCTTTGATACCGCCCTAAATACCGCTGTGCAAAGCATCGATAAGCTGCGGGATACCTCCCAATCCCACGACCGCTGCTCCGTGGTGGAGGTCATGGGCCGCAATGCCGGCCATCTGGCCCTGTACGCGGGTTTGGCCACCGGCGCCATCGCCACCCTCATCCCGGAACGCCCCTTTAACCTGGACCGCGATGTGGTGGACCGCATGAAGGCCACCATGACCACCGGCAAGCATCACTTCATCGTGGTGGTGGCCGAGGGCGTGGGCAACAGCAAGGATATGTGCTACTACATCCAGCAGCGCACCGGCGTGGAGACCCGCCTGACGGTGCTGGGCCATGTGCAGCGCGGCGGCGACGCCACAGCCATGGAACGGGTTTATGCCAGCGCCATGGGCTACCGCGCCATCGAGCTGCTGGAAGAGGGCGTTGGCAGCCGCATCGTCGGGGTCAAGGAAAACCGCATCTACGATATCGACATTGATGAGGCCCTGGCCATGAAGAAGGATATCAACGAGCTGTTCTACAAGGTCGCAAGGGAGATCAGCATCTGATGGAAAAACAACTGGCGACATTCGAAGATTTTTCCCGGCTGGATATCCGGGTGGGCACCATCCTGACGGCGCAGCCTTTTCCCAAGGCCCGCCGCCCGGCCTACCAGCTCACGGTGGATTTCGGCCCGGAGATCGGGGTAAAAAAGTCCTCGGCGCAAATCACCGACCACTACCGCCCGGAGGACCTGCCGGGCATACAGGTGCTGGGGGTGGTCAACTTCCCGCCCCGGCAGATCGCGGATTTTATGAGCGAGGTACTGGTGCTGGGTACCTACTCCGCGGGCGGAGTTATTCTCATCACCCCGCAGCAGCCCGCCGCCAATGGTGACCGGCTGGGATAAATATTGGCTTTCGGCAAAGCTCCATCGGGTTTCCCCGGTGGGGCTTTTCTGCGCCCCGGCGGAGTCGGCGGCAGGGGAGAGGTTCGGGCCGCAGGCCCGGCGGCGCAGCCGCCGCAGCGGGCTTCGCCCGCTGAGCCCGTCCCCTGCGGGGGACGGGCTGGCCTGCGGCCCGTCCTGCCCCTTGCAGGGACTCACCCCCGCAGCAGGGTCAGCAGCTCCGCCGTGGGCAGGGGCTTGGCCGGGCGGGGCGGCAAATCGCCCAGTACCGCCTGCAGCCGGCGCAGGGTTTCCCGGCCGGGCAGCCGCTTGCCATGCTCTATCATGCTGATGGTGGTGCCGCCCACCCCGCACAGTGTCCCCAGCTGCCGCTGGGTCAGGCCCAGCTGCCGCCGCAGCTGGCGCAGTTTGATGCCATACATCGTTTTCTCTCCTTCTCGGTCCCGGATTGGAGCCGGGAAAAATCTTCCCAACCCCTGGGATAGCTTATCGTAGTGATTTTTTCGGGAATGTCAAGCCTTTCGACAAAATTTTATCTGCCAAAAATCAGTGAAGTTTTTTGGCGACCGTTTTATGGGACTTTGCAAAAATAACGGTTGACAGAACGCCAAAAGCGGAGTACGCTAAGAAGCGAGAGAACAAATGTTCTTGACAAAAACGGGTCCCTTCGCCGAAAGCTACCAAGCCGCATCGAGAAAAGAGAGGAAACCGAGAAAACATGATGGGAATTGCCGAACTGGCCGGGGAGTACCACCGCAGCGTGGAACTGCTGGAGGACCGGCTGACACAGCTCAAGGAAGAGATCAAAACAGCACGAGGACCGCATTACTTCGACCTGAAACAGCGCATTGAGCTGCTGCGGTTCGAGCTCGTGGATACCAGAGAAACGGAGAGGATTCTGCATGACTACTACAACTAAATTCACCCCTCGCCCCTTAAAACGCGTCGCGCGCTGTATCAGTACCGCCACGCTGGAATTTTACATCCCGCGGGAGGAGAGCGGCCCCAGCGAGGAACGGCTGGCCCTGCGCCGGCTGCTGCAGTACGGCTGCACCCGCTGCCTTACCCCGGCTCAGCAGCAGCTTACCCGGCTGCGCTATACCGATGGCCTGACGGTAACCGCCATCGCGGATCAGATGGGCCTGGCGCCCTCCTCGGTCAGCCGCAGCCTGGGGGTCATCCGGCAGCGGCTGTACCGCTTTACCGAGGAGGCCGGGGAAATAGGCCAGCTGTGCGATATTTTGCGCCGCCAGCTGCAATAATTGGGCCAAATCGTGTTGCATTTTTGGGGTCTGCGGCGTTATACAGGGTAGGGGGGATTTGTATCCTTGGCTGGTTTTCGCCGTCCCCCAGGTCCGGCCCCGCAGGGGCCGCGGCTGCGCCGCGGCCGGGGCGGGCAGCGCCCGCCCACCGGCCTTTGGCCGGCCTGCGGGGCCGGACCCGGGGGATCGGCAGAAAACCCTGCCCAGGCACGCCATGCAAACCCGCCCGATGCACATTCTACGGATATAGAAAATAAATTCTACACTTGCAGAATGACCATTGACAACCGCATTCTACGATGATAGAATGAAACCGTAAAATAAACCGACAGAACCCGAAAGGAGTCCACCATGAAACTGCCCGAGAAAAAATTATCCGATGCCGAGCTGGATGTGATGCTGGCCATCTGGCAAAACCGGCCGCCCGTGCAGCGCGCGGATCTGGAGGAGCAGCTGCGAAGCCACAACTGGGCCGATACCACCCTGCTCACCCTGCTTTCCAAGCTGGTGGAAAAGGGCTATCTTTCGGTGGAGCGGCAGGGCCGGCACAACCTGTACCGTCCCCTAGTCAGCGAGGCGGATTACCGCCGCTGGGCCAACCGCAGCTTTTTGGGGAAGATGTACCAGTCCTCCCTTCGCCGCATGGTGGCATCCCTGGTGGAAAGCCGGGACCTGACCGACCGTGATCTGGCGGAGCTGGAGGAATTTATAGCCGGGCAGCGCCGTGCCCGCGAAGAAGAGAGGAGCTGACAAGGATGGAACGACTGATGACCGCTCTGCTGGAGCTGACCCTGCCGATGGCGGTGGTGATTGCCGTGCTGCTGGCGGCAGGCCCGCTGCTGGGCCGCCGCTTTACCGCCAAGTGGCGGTACTGGGCCTGGCTGCTCATCGCGGTGCGGCTGCTGCTGCCCGTTGGCATCACCCTGCCGCAGCCGGTAGTTACCCTGCCGCAGCCGCGGGGGGAGATCACCTACCCGGTGAGCCGGGAGGAGCCCGCCCCCACTGAACCCGCCCCGGTCGGAGACCCGATCCAGGTGGTGCCGGGAGCGGCGGAAAACGACCCCTACCAGCAGATCGAGACCGGGATGACCGCCCCGACCGGGCCGAGCACTGAAACCCCTAAACCGGCGGAGCCGGCGATCATTCCCACCCCGGCTGGTACCCGTTCTATCCCGGTGATGGAAGCGGTGGGCTGGTGCTGGGCAGCGGGGACCGCGCTGTTCCTGCTGTGGCAGCTGGGCAGCTACCTGGCGCTGAGAGCAAAGCTCTCCCGCAGCCGCCGCCCCCTGACCGATGAAGCCATCCTGGCTGTGCTGGAAAGGGAATCCGCCGCGGCGGGACGGCAGAAGCCGCTGCCGGTCTATACGGCCGCCGTAGGCAGCCCCATGATCGTTGGGGCCATTAAGCCGACCCTGCTGCTGCCGGAAATGGAGCTCTCTACGGAGCAGCTTTCGCTGGTATTCCGGCATGAGCTGATCCATTACCGCCGCCGGGATATCTGGTATAAGCTGCTGCTGATGCTGGCCAATGCCATCCACTGGTTTAACCCGATGGTGTGGCTGATGGTGTATGCCGCCGACCGGGACCTGGAGCTTTCCTGCGATGAGGCCGTGGTGGCCGGGCGGGATGAAGCCTACCGGGAGGAATACGGCCGGTGCCTGCTGGCTGTTGTGCGGGCCGGCATGAGCCGCCGCACCCTGTTCACCACCAATTTTTACAGCGGCAAAAAGACGCTGAAAAACCGCCTTGCCACCATTTTTGATACCACGAAAAAGCACCGGGGCACACTGGCGCTGGCGGCCCTGCTGCTGGCGGCGGCTGTGGCCGGTTCGCTGGTGGCCTGCACCCCCGACGGCGGGAAAAACCGTTACAACATCGACCTGAACGATATGGACGCCCTGAGCCGGGAATACCTGGCGCCGCTGGCGGCCATGGGAGATATCTACTGGTCCGGCTACCAAGAGCTGAAATCCGGACCGCTGCTGAAATATGCCATCTATGAGCTGTACGGCTATACCGGCGAGGAGAAGCTGGACCTGGCCGCCGCCTATGGCACAGCCGATGCCGAAAAGCGGGCGGAGCTGGCCAAGTTGATGGACACCAACTACGATGCCAGCGGCAAGCTGCCCAACGCGCAGAACTTCTACCTGCCGCAGGAGGAGGTCGCGGCCGCGATCCAGAAGCACTTTGATATGAGCCCCGAAATGGCGGACGCCTCTCTGAAGGATCTCCACAGCTATGGCAGCGACTACTTTTGGGTGAGCCCGTGGAACCTGGGGGATAACCTGTTTGCCTATGCCCGGGAGGCCACGATCGAGGGGGATACCCTGACCATCCGGTACAGCCTGTATGAGGCCCAGCCCGGCGATGAGGGATTCCTGGCGCAGCACATGGCGGACTATACCCAGACCCACGAGAGCTGCGGCCGGTATGCCATCACCATACGGCTGGAGGGGGATGGCGGCTGGAAATACATCAGCCGGGACTATGACATCGAGACAGTGGTGATGCCAAAGCCGGAGGGCGAGCTGCAGGTGGAGCCGAGTGATGACCCGGAGACCACTGGCTGGGAACTGATTGCCACCAAGGCCGAATACTATGCGTCGGATACCTATGTTTTTATTGATGGCAGCACCGAAGGCTGCCGCCTGCTGGGCTGGGGACAGCAGCAGGTGAGTGTTTACCGCGCTGAGGACGGTTATCATCTTTCGTACTGGCGGACGGAACCGCTGAATATTTCCGGCCTGGAAAACCCCGAGGTGACCCAGTGGAACGGATATACTTCTGAGAGCCTTATCACACCGGAGGATGCGACGCCTTTCAACTTTGAGGATATGGTCATCTACCTGAACCCGAAGGGCGATGACGGATATTCGCTGTACAGCCCCAGCCGGAACAGCAGTATTGCCATTATGCCGGGCGATACGGCGGGGATCCTGGTGGAGCAGAGCGGCAGCGGACTGATTGCCCTGAATGAGGAGGCAAGCTGGGTCTTTGCGGAGGGCAGCCGCTACCGGCTTTTTGTGAGTTACCTTGGCATGGATGATGCCGACGGCTATAACAAGTATAATTTTTACCTGTACGACAGTGAGACCCATCATCTGACCACGCTGCTGGAGAATACCCCCTATGAGAGCTTCCAGCAGATCTCGGATGAGGACGATGGCACGCTGTTCGGTATCATACGGCAGGATGGCCTCTATATTTACGATGCGGCAAAGCCGGAGGCGCCGGCCATGGTGTATGATAAGACCAATCTGCCGATGGATGGCTGTGACGCGATCAATATTGAGTACCTCTACGCTGACGATCGGGGCGGGGATACCCTGGCGCTGACCTATTTCCCCTATAACAGCGGCGAGGTGCCCGATGCCTGGAACGGGGAATACAAGAAGAGCAGCAGCCACTGGAAGGTGGCGGTGCTGGACCGGAATGACATCACGGAGCCGGTGCGGGTGCTGACCCTGCCGCAGTATGTGTACCGCAACTACTGGGGCCACCGGGATATGGGCCAGGTCATCGTGCGGGATGGGCTGATGTATTACAGCAACTACTATGATGAAAACGGCAGCCGCTACCTGCCGGACGGCACCCAGCTGTGGGAGCGCTGGTGCCTGAACCTCACGACCGGGGAGAGCCAGCTGGCCAGCACCAATGACCCGACCGTTGTATCCTATTCCGATGAGAATTTTTGGGCGAAGGCCAAGGCGATGGGCTATACCGATGAAATGCTGGAGATCATGAAGGCTTCCCGTGTGTCGGCTTCCAATATCCTGAGCGGAACAGGAACCGGAAGCGGCAGCGAGGACTTCTATTCCCCGGGCATCAAGTACCGGGCATACAGCCGCACCCTCAACAAAGATTACGACAAGTCAATGGTGGTGCTGCTGGACAGCAGCGGCAGTATGCGGGTGGTGCCGCAGGTGTTTTATGACAAAAACGATTCCTATGGGAATAGACTTACCTATATGAGGCTGGGCTTTACCGCGGAGGGACTGCTGTGGGTCAGCGACTACCGGGGCGTCTATTATTACGACCCGGCGGCCATTATGGCGGTGGCGGAGGACCGCAGCCCCCTTTACAGTTGGAGCCCCAGTGAACTGGTAACCGGAGATGACATTCCCTATGTGATGCTGGTAAGAGGCTACCGGGCAGAGAAGAGGATCGCTGTCCTTTGGACGGCTTTGCCGGCAGACTGGGACGGCTGGAGCATCCTGCCCGGGGATACGACCATTCACGCGGCGGTGCTGGATAGTACCGGACAGCTGCAAAATGACTGGGATACCAAGATCAATCCGGGACGTTACGAAGAGGGCGGGCCGGTTCGCATTACCAGCAGTGAGCAGAAGGACGGCTACCTGTGCTTCTATGTAGATGGCAAACATGGCAAGGATGGTGCATCCTACGAGCTGAACCTTGCGACCGGTGAAGTGAACAGAACCTAAAGGAGGACAAAAACCGTGAACAAGAGAATTTTGGCGCTGCTGCTGGCGGCGGTACTGCTGCTGTTGGTGGGGTGCGGAGGAAGTGAGAAGATCCTTTCCACCGAGGGGGTGCCGCAGGAGGTGCTGCAAAGCGCCCAGTACAAGGCGGCGCTGGCCGAGGAAACCGCGACTGTCATTGCCTACAACTATGTGCCGCTGACCGACAGCGCTCCAGTGCGGGCCGCGGTAAAAAAGATGCAGGCTGGGGAGGACGCCGAGCTGCGGTATTATAACTTTTATGACCGCAATGACTGCCAAGGGATAGATGGCATGCGGCTGACCGTAAAGGACGGGGTGGCGGCTTTTCAAGAGGCGTCACTGACCGGCTATGGCGACACCGTGGACTGGGAAAATGTGCTGTACCAGCAGGCGGAGGAGATCAAGCTGAACAGCTGCGGCGAGCTTTCTCTTATTGAGAGCATGGACCATACATACATAGTCTTTTCGCCGCTGGATCCCTATGAGGACTACAACAAACGCTATGAACTGACCAAGACCTATCTGGAACCGCTGGAGGAGGGGAGAACACTGAAATTCTCCTCGCCGGAGGAAATCACGGACCCGAGGCTGTGGGCCAATCTGTGTTGGATTTTGACCGATGGCGAAATGGATTACCAGGACAGCCAGGAGGTTCCCATCGAAGAACTCGAGAGTGTGCTGCTGAAGTGGTTTGATATCAGTGAGGAAACGCTGCGGAGCCTGCTGGACCCCGATGGGAATGGAACGATACCGTGGGTGCTGAGAGGCGGCAGTTACAGCCCGTGCTTTGCGAAGGACGCGGTGCGGGAGGGCGATCTGCTGCGGATCCGCTATGGAGCGCCCTATAGCGGGAGAGAACCTACCTACAATATGGAACTGACCGTAAGGATAGCGGAGGACGGCAGCTGGAGGTATGTGAGCAACCGCACCCTACCGGTGGAGCTGGAAAACGGTGTGAAGGCGGTCAATATCGGCGAGGTACTTTTAGGGAGCGGGTGGCAGCCGCTGTATACCTGCATGGTGCAGGAGGGTGATGGCTATAATGAGGTTTTTCATACCACTATGGAGCCAAAGCTACTGGCGGATGGCACCTTGGCGATCCCGGCCATTCGGGGGGACTATGAGGATGGAAAGACCATCGCGGTGGTGCTGCTGCGGCTGGATGGCAGCTACACGGCGGTGGAAACGCCCCTGACCTGCGGCGGCTGGATGAGAAATGTCTTTGATAATACAATAGGGAGAGATACCGAGACCGAGGCAACGAGGGAATCCATTATTATCCGCACCGAGTATTCCCAAAATGTTGGGACGGTATTTGGCTACTATCAGCCGACCCGTGTGGTGGAAACCGAGGTATGGAGCGACGGTCGGGTGGAAAGCCGGGACTATGTGCCGGAGGGCAGCCGATATACTATGCTGAAAAGTCCGGATGGGCAGCACATTGCGGATGCAACCGGAAATGGCAGCCTGACCATTGACGGGGTGACGGTGATAGAGACCGGACTGGACCGGGAAATTTGGGAGTATGACAGGTATTACAGGCCGGAGCTGTGGCTGGATAACGATAGACTGGTCATCAGCAGCAACTACTACCGGTACAGCAATGATTACGGGATTTTTACCCTTTCCACCGGGGAAGTGACCTGGATGAACCTGGGCAAAATGAACGGGAATGGGCTTTCGGGCATCCGGCTGCTGGATGGCAAGCTGTTCTGGACGGTGATGAACGAGAATTTCTTTACCGATGATGAAAGCGGCAGTGTATCGGAGATGGCGTTTTACAGCCTCCCGGTGGAGGAGCTGCCCTATGGCACCCCCACCCGTATGGCGACGAAGCTGTATTACGGCATGGAACATAACGGCCGCCTGTGGACAGCGGAAACAAACTATACCGCAACAGGGCATCTTACCGTGCGGGCCTTTGACCCGGAAAGCGGCGAGAGCGCTGAGTTAGATATCCCGGTGGCGGAATGGCTGGATGGCGTAGAGCAGAGCAGAAGCTGGACATGTAACGCCATCAAAATGACAGCACAGGGGATGGTGCTGCGTTGCACCCAGTACATAGGGGAGGAATTCTACGGGACGGATTGGATCATCCTGGTGCCCAATGCGATGCTGGATAAAATGGAGTGGCAGCGGCTGCCCAGTGTGCTGGATTCCGCCGAGGAGATGCCCCTGACCGAGATCGAGGAGGTCTTTGGCGGACAATGGAGGGATCTATCATACGACGAGGGCTATACGCTGACCATCTACCGGGAGGGCGATGCTCTTTACTGCCGGTGGGCAGATATGGAGCCGCAGCAGCTGGTGAAGGCCTATAAGACCGGGAAAACGGGATATTACATCACGACCCGGCGGGCGGATGGCACCACCGATGCGCTGGCTTTGGATACCGGCAAGCCGAAGGATAATAAGATCACGGCGATGCTTTATGAGTGGAGGAATTTGACCTACCAGGGCGAAGCATAAGCCATAATAAAAAGGGGAGCCGCGGGGCTCCTCTTTTTTGCAGGAATGGGAAAAAACGGTGGGATTACCTTGCACCGGGGGCGGCGGCTGTGTTATACTGAAAATAGCAAATTTATTATACAAGGAGGAAACCCCCATGAGTAAGAAGTTGATGGCACTTTTTCTGGCGGCGGTGCTGCTGCTGGCGGCGGGCTGCGGTAAGGCGGAAAACGATCCGACCGACCAGCAGCAACAGCAAGACCCGATCATGAAAATATATGGCGATGATTTTTTCCTTGCACAGGCGAAGGCGATGGGCTACACCGATGAAATGCTGGCCACCGCCAAGGCGGTGCGCTTTGACCCCGAAAGGCTGCTGACCTGCGACGGGTTGGGCGACCAGGAGGTGACCATCCGTACCTCCCCCGACGGGAAGTACACCATGCGCTATTTTTACATCAATTCCACCGGCCGCGGCGCCAGCGTCTACTACCTGAAGGACGAGGCGACCGGGACCGTCCGGGTGGTGCCGTGGCTTTGGCGCATCGGCAGCAGCAATGAGCTTTTGACCTATAAGGTGGATTTCGGCTTTACCGCCGATGGGGACATCTGGATTGCCAACTATTACAGCGTCGATTTCTATGATTTTGACGAGGTGTGGAGTGTGAGCGAGAACTGCGCCCTCAAGAACAGCTGGATCGCCGAGGCGGCGGAGGGCCGGATGGACGGCTATATCACCGGTATTTTTGCGGTGCAGCATGATGAGACAGCCGGCCGGCTGACCTGCTACTGGGCCCGGGTGCCGAAGGACTGGAATGATATCCCGGCCGGCGGGGTGCCGCACTACCGGGTGACGGTGCTGGATGAGACCGGCGCGGTGCTGCAGGATTTCGATACCGGCATCGAGGTGGTGGAAAAGACCACTATTACCGGGTTCCGCAGTCTGCAGTTGCCCTCCCCCAAGCAGTACAGCGAGGCGGGGTACGGGTTCTTTTTGGTGAGCGACGGCGCCTTTGGTGGCGATATCTATAAAATTAACCTGACCACCGGCGAGGTGGCAAAGGCAGAATAACAGGAGGACAAAATCCATGGATAAAAAAACCATAGCGTCGATGATCGACCATACCCTGCTGAAGCCGGAGGCGACCCCAGCGCAGGTGGAAAGGCTGTGCGCCGAAGCGGCGGAGTATCACTTTGCCAGCGTCTGCGTCAATCCGGTTTATATTCCGCTGGCCGCCCGCCTGCTGAAAGGGACCGGTGTAAAGGTTTGCTGCGTAGTGGGGTTCCCTCTGGGCGCCATTGCCCCGGAGCAGAAAGCCGCCGAAGCCGCCAGCTGCGCCGCCATGGGCGCCGAGGAGCTGGATATGGTCATCCATGTGGGTGCCGCGAAAGCCGGCGATTGGGCGCTGGTCCAGCGGGATATTGAGGGCGTGGTAAAGGCCGCAGTTGGGCATACCGTCAAGGTTATCATTGAGACCTGCCTGCTGACCGATGAGGAAAAGGTGAAGGCCTGCGAGGCCGCTAAGGCCGCCGGGGCGCATTTTGTCAAGACCAGCACCGGCTTTTCCACCGGCGGGGCCACCACCCACGATATTGCCCTGATGCGCAAAACTGTGGGGCCGGAGATGGGCGTCAAGGCCAGCGGCGGCATCCGGGACTATGAGACCGCAATGGCGATGATTGAAGCCGGGGCCAATCGCATTGGCGCTTCCGCGGGGATCGCTATTGTGGCGGCCGCCGAATAACGGCACAATAAGCAGTATAAAGTCGGATAATATTACAATTTGTATTATATCTTGTAAAGGAGTGAGCTTGTGATTACCATTTTTAACCGTCGTCAGCTGGCTGTCACCTATGCGCTGGAGGAAAAGATCCACATCTGCCGGGTACTGGCGGAGCAGAATATTGCCTACCTGGTACGGGAGATTCACCGCACCGCGCCCCATGCTATCACCTCGGAGCGGCCGCGGGACGGCAGCTTTGGCAAGCAATCCGAGATGGTGACCGCTTACTTCATCTATGTAAAGAAATCTGACTTTACAGCTGCCGTTAAGGCGCTGGGGGCCAAGACCGCGGAAAAATGATCTGCCGCAAGGCAAAAGAAAAAGTCCTCCCAGTTGGGGGGACTTTTTGCTAGGGGGATTTACTGCATTTTCTTTTGGCATTCGGGGCAAACACCCTCCAGCACCAAGTTCATCTGATGCACCTGGAAGCCGCAGCCGCCCTTCAGGGCCTCCTGCAGCATGGGCAGGGCCTGGGGCAGCACATCGGTCACGCTGCCGCACGCCTCGCAGTAGGCATGGGCGTGGTCGCCCAGGGTGTGGTCAAAGCGGTCGCTGGCCCCGGGGATCGGAACCTTGAGCAGCTGACCGTTCTCACACAGCAGGTTCAGGTTGCGGTATACGGTGCCCAGGCTCACTTTGGGGTCCTGCGCCCGCACCCGGGTATAGATGGTATCTGCGGTGGGGTGGTCATCGGAGCGCTGAACGGTTTCCAGGATCAGCTCTCTTTGACGGGAATATTTCAATGGGATCACTCCTTAAACAGTAACGATTACTTTTTTAAGGATAGCAGAAAATGGCCGGTTTGTCAATGCCGGAAGCCCGGTTTGCAAAAAAAATATCCTTTGCGGTAGGGGGCAGGCTCCGGGCCGCAGGCCGACCGTCCTCCGGACGGCGGCGGCGGGCGCAGCCCGCCGGCCCCGGCGCAGCC
>URGQ01000010.1 GCA_900547385.1 uncultured Oscillospiraceae bacterium | reverse complement strand
TCAAACGAAAAATCACCGCCGAATTGGCGGTGATTTTTCTCGAAATGGTGGACCCGAAGGGATTCGAACCCTCGGCCTCCGCGATGCGAACGCGGCGCTCTCCCAACTGAGCCACGGGCCCATATTCTTTTGTGGCGCTCAAAACTGCTCATCTATAATATCACGATTGCCCGCCGGTGTCAAGCTGCAAAAGGGCAGGGAACACGCATTTTTGCGCACCAGCATAAACTGATACCGGAGAGTCGGCGCTCGCCCGCTTTCCCAATGAGATCTTAGGAGGGAATAATTTTATGGCTGCTTTTTATAATACCGCAACCCTTTCCTACCGTGATACCTCCACCAATTCCAATACCGTGGAGGGCCAGCTGGTCGAAGTCCTCTCAGCCGAAAAAACCGCTGTTCTGCCTGCCTATGGCAATGCCGATACCATCACCTATGCCATCAGCATCCGCAACAGCGGCACCGCCGCCTATACCGGCCTTACCGTTACCGATAACCTTGGGGAGTACGATTTTGGTGATGGCACGCTGGTGCCTCTTGGCTATGTTCCCGGTTCGGTAAAATACTTCAGCAACGGCACCCTGCAAAACGCCCCGGCCGTTACTGCCGGACCGCCGCTGGCGATCAGCGGCATTACTGTCCCGGCCGGCGGCAGCGTTCTGCTGCTTTATGAAGCCAAAACCAACGGCTACGCACCGCCTGCGGCCGGTAGCACCATTACCAATACCGCGGTGATCACCGGTGAAAACCTCGGTACCCCCATCACGACGCAGGCAGTTGCCACGGCAGAGGAAACGCTCCACCTTTCTATCAGTAAGGGCATGTGCCCCACCAATGTGGTGGAAAACGGTACCGTCACCTATACCTTCTACCTGCAGAACAGCGGCAATACCGCCACCGCCGCTGCGGATTATGTCATTGTCACCGATACCTTCGATCCCATTCTCAGCGGTTTGACCGTCACCCTGGATGGCGCTCCGCTTACCCTTGGCACCGACTACACCTACGATACCGCGACGGGCGCCTTTGCCACTACGGCAGGCACCATCACGGTCCCGGCGGCCACTGCGGTGCAGGATGCCGAAACCGGTCTGTGGCGCATCACCCCCGGCGTGACCAAGCTGGTCATCACCGGCACGGTATAAGCCCCTGCAGGGTGCGGGGCGGCGGAGCCGCGGCGGGCGTAGCCCGCCACGCAGGCGCAGCCTGCGTCTTTCGCCCTGCGGGCGAAAGGCGGCTCCGCCGCTGCCTGCCCACCGCAGGTGCCCGGAAAGGACAGGCTACAGGCTCTCCAGTATCTCCCGGATGGCCCGTTCCACCTGCTCCACTTCCTCCCGGAACTGCCGGGCCGGTACCCGTATCGCCCCGTGCCCCAGTATGATGATCTGCTCCAGTCCATCAGAGGTCGCCACCCGCACCCGGTGCTCCTTGGCCAGCGTGTGGGTCACCTTCTCAATATACATATCCGCTGTCTCGGCTTCTTTGGTGTATACCACGCTGATGCCATGGTGCCGTTCAATGCTGCCGGGATTGCCCTTTACCTTGTAGGCGTCAAAGACCAGGATCAGCTCACACTGTCGGTAGCCCTGGTAATTGCACAGGATCTGAATGAGCCGGTGCCGGGCGGCGTCCAGGTCGGTTTTCGCTAGCTCGGCCAGCTCCTCCCACGCAAAGATGATATTGTACCCATCCACCAGTAGGTATTCCGGCCCATCGGGCAGGGGCGCCGCTTTCCCCGGCTTGGGGCTATTCCCGGTCGGCTTTGGGGTATGCAGCGCTTCGCCGCTCCGCCGCTTGATGGGCCCGTAGGTCATCTCAAAAATCCGCATCAGCTCCTTATCCTGCAAAAGGGAGCCCCGGTAGGCCTCGCTGCGCTGCCGGGTCACGGCCGGTTCCTCCGGCTCCTCGTCTGCCTTCAGCACATTCGTCTGGATATGCGCCATACCCGGTACCTCATCCCACCGCACGGTGTGTCCGGCCCCTCGGCTGCAAAAGACCGAATCCGCCGTATTCGCGGTATCGGCATCGCAGTCGTAGCCGCAGGCGGCTATTACTTCCTCCGGGCGGCGGCAGGGAGCGTAGCCATCCGGCTCCCAGCTCAGCCGTCCCCGTCCGCGGGTGTACCGCAGCACCTCAGCCGGGTAGTCCCGCAGGGCATCCAGCGCCGCCGTGCCCCGCAGGGTGGCGGTCTCCGGCAGCAGCTCCGGCGGCTCGGTCTCGGCCTCCCGCTGCTGCAAATCATTGAGTGCCCGCCCCAGCTGCTCGGCCGGCACCGTCAGGGTAAAGCGGCACCACGGCTCCAGAAGGATACTCTCCGCCATGCGCAGTCCCTGCCGCACCGCCCGGTAGGTCGCCTCCCGGAAGTCCCCGCCCTCGGTGTGCTTTTGGTGGGCGCGCCCGGCGATCAGCGTGATCTTCATATCGGTGATAGGGGAGCCGGTCAGTACTCCCTTGTGGGTCTTTTCGGTCAGATGGGTCAGGATCAGCCGCTGCCAGTTCAGATCCAGCTTATCGGTGGGGCAGTGGCTTTCAAATCGCAGCCCGCTGCCGCGGGGCAGCGGCTCCATCAGCAGGTGCACCTCGGCGTAGTGACGCAGCGGCTCATAGTGACCGATGCCCTCCACCGGGGCGGCAATGGTCTCCTTGTAAAGAATGCTCCCCTCCTCAAAGCCGATGGCCAGTCCAAAGCGCTCCATGGCCACGCTCTGCAAAATCTCCCGCTGGATCTCTCCCATCAGCCGCACCCGGATCTCCCGCTTCTGCTCCTCCCACTCCAGGTGGAGCTGCGGGTCCTCCTGCTCCAGCTGGCGCAGCTGTGCCAGTGCGGTATGGGGGTCGGTGCCCTCCGGCAGCGTCACCCGGCAGCTTATCACCGGCTCCAGCAGGGGAGAGCTCCTCTCCTGCTCGGAGCCAAGACCTTCCCCGGCATAGCTTTGGCTCAGGCCGGTTACCGCGGCGATCGTTCCGGCCGGGACCTCCTCCACCGCCTGGTATTTGGCCCCGTTATACAGCCGTATCTGGGTGATCTTCTCCCCGCCCGGCAGGGCCATGCGGACCTTCAGCGTACCGCCGGTCACCTTCAGGTGGGTCAGCCGGCTGCCCTGCGCGTCGGTCGAAATTTTATACACTTTTGCCGCAAAGTCCGGCAAATAGGCCGGGGCCAGGGTCAGTCGGTCCAGCCCCTCCAGCAGCTCGGCAATGCCCTCCTGCCGCAGCGCCGCCCCCCAAAAGCAGGGGAACCATGCCCGCCGGGCAAGGGCGGCAGCCAAATTTGTTTCGGTCAGTGTTCCGCTTTCCAGGTATTCCGCCATCAGCCGCTCATCGCACAGCGCCAGTGCTTCCTCATCGGTGTCATGGGGCAGGCAGGCGGGGGAGAGCTTCCTTTGCAGCTCCTCCAGAATAAGCGCGCGGTCAGCGCCCGGCTGATCCATCTTGTTCACAAAAATAAAAGTGGGGATGCGGTACCGTTCCAGCAGCCGCCACAGCGTTTCGGTGTGCGCCTGCACCCCGTCCGTCCCGCTGATGATAAGCAACGCATAATCCAGCACCGCCAGCGTCCGCTCCATCTCCGCGCCAAAGTCAGCGTGCCCGGGGGTATCCAGCAGTGTCAGGGCAGTATGGGGCAGGGTCAGCCTTGCCTCCTTGGCAAAGATGGTGATCCCCCGGCTGCGCTCCAGGGCATGGGTGTCCAAGAAAGCATCTCCATGGTCTACCCGCCCGGCCTGCCGCAGTGCCCCGGCCCCCACCAGCATGGCTTCGGTCAGGGTGGTCTTGCCGCTGTCCACATGGGCCACCAGTCCCAGCGTGATATTCTTCTGTACCATGGCGGTGCCCCCCTTTCCGTTATCGTTCCATTCGCTTTCGTAAAATCAGTCGTTCTCCTGCTGCGCGGCGCTCAGCTTCCGCAGATACCGGATCCCCTCGGTAAGGAAGGCCTCCCGGTCAAAGGCCGCGTTGCCGATGGATTCCTGCACGATGATGCCATCGCAGACCAAAAGCAGCAGCCAGGTCAAAAAATCGGCCGGCAGCGCGGTGCGCTCGGCTATTTTCCCCCGGATCAATCCCTGAAAGTTCTGATACAGCGCAGTCAGGTTCTGCCGCAGCGCCTCATTGCCCAGCTGGGCTTCCGCCAGCAGCTGCAGGCGCAGCCCGGCAGAGGCAATATCCCGCTCCGCTACATACCGCACCAGCCGGTTTAGGCTGGTGTCCTTCTCTTTGTTCTCGGTCCAGCGGATCAGATCCTCCCACTGTTCATCCAAAAAACGCTGGGTGATATCCAGAAAAACCTCATTTTTGGTTTTGTAGTGGTAGTACAGCGTCCCCTTGGAGATCCCGGCCGCCGCCGCGATCTCCGCCAGCGAGATCTCTGCCAGCGCGGTCGTCTTGAGCAGCTCGGTGGTGGCCTGCAATATCTTTTCCTTGATGTTATCCTTTCTCGGTGCGGCCATATGCCAGCTCCTTTCCTGTTTCTACCCCGAATTGTACCATGAAAGCGGGCGGCTGTCCATCCTGCCCGGCGGTGTAAAATTTGCGGAAATTTTCTCTCACCCGTCCCTTTGCCGTCTTGACATCTCTCCCGGCAGGCGCTATCATTTGGGTATAGAGTCGGCCGTTTGGCCGACATGAACGGGAGGTGCCGGAAAATGAACATCCGCAGGATAAACCGGCGGCTGAAAAAACGCTTTGGCCCGGCGGTAACAGCCGCACTTTCGGAGGGAAATATTGTCCTCAGCGGTCGACTGCCCACTTGGGAGAAAGTGATAGAGGCCTGTTCTCTGGCAGCCGAAAAATACAGTACCACCCATGTGGTCAATGAGATCCGCTGCGATGAGGCAGGGGAGCAGTCCATCCGCATCCCCACTCTGCGGGATACCGCTCTGGAAGGCAGAAAACCGGATGTCCTCATCATCGGCGGGGGCATTTCCGGGGCCTCCATCGCCCGGGAGCTTTCCAAATGGCAGCTGGATATCCTGCTGGTGGAAAAGGAAGCCGATCTGGCGCTGCAGGCTTCCGGCCGCAATGACGGCGAGGTCCACCCCGGCATCGATCTTTCCCGCGGCTCTCTCAAGCACCACTATGTCCGCCGAGGAAATGCCATGTACGATCAGCTCTGCCGGGAACTTGATGTTCCCTTTAAGCGGGTGGGGCAGTATGTCTGCTTCGAAAAGGCCTGGCTCAAGCCCCTCATCGCCCTCTACTGCCTCATCCGTAAAAAGCGGGATGGCATCGCCGATACCGAGCTCATCTCCGGGGAGGAGCTGCGCCGCCGGGAGCCCGATCTCCGTTTTGCCTTCGCCATCTCCAATCCGTCCTCCGGCTGTGTCTGTCCCTATGGGCTTACCATCGCCTATGCCGAAAACGCCGTGCAGAACGGTGCCGAGGTCTCGCTGAATACCGCCGTGCTGGGCATGGAGGTACAGGATGGCAAAATACATAGCGTCACCACCAACCGCGGCACCGTTTATCCCGCGTTGGTCATCAATGCCGCCGGCGTCTTCGCGGAGGAGATCGCCGCCATGGCGGGGGACCGCTTCTTCTCCATTCATCCCCGCCGTGGCACCAATTCCATCCTGGATAAAAAGGCCGGGGCCTATATGCACACCATCGCTTCGGTCATGGATATCACCCGGAACACTCACCACTCCAAAGGCGGCGGCATTCTGCATACCGTCCACGATAACCTGCTGGTTGGCCCCGATGCCATAGAAACTTGGGAAAAAGAGAACACCGAAACCCACCGGGAAAGCATCGACCATGTGTTCCAAAAGCAGCAGCGCACCATGCACACCCTTTCCCAGGGGGATATCATTACCTACTTTACCGGGGTGCGCGCCCCCACCTTCGAAGAGGACTTCATCATCGAAATGGGCCGCAAAACCGGCAACATTCTGCACTGTGCCGGTATCCAGTCTCCAGGGCTTACCACTGCCCCGGCCGTCGCGCTGGATATTGAAAAAATGGCGGTCGATTATCTTTCCACGCTTAAACCGGTGGAAAAGAACGAAAACTACGATCCCATCCGCCATGTCCCGCCCGTCCTGCGGGAAATGAGCGATGAGCGGCGGGCCGCCCTCATCCGACAGAACCCTGATTACGGCATCATCATCTGCCGCTGCGAGGAAGTAAGCAAGGGAGAAATTCTGGATGCCCTGCGTTCGCCCATCCCGGTTCCCACGGTGGATGGCATCAAAAAACGGGTGCGGCCCGGCATGGGCCGCTGCCAGGGCGGGTTCTGCTCGCCGCTGGTCACTCAGATCATCGCCGAATACCTGAACTGCCCATTGGAGGAGGTCAGAAAATCCTCTGAGCAAGCGGTCATCACCTATGGCAAAACCAAATGACGAAGGAGGGAGAAAGCATGCTTACCGTTGATGTTCTGGTCATCGGCGGGGGACCGGCCGGGCTGGCCGCGGCCATTGCTGCCCACCAAAACGACGCCCAGGTTCTTCTCATCGAGCGGGAAGCCCGCCTGGGCGGTATCCTCAAACAGTGCATCCACGATGGCTTTGGCCTGGTACGGTATGGGGAAAAGCTCTCCGGCCCGGAATACGCTGGCCGTTTCATCGATGAATTTCATGCCCTGGGGCTGCAAGCGAGGACCCTCACCTTCGTCACCCGCATCCAAAAGACCTCCGGGGGCTTTGCCGTCACCCTGGTAAACCGGGATGGCGTGGAAACGGTGGCCGCCAAAGCGCTGGTGCTGGCCACCGGCTGCCGGGAGAGGACTGCCAAGCAGGTCTCCATCCATGGCACCCGCCCGGCCGGGGTCTTTACTGCCGGGTGTGCCCAGCATTTTACCAACCTGCTGGGTCAACTGCCCACCCGGAAGTGTGTCATCCTCGGCAGCGGGGATATCGGTCTTATCATGGCTCGCCGCCTTACGCTGGAGGGCGCCCAGGTGCTGGGCGTCTACGAGGCCAAATCCACCCCCTCCGGGCTCACCCGCAATATCCACCAGTGCCTGCATGATTACAATATCCCGCTACATCTCTCCCACACCGTTACCCGTGTCTTTGGTCAGGACCGTCTGACGGCCGTGGAAATATCCCGGGTAGATGAAAAAATGAACCCCATACCCGGCACCGAGCAGCGGGTGGAATGTGACGCCCTCATTCTTTCGGTCGGGCTCATCCCGGAGAACGAGCTGGCCGAGGGCCTTGGCGCGGCCATCGATCCCAAAACCAAAGGTCCCGTCTGCGATGCCGGGCTGATGACCTCGGTCCCCGGTGTATTCTCCTGCGGCAATGCCCTGCATGTCAATGACCTGGTGGACTATGTCTCCGAAAGCGGAGAAGCCGCCGGAAAAAGCGCGGCCCGGTACCGTCCGGGGCAGCAAAGAACCTTCATTCCCATCATGGCGGGGGAGGGGCTGCTGTATGCTGTGCCCCAGCGGCTGGATCTGAATGCCGATAACAGCGCTGTGACGCTCTACTTCCGCAGCCGGGAAAACCTGGGCCCCTGCCGCCTTGTCATTACAGCCGATGGCCGGGAAATATACACCCGCCGGTACCCCTTCCTCCGCCCGCCGGAGATGGAACGGCTGGAGCTGGATCTTTCCGCCCAGGCGCTGACCGCGGCTTCGCAGATCAAACTGGAAATTGAGGTGATGGAGCATGACTGAGCTGACCTGCATCGTCTGTCCCCGGGGCTGCACCCTGCGCATCGAAGAGCGGGACGGCCGTTTTACCGTCACCGGCAATGCCTGTAAACGGGGGGAACAGTTCGCCACGGCCGAGATGACCTGCCCCACCCGCACCCTCTGCACCACGGTGCGCACCGTTTTTCCGGAGGTCCCGGTCATCAGTGTACGCACCTCGACCGAAATACCCAAGGATAAAATTTTCGATGTCATGCGGGAAATTAACCGCGCCCGTGTGACCCGTCCGATGAAGCGGGGAGAAGCGGTGCTGCCCAATGTGCTGGGCTTGGGGGTGGATATCATCATCACCTCCGGCCTGCTGGAAGAGAAAACCGAAAAGGAGAATGACCATGAGCAATAAACCGTACAAAGGCTTCGAGCCCAAGTGGCTGCTGACTCCCGCCCCGGCGGGCAGCTATCGTTCCATCTTCCGCTGGGGCGATCCCGCGTTTTTCAAGTACCCCAAGGAATCCCTCTACAAGATGATGAAGGAAACCTTTCACATGACCGATGACGACTTCCGGGACTACACCGATGATATCGGCTTTGATCAGGTCTCTCTCCCGGATCACCCCTCTCGTATCGCCCCGGAGCACCTGGAGGCGCTGAAAAAGATCGTGGGAGAGGAGTTCGTCACCACCGGGGATTACGAAAGGCTTTCGGTGGCCTATGGCTGCACCGGCTACGATCTTCTCCGTTTGAGGCACAAACAGATCGATAGCCTGCCGGATGTGGTGGTCTACCCCGATACCACCGAGCAGGTGGAAGAACTTGTCCGTTACGCGGCAGAGCATAAGCTCCCGCTGTATGTCTACGGCGGCGGCAGCTCCGTCACCCGCGGCGTGGAGCCCATCAAGGGCGGCATCTCGCTGGATATGCGCAAGCGCTTCAATAAGATCCTCAGCTTCAATGAGGTGGACCAGACCATCACGGTGCAGGCGGGGCTTTCCGGCCCCGCGCTAGAGGAAGCCCTGCAGGATGCCCCCAATCGCTTTGGCGCCAAGCGGCAGTATACCTGCGGCCATTTCCCCCAGTCCTTCGAGTACAGCAGCGTGGGCGGCTGGGTGGTTACCCGCGGTGCGGGCCAGAACAGCACCTACTATGGCACCATCGCCGATATCGTCCTTTCGCAGAAGTACGCCACCCCCATCGGCCGCATCGTCACTCCCCATTATCCCAGGGAGGCCACCGGCCCCGATCTCAACCAGATCATGATGGGCTCGGAGGGGACCTTCGGCGTGCTGACCGAGGTGACCCTCAAGGTATTCCGCTGGCAGCCGGAAAACCGAAAGCGCTTCTCCTACATGTTCCGGGATTGGGAGACCGCCATGGCGGCCGCCCGGGAGATGATGCAGTGCGAATGCGGCTATTCCTCGGTGTTTCGCCTTTCCGACCCCGAAGAGACCCACCTGATGCTCAAGCTCTACAATGTGGATGAAACACCGCTGGCGCCGCTCCTGGATAAGCTGGGCTACAAGGATATGGAGCGCTGTATGTTCCTGGGCTTTACCGATGGCGAAAAGGGCTTTTCCAAAAATGTGGCGAAGAATATCCACCGCATTGCCCGCCGCTTTGGTGCCATGCCCATGACCGGCTATGTGACCAAGAGCTGGGAAAAGGGCCGCTTCAATGACCCTTACCTCCGCGATACCCTCATGGATTTCAGCGTCATCACCGATACGCTGGAGTGCAGCGTCAACTGGTCCAATATGGCGCAGGTGCACCGCGATGTGCGCGCGGTCTGCCATGCGCTGCCCAATACCATCGTCACCACGCACATGAGCCACTGCTACCCGCAGGGCGCCAACCTGTACTTCATCTTCATCACCCGGATGAACGATGCCGCTGAATTTAAGCGCTACCACACCACCATTCTGGATGCCATCCAGAAATCCGGCGCGGCCATCAGCCATCACCACGGCATCGGCAAGATGTTCGCCCCGTGGCTGGAGGGCTATATCGGCGAGAAGGAGTACGGGGTGTTCCGGGTGCTCAAGGATTACTTTGACCCCGATTACACCATGAACCCAGGCGGTACCATCGGCCTGGACCTGAAGCCCGAAGAAAAGAAGTGCCTAAACGAGCGGAAAGACTACCGCTGAGTTTGATATTCCCCGTTGGCCCGGAGAACCTCGGTTTTCCGGGCTTTTTGGCGCCCCTGTTTTTTGATATTTTATCAAAGAAAAATCAAATTTGCTGTTGACAATAACATATGAGCGTGCTATCATATGAACAATAAAACATATGAATGGAGGTCGAAATGATGCCAAAGCATGACCATACCGCCATCCTGCAAACGGTGCGGCAGGAGCTGCCCCCGGAGGAGCTGATCTGTGACCTTTCGGATCTCTTCAAGGTGTTCGGCGATACCACCCGCATGCGGATTCTGTATTCGCTGTTTGAATCGGAGCTGTGTGTCTGCGCCATCGCAGAGCTGCTGGGCATGACCCAATCCGCCATCTCGCACCAGCTTAAGGTGCTGCGGGAAAATAAGCTGGTCGCCTCCCGCCGGGAGGGCAAGACCATCTACTATTTCCTGGCGGATGACCATGTCCGTACCATCATCGGGCAGGGCTTTGAGCACCTGACCGAGCATGACCACCATTCCCATCCCACCAATCATTCATCCAAGGAGGAAAACTGACATGAAAAAGATGTATATGCTGGAAGACCTGGATTGCGCCAACTGCGCCGCCAAGATGGAGGAAGCCATTTCCAAAATTGATGGCGTGACCTATGCCCGTGTCAGCTACCTGGCCCAGAAGCTCACCCTGGAGGCCGATGACGCCCGCTACGATGACATCCTGGCCGAAGTGGTAAAGACCTGCAAGCGCGTGGAACCCGATTGCCGCATCCTGCTCAAGTAATATTTTCCGCCATCACCGGGGAAAGGGGATTACCGAAATGACAAGAAAACAGAAAAAGCATCTGGCCCGCATTATCGCCGCGGCGGTACTGCTGGCACTGGTGTGGTTCGTTCTCCCGCTGGAGGGCATCTGGCAGCTTTTGGCCTACTGTGTGCCGTATTTCATTGTCGGCTGGGATGTCCTGTGGGGTGCTATCCGCAAGATCCTGCATGGTGACCTGATGGACGAGGAATTCCTCATGTCGGTCGCCACCATCGGCGCCTTTGTACTGGGCGATTACCGGGAAGCCGTCGCCGTTATGCTGTTCTATCAGATCGGTGAATGGTTCCAGGGCGTTGCCGTGGGCAAGACCCGCCGCAACATCACCCAGCTTATGGATCTCCGCCCCGATTACGCCAATGTGGTGCGGAATGGACAGGAAGAAAAGGTGGACCCCGATGAAGTGGAAGTAGGGGAGACCATCATCGTCCGCCCCGGCGAAAAGATCCCGCTGGATGGCATGATCCTGGAAGGCTCCACCGCTGTGAATACCGCCGCCCTGACCGGCGAAAGCCTGCCGCAGGATAAGGCGGAGGGCGATCCGGTGGTCAGCGGTACGGTAAATCTCACCGGTGTCATTACGGTTCAGACCCAAAGCGCCTACGGCGAATCCACCGCCGCCAAGATTCTGGAGCTGGTGGAAAACGCCGCCGACCAAAAGGCCAGGGTGGAAAGTTTCATCACCCGCTTTGCCCACTGGTACACCCCCTGCGTCGTGGCAGGCGCCGCCCTGCTGGCGGTTATTCCGCCCCTGTTCTTCTCCCAGCCCTGGGGCACCTGGGTGGAGCGTGCCCTGGTATTCCTGGTCGTTTCCTGCCCCTGCGCACTGGTTGTCAGTGTGCCGCTCACCTTCTTTGGCGGCATCGGCGGGGCTTCCCGCTGCGGCATCCTGGTAAAGGGCGCAGGCTATATGGAAACGCTGGCTAAGGCCAAAACCGTCGTATTCGATAAGACCGGCACCCTGACAAAGGGCAGCTTTACCGTCACCCATATCGTCCCCGCCGCCGGAACCGAGGACGACCTGCTGGCGACCGCCGCCGCTGCCGAGAGCTTCTCTCATCATCCCATTGCCCAGTCGGTGGTGGCCGCCTACGACAAGCCCATCGAAAAAGAGATCGAGGACGCCAAGGACCACACCGGCCGCGGTATTGAAGCCGTCATTGACGGCCGTCATATCTACGCCGGCAATGAGCGCCTAATGAAGGAAATCGGCGTTCCCTGCCGGGAGGTCGCCGAGGTTGGCACCGTTATCCACATGGCGGCCGATAATGATTATCTCGGCTATCTGGTCATCGCCGATACCCCCAAGCCCGATTCCGCCGAGGCCATTCGGACCCTCAAGGCCGAGGGCGTGGAAAAGACCGTGATGCTGACCGGCGATAAGACCGCCGTAGCCCAGGCTGTGGCTGGGGAGCTTGGCCTGGATGAATACCGGGCCGAGCTGCTGCCCGCCGATAAGGTGACCGCGGTGGAGGAGCTGCTGCAAACCGGTTCTCCTCTGGTGTTCGTCGGCGATGGCATCAATGATGCTCCTGTTTTGGCCCGCGCCGATGTCGGTGTCGCCATGGGCGCCCTGGGCAGCGATGCCGCCATTGAGGCCGCTGATATCGTCTTGATGGACGATGCCCCCAGCAAGCTGGCGCTGGCCGTTCGGCTTTCCCGCCGCACCATGAAGATCGTCTGGCAGAATGTTATCTTCGCCCTGGCGGTCAAGGCGCTGGTACTGGTGCTGGGCGCCACCGGCGATGCCAACATGTGGATCGCTGTCTTTGCCGATGTGGGCGTGCTGGTGCTGGCCATCCTCAATGCCATGCGGGCCCTGTTGGTCCCCAAGCACTGATATTATCCATGTTTTTCTTCCGGCGGTCTGCCCTCCCTTGTGGGTCAGGCCGCCCCTTCTTGCGCTTTTACCCTATTTGCGGTAGAATCCTATCATCCAAAACCCCAAAAGGAGGCCGCCCATGCGAGAGATCACCGAAGCCCTGTTTGCCCTGCGGGATGAAAAATACCGTGCCTTCCATGCCGCCCTCATGCCGGGGGTGGCGTGGGAGCGCGTCATCGGGGTGCGGATGCCCGCCCTGCGCCGCTATGCCGCCGCCCTAGCCAAAACGCCGCAGGCCGCACTCTTCCTGCGGGAGCTGCCTCACACCTACTACGAGGAAAATAATCTCCATGCCCTGCTGCTGATGCGGGAAAAGAGTTTTGAGGCCCTGATGCCGTGGCTGGAGCGCTTTCTGCCGCGGATCGATAACTGGGCCACCTGCGACCTGTTAAAGCCCGTCTGCTTTGCCAAAAACCGCGAAAAGCTGCTGCCCTGCGTCACCCGCTGGCTGGGGGATGCCCACCCCTACACCGTCCGTTTCGCCATCGAGATGCTGATGACCCACTACCTGCGGGAGGATTTTTCCCCGGAGTACCCGGCCTGGGTGGCCGCGGTGGAAAGCGATCACTACTACATCCGCATGATGCAGGCGTGGTATTTCGCCACGGCGCTCGCCTTCCGGTATGAGGAGATCCTGCCCTACCTCACCGAAGACCGCCTTTCCCCCTGGGTACGGCAAAAAACCATCCAAAAGGCAGTGGAGAGCTTCCGCATCCCCCCGGAGCACAAGGCTGAGCTCAAGGCTCTGCGCCGCTGAACAGCCCCTCATCTCACCCCGGAACCGCCCGTTCCGGGGCTTTTTTTACAGTTTGTTCATCCCCTGCGTTTGCCTTTTTTGCCGCAGTATGGTAAAATATCCGCACAAAACCATTTTTGGGAGTGACTTATGCTAAAACGATGGACGGCGCTGCTGCTGGCGGTCATGCTGGTTCTGCTGACTGCCTGCGGCGCGCAAAAAGAATACAAACTCTCCGCGGTATTTGCCGCCGCGGAGGAAGAACGCACCCAGTGGCTGGCCGATCCCGATAACGCCGCCCTGTGGGATCAGCTGGGCCTTTCCGGCTCGGTCGTCTCGGATGGCGACCCCGCCGCTTTGACCATCGGCGCGCAGCACTGGGTGCTGCAGCCCGCCGCGGTGGAGGGTAAAGCTGTGACCCTGTGCTACTGCGTTGATGAGCAGAACCGGCCCCTTCTGGATCTGCGGGCCTCCTTCGGCATCAATGTGCTGCCGGTGGAGGAATGGACCGCCTGTGAGGATCTTTTCATCGTGCGCGTGTGGGCGCAGCAGAGCGGGGAGCTGCCGGAAAATTATCTTTCCGGGGAGGATGAGGGCCTGAACCGCTATGCCGTTCTTCTCACCGATCCCATCACCGGCGAAAGCGCCAGCGCCGTCGCCGCCGATGCCGAATTACAGGCTCTCCTGGCCGATGGCAAGCCCCATGCCCTGTGCCTGCGGCTACGGGCCATGCAGCAGGGGGAGCCGACCCTCCGGGTCGTCACAGTGCTGTGCCAGGGCTGGCTGGAAAAGGAATCGGTGCTGCGGGTACAGTCGGAGCAGCTTTTGTGGGCGGCCCGCCACGGGGAAAATGACACCCTGCGTCTGCTGCTCAATGAGGGCAATGTTTCGGTGACCGACCGCAATGGCGATGGCCTGCTGTGGGCCGCGCTGCAAAGCGGCAATGCCGAAACGGTGGAGCTGGTGGTCAAAGCCGGTGCCACCGGGGAAAACCACAATCTCTACTGGGCGGAGCCCGCCGCCTTGACCATAGCGGAGCGCCAGGATTGGCAGCAGCTGCTTTCCACTCTGGAGGAGCAGCACACCGATACCGGCTGCACGGCGCCTTCCATTGCCTACTACTGCACCGCCATGGGGAATGCCGAACGGCTGTCGCTTTACCTGGCCCATTTCCCGCTCTCGGCGGAGGAGGCCGCCCTTCCCGAAGGGGACAGCACCACTGTGGCCCTGCGCTACGGGGTGGAAAGCGCCCAAACCGGCAATTTGCTGGACCTGGCTGTGGCCAATGATGATACCGAAACCGCCGCTGTACTGCTGCAAAATGGGGTCACGGCCTCGCCGCTGCTGCTCAAAAAGCTGCAGGCCTCGCCCACTACCCTTTCCGATGAGATGCTGGCGCTGCTGGGCAGCTACCGGTACTTTGGCGTGCTGGATGAGGTGCTGGCCGATTACCGCGCGTTCAAGGAGAGCTACGAGGCCGTGGCGGGGGAAAGCTGCCGCCGCTTCGAGCGGGATTACGCAGCCTACTGTGAGGCCATGGAAAAGGGCGATAGCTTCGCCGCCGCCGGCATTATGGATAGCGGCCTGCTGGATGAGATCGTGGGTCAGCTGCAGGCAGTGCAGAATGTGGCAAAGCCCGAGACCGAGGCCATCAACGCCCTGTGGGACCTGATGTACGAGTACGCCGATATGATGGATACCGCCGGCTACTACTACAAGCGCATCTCCCTCAGCACCTATGTGGTCACACGCCGCTACTATCGGGCCCTGTTTGAAAACCGCCTGGGCCGGGCCCACGCCCTTTACGAGGAATTCAAGCACCAGACCGCCGTTTACGATGGCCTTTTGCAGAACTGGGCCGAATAAATCTAACCGAAAGAAGGCTTTTCCGCATGATCTATTACCTCACCGGCACCGGCAACAGCCGCTGGGCCGCGCAGCTGCTGGCAGATCATCTGCACGATACCGCCGAGGATGCCGCCCCCGCCCTCAAAAGCGGCCTGGCGCCTTCCCTCCATTCCGAAAAACCGTGGGTCTTTGTCTGTCCCACCTACGGCTGGCAGATCCCCCATGTCTTTGCCGATCTGCTGCGCCGCACCGGCTTTGATGGCAGCAGAAAAGCCTATTTCGTCCTCACCTGCGGGGATGATATCGGTGCGGCCGGGCCCCGCCTGCGCAAGCTCTGCGGGGAGCTGGGCCTGGAATACCGCGGCGTGTGGCCGCTGGTGATGCCGGAAAACTATGTGGCCATGTTCCCGGTGCCAGGAGAGGAAGAGGCGAAGAAGATCATTGATGCCGCGCGGGAGCCCCTTCTGGAAGCCGCCGCCCTCATCGCAGGGGATCAGCCCTTCCCGGGGGGAAAGCTGACCCTGGCCGACCGCCTAAAAAGCGGCATTGTCAACCGTTTCTTCTATCGCTTTTGCATTAAAAGCAGCCCCTTTTACACCACCCCGGTCTGCAATGGCTGTGGCCGCTGCGCCAAAATGTGCTTCACCAACTGCATCGTGATGCGGGAGGGAAAACCCCACTGGGAGGGGCATTGTACCCACTGCATGGCCTGTATCTGCGGCTGCCCGCAGCACGCCATTGAGTACGGCAAAAAGAGCCAGGGCAAGCCCCGCTACCGCTGCGAGGAGTACACCGGGTGAGCTTTGGCGGAAAAATGCCGCTTTTTTGCGATGAAACCGCCCTTTTTGTGCAAAATAGTGCTTGCAAAGCCTTGCAATTTGTGATACAGTATTATTTGGAATATGGTAGTAGAAAGAAAGAGTGGGGCGACCCGCTCTTTCCTTTATGTTAGGAGGCAAAGCGATGGCCAAAAAGAATACCGCCGCCATAGCGGAGGAGCTGGCAGCTCCCATTCTGGAAGAAATGGGCCTGCAGCTGTGGGATGTCGTCTACGAGAAGGAGGGCAGCGGCTGGTACCTGCGGTACTATGTCGATAAAGAGGGCGGCATCGATATCAATAGCTGTGAGGCCTTTTCCCGGGCAATCAGCGATGTGCTGGATGAAGCCGACCCCATCGATGGCAGCTACACGCTGGAGGTTTCCTCCCCCGGCATCGAGCGCGCCCTCACCCGCGATTGGCACTTTGAGGCCCTGATGGGCCAGCAGCTGCTGGTGCGGCTCATCCGCCCGGTGGAGGGCGTGCGGGATTTCATCGGCACCCTTACCGATTACCGCGATGGCACCCTGACCCTGCTGCTGGATGAAAAAACCGAAATGAATGTGGAACGCGGCGAAACCGCGTTTATCCGTCTGTATAATGATTTTAGTGGAGGAGTAAGCAAATGAGCGCTGCAAGAGCCAAGAAGAAACCCCAGGAGGAATTTAACCTCTTTGATGCCCTGAAGATGCTGGAGAAGGAAAAAGGCATCCCGGTGGATTATATGATCGAAAAGATCCAGACCGCCATCGCCCAGGCCATCAAGAAGGACCCCTTTAACAGCGAAAACAGCGTCGTGGAGATCGATCCCGAGACCGGCCGCTTCTATGTGGCGCTGCGCAAGGATGTCGTGGAGGAGGTCGAGGACCCAACCACCCAGATCAGCGTGGAGGATGCTGCCAAGTACCAGAGCGGCATCACCGCCGGAAGTGTGCTGGAAGTCGCCCTTGATCCTAAAAAGTTCGGACGCATCGCGGCCCAGGCGGCCAAATCCTCCATCCATCAGGGTATCCGGGAGGCCGAAAAGGGCCTGCTGCTCAAGGAGTATGAGAGCCGCCAGCACGATATCGTTTCCGCCAAGGTGCTGCGGGTGGATCCCGTCCGCGGCAATGTCACCCTGGAGATCGGCAGCAGCGAAGCCGTGCTGCCCAAGACCGAGCAGATCCCCGATGAAACCTTTACCGAGGGTCAGCGCATCAAGGTATATGTGGTGGATGTGCAGAATACCGAAAAGGGCCCCCGCCTTATGATCTCCCGCACCCACCCCGGCCTGGTCAAGCGTCTCTTCGAGATGAATGTCCCCGAAATCTACGATGGCACCGTCGAGATCCGTTCCATCGCCCGCGAGGCGGGCTCCCGCAGCAAGCTGGCCGTTTCCAGCCGGGATGAGAATGTGGATGCCATCGGCGCCTGCATCGGCCCCAAGGGCGCCCGTGTCAATACCATCGTGGAGGAGCTGGGCGGCGAAAAGATCGATGTCGTCAATTACAGCGATGACCCCGCCGCCTACATTTCCGCGGCGCTTTCTCCCGCCACCGTTTTGGGCGTGGAGATCCTGGACGCCGATACCCACAGCTGCCGCGTCACCGTGCCGGATCACCAGCTCTCGCTCGCCATCGGCAATAAGGGCCAGAACGCCCGCTTGGCGGCCCGCCTGACCGGCTGGAAGATCGATATCCGTCCCGAAAGCGGCTTCTACGGCGAGGAGGAACCCGCCAAGGAAGAGTAATCATAAAGAAAGGAGGCACCCACAGTGCAGCAAAAGAAGATCCCCGTAAGAATGTGCGCCGGCTGCGGCGAGCATTTCCCCAAAAAAGAGCTGGTACGCATTGTCCATACCCCGCAGGGCGAGGTCCATGTAGACCCCACCGGGCGGACGGCCGGCCGCGGTGCTTATCTCTGCCGCAAGGTCGAGTGCCTCCGCAAGGCACAGAAGGCCAAACGGCTGGAGCGTGCCTTCCAATGCCCCGTACCCGATGAGGTGATGGCAAAACTGGAAGAGGAGCTGAACGCCGCCGATGAATGATGTGACCCAAAGAAAGGTGCTGGGATTCATCTCCCTGTGCCGCCGGGCCGGCCGGCTCACCACCGGCATGGATGCCGCCGTGGAAAAAGCGGAAAAAGGGGAAGCCCATCTTCTCCTGCTGGCGCAGGATCTTTCCCCCCGCAGCGCCGCGCGGCTCCGGCAAAAGCTGCCGGATATCCCGGTAATTTCTCTTCCCTGTACGATGCAGACCCTCAGCCATTATACCGGCAAAAATACCGGCATTCTGGCGGTCTGCGATGAAAACTTCGCCGGTGGTATCCGGGCAATGATGAGTGATGATGAGGAGGACTTGGATAGATGATCGAAAAAGTTAAACTGAACGAGGTCGCCAAAGACCTGAATATAAGCGGCAAGGACCTGACCGCGCTGCTGCAGGAGCGCTTCGGCGGCGAGGCCAAAAAGCCGCAGACGGTGCTCTCCGGCGAGGAGCTCAATTTTGTGATGGAGCACTACACCCAGCAGCACGCCGTCAAGGACTTCGGCGAGTACTTTAAGCTGGGCGAAAAGAAGCCCGCCCCCGCCGCGGCCCCCAAACCCGCAGAAAAGCCCGCCGAAAAGCCCGTGGAAAAGGCAGCGCCCGCGCCCGCCCCGGCGCCCCGGCCCGCCGCTCCGGCTCCCCGGCCCCAGCAGCCGGCCGCCAATGGCCAGGGCCAAAACCGTCCCCAGCAGGGGAATAACCGTCCCCAGCAGGGGAATAACCGTCCCCAGCAGGGGAATAACCGCCAGCAGGGCGACCGCCGGTTTGAGAATAACCGTCCGCAGGGCGACCGCCGCTTTGAGAACAACCGTCCGCAGGGCGACCGCCGCTTTGAGAACAACCGCGATAACAACCGGCCCCAGGGCAACGGCCTGCGGCCCAATCTGAACCAGAAGCCCGCTGCTCCCGCCCCGGCCCCCAAGCCTGCGGCGCCCCAGCAGCCCGCCGCCCCCCGCAAGCCCATCGAGATCCGCCAGCAGGCCCCCAAGCAGAAGGGCCCCAAGGGCGAGAATACCTTTACCGCCAATACCGTGACCCGCACCACCGTGGATATGCGCACCAGCGAGGTCAACCTCGATAAGTACAATGAGCGGTACGAACAGATCGCCCCGGCCGGCAACATGAAGGATAACTTCGCCAAAAAGCAGAAGCTCAATCAGAAATCCGCCCGCCGCGGCAAGCCCGTCCTCAGCCGCAAGGAGCGCGAGGAGGAAAAGATGCGCCGCCTGGAGCTGGAGCGTCAGCGCCGCCAGCGGCTGGAGGTGGCCCTGCCCGAGGAAATGACCGTCGGCGAGCTGGCCCTCACTCTCAAGGTACAGGCCAGCGAGATCGTCAAGAAGCTGATGGGACTGGGCGTTATGGCCTCCATCAGCGATGTCATCGACTTTGATACCGCCTCCCTCGTCGCCATGGAGATCGGCGCCAAGGTCACCAAGCAGGTCGTTGTCACCATTGAGGACCGCCTGTTCGAGGTAGAGGATAAGGAAGAAGCCCAGGAGCCCCGCCCCCCCATCGTGGTGGTCATGGGCCATGTCGATCACGGCAAAACCTCCATCCTCGATGCCATCCGGAAAACCAGCGTCGTTTCCGGCGAAGCCGGCGGCATCACCCAGCACATCGGCGCTTACCAGGTGCAGGTGGATGGCCGGCCCATCACCTTCCTGGATACCCCCGGCCACGCCGCCTTCACCTCCATGAGAGCCCGCGGCGCCCAGGTCACCGATATCGCCGTACTGGTCGTCGCCGCCGATGACGGCATCATGCCCCAGACGGTAGAGGCCATCAACCACGCCAAGGAGGCCGGTGTTTCCATCATCGTGGCCATCAATAAGATGGATAAACCCGAAGCCAATCCCGAGCGCATCAAGCAGCAGCTCACCGAATACGAGCTGGTCCCCGAGGAGTGGGGCGGCGATACCATCTGCGTTCCTGTTTCCGCCAAAACCGGCATGGGGCTGGATAACCTCCTGGAGATGATCCTGCTGGTGGCCGATACCATGGAGCTGACCGCCAACCCCAACCGCATGGCCAAGGGCACCGTTATCGAAGCCAAGCTGGATACCGGCCGCGGCCCTGTGGCCACCGTCCTCATCCAGACCGGTACCCTGCATTCCGGCGAAGCCATCATTGCCGGCACCGCCGTAGGCCGTGTGCGTGTCATGACCAACGATAAGGGCCAAAAGGTTGAGGAGGCCGGTCCCTCCTGCCCGGTGGAGATCACCGGTCTGGCAGAGGTTCCTGCCGCGGGCGATATCTTCAATGCCGTTGAGGATGAGAAGCTGGCCCGCGAGCTGGTGGAAAAACGCCGCATGGAGCAGAAGGAGGAGGAATTCAAGCGGTACCAGAAGGTCACCCTGGATAACCTCTTCGAGCACATCAGCGAAGGCGAGGTGCTGGAGCTGCCCGTTATCGTCAAGGGCGATGTTCAGGGCTCGGTGGAAGCCGTCCGCCAGTCCCTTGAAAAGCTCTCCAATGATGAGGTTCGTGTCCGTGTCATCCACGGCGCCGTCGGCGCTGTCAGCGAAAGCGATGTCATGCTGGCCAATGCCTCCCACGCCATCATTGTCGGCTTCAATGTCCGTCCCGACCCCACCGCCAAGGCCAATGCCGAGCGTGACGGTGTCGAGATCCGCCTCTACCGCATCATCTACGATGCCATCGAGGAGATCGAGGCCGCTATGAAGGGTATGCTCAAGCCCAAGACCGAGGAGGTCGATCTGGGCCGTGCCGAGATCCGCAATGTCTACAAGATCACCGGCGTGGGCGCCGTGGCCGGCTGCTATGTGCTGGATGGCAAGATGGTCCGTTCCGCCAATATCCGTGTGGTCCGTGACGGCATCATCATCGCCGATGATAAGATGGCCTCCCTGCGCCGCTTCAAGGACGATGTGAAGGAAGTGGCCCAGGGCTACGAATGCGGCATCACGCTGGAGAAGTTCAGCGACCTGAAGAACGGCGATATCTTTGAAGCCTACGAGATTAGAGAAATCAAACAATAATTTTCTGGTAAAGAAGGCGGCCGGATCATATCCGGCTGCCCCTTGCCGTTTGAAGAGAAAAACCAAAGGAGGGGCACCATGCCGAATTATAAAAACGCCCGCCACGGCGAGGATATCCACCGGGAGCTGACCGCAATTTTCCGGTCGCTCAAGGATCCCCGCATCGACCCCATGCTTTCCATCGTCCGCACCGAGCTTTCCCGCGACGGCTCCAGCTGCAAGGTCTATGTCAGCTCCCTTTCCGGCATCGAGACCGCGAAAGAATCGGTGAAGGGGCTCAAGAGCGCGGCAGGCTATATCCGCCGGGAGGTGGGCAGCCGGCTGGCCATGCGCCACACCCCGGAATTCCAGTTCATCGCCGATGACTCCATCGAATACGGTGTCCACATCAGCCACCTGCTGCGCGAGATCGTCCCGGAGGAGGAAGCGAAAGGGGAGGCCGAAGAATGAGGGAAAACCTTTCCGCGGCCCGCGCGGCCGAGCTGCTGATGCAGAAGGACAATATCACGCTGCTGTGCCACCGCCGCCCCGATGGCGATACCGTGGGCAGCGCCTTTGCCCTATACTATGCCCTAAAGGAGCTAGGCAAGGAGGTACGGGTGCTGTGCGCCGATGCCCTGCCGAAGCAGTATGACTACCTGTATGGGGATTACACCCCCAGCCGGGTGCTGGATTGGCCGGTGGAATATGTGGTGACCGTGGATGTGGCCACCGCCGGGATGCTGGGCGGCCTGGAGGAAAAGTACGGCCATATGGTGGATCTCTGCATTGACCACCACCCCAGCAACAGCGATTATGCCGCCCAGACCTGCCTGTGGCAGGAGGCCGGGGCCTGTGCCGAGCCGGTCGCCGCCGTCATTAAGGCCATCGGGCTGCCCGTTTCCGGCAAAATAGCCGAGTGCGTCTATACCGGCCTTGTCACCGATACCGGCGGGTTCCGCTTTTCCAATACCGCGGCCGGGACGCTGCGGCTGGCTGCGGAGATCATGGAAAGCGGCGTGGATACCGCTGCCATCAATACCCGTGTTTTTGAAAGCGAAAGCAAGGCCAAAATGCTGGCCGAAGCCAAAATGATGTCCTCGCTGGAATTTTACGCCGGGGACCGGATCGCCGTGATGCCGGTGACGCTGGCCATGCGGGCCCAAACCGGCGTGACCGGTGAGGAGCTGGAGGATGTGGCAGGCATCCCCCGGAAGATAGATGGCGTGCTGCTGGGCATCACCATCAAGGAGCACGAGGGGGAATGCCATATCTCCCTGCGCAGCAAGGAGCCGGTCAATGCCGATGAGATCGCGGAGATCTTCGGCGGCGGCGGGCACCGTTTGGCCGCTGGAATCACCATAAAGGGAACGGTGGAGGAGACCGCCCGCCTGCTGGTGGCCGAGGCCGTAAAACATCTGCCAAAGGAGCAAGCATGAAGAAAACATACCATTCCCGCCAGCTGGAGGGGATCCTATGTGTCGATAAACCGCAGGACTGGACCTCCTTTGATGTGGTGGCGAAGATGCGGGGCATAGCCGATTGCCACAAGATAGGCCACGGCGGTACCCTGGACCCGATGGCTACCGGTGTGCTGCCGCTCTTTTTTGGCCGCAGCGCCAAGGCCATGGAGCTGATGCCGGTACAGGATAAGCGCTACACGGCGTCCATCCGCTTTGGTGTGACCACCGATACCCAGGACTGCACCGGCAATATCCTTTCCACCAGCGAAAAGCCGGTGACAAAAAAAGCGCTGGAGGCAGCTCTGGCGCCGCTGCGGGGCACCATTGACCAGCTGCCGCCGATGTATTCCGCTGTGTGGGTGGACGGGCAGCGGCTGTACAAGCTGGCGCGCGCCGGCAAGGAGGTGGAGCGGCCCACCCGCAGCGTTACCATCCACCGGCTGGAGCTGCTGGAATTTGACCCGGAGAACCGGACCTGTGTCATTGATGTGGCCTGTTCCAAGGGGACCTATATCCGGACCCTTTGCCATGATATCGGCGAGGCGCTGGGCTGCGGCGGTATGCTGACCGCCCTGAGAAGGACCGAGACTCTGGGCTTTACCACGGCGGACTGCCATACCCTGGAGGAGTTGAAGCAGGCCAGCGAGGAGGGCCGCTTTGAGGAGCTGCTGATGCCGGTGGACGCGGCTTTCCGGCAGTATAAAAGCATCTTCCTTTCCCCCAAGCAGAGCAAAATGTTCCTCGACGGTATCCGGCTGGATACCAACCGCATCAAAATTCCCGCCGAGGGAGATACGGTGCGGGTTTACGGCGACGGCCGTTTTTTGGCGCTGGCCCACATCGAACGCAGCATAGCAGAATTGCAGATCATCAAGCTGTTTTACACAAAGGAGAATCCCAATTGCTGATCTTCCATGACCTTTCCCGCAAAAGTGAATATCCTACCGTGGCGGCCCTGGGCTTTTTTGACGGGGTCCATCTGGGGCACCGCGCGGTAATAGCCGAGGCGGTAAAACAGGCGCGCGCGCAAAACGGCAAGGGGGCAGTTTTTACCTTTGAGCCGCCGCACCATACCGACCGGACAGTGAGCAAAAGCGATGTGAAGCTGCTGCAAAGCCCTGAAAGCCGGGACCGGGTGATGGAGGAGCTGGGGGTGGAGCTGGTGCTTTGCCCGCCGTTTGAGAGCTTCTACAACTTTTCTCCGGAGGAATTTGTGCGGGAGATACTGAAAAACTGCCTGAACTGCAGGGGTGTGGTGTGCGGCGAGGATTACCGCTTTGGCAAAAAGGGCGCCGGAAATGTGGCCCTGCTGCGGGAGCTGGCGGAGCCGATGGGCATTGCTGTGACGGCGCTGGAGCCGGTGACCTGGAAAGGGGAGACGGTGAGCTCCAGCCGGATACGGCGCTGCCTGCTGGAGGGAGATACCGAGCTGGCGGGAGAGCTGCTGGGGACGCCCTATGCCGTCTGTGGAAAAGCGGTGCGGCGGGGAGAGGAGCTCTGCCTGCGGCTGCCGCCGGAAATGGCGCTGCCGGCGGAGGGTTGCTACCATGGATTGGACAAGACCCATGGCGGCCGGCCGGTGCTGCTGACCGTCCGGGAGGGGGCCATTGCCTGGCGGGGAGAGGCCACTGAGCAAGAGCCGGTGGAGCTGGTCTTTCTGGGGCGGGGATAAAAAATCCTCCCACTAATACGGCAAAATCGCATGTTTTTTGCAGTCCAAAGGTTAATATTTCACTTTTTTTAATGGAAAGTTTACAGAATTGGGGATTGTTGGGCAAAGATTACATAAATGATAGATTTTATTGGGCAATGATGGCTGGTATTTATTATACGAACTAGGGGCGAGTTTGTGGTCGCCTTTGGCGGCGCGGAGTCTTTTGCGAAGGCGCAACCTGTATGCCTGCCCGGCGGGAGGATAGTTTGTAATCGCCTAGCGGCGTCGCGAAGTCACCGAAGGGTGACAATCAGTACTGTTCGCCGCGGAGGCCTTCCTTTTGTTCCTGCAAAAGGAAGCAAAACAGGGTCAAGGGGGACGGATTCCCCCTTGACGAACCCCTTTCTGTCGCTTGCAGTGCTGGATACGAACGATGCAAAGCATCGTCCGTACTGCGCACAGATACGCTCCCAAGGTAGCCGCGGGCGCATCTGCCCCCACCCCGTCCCCCTCCCCCGTGGCGGGGGAGGGGCCGTCTGGGCAAATAGCTGCTTGTTCAACCCATAGGCTCGACAGCGTGACTTCCTGCAATCGGTTTGCAGGAACCAAATTAAAATGCGCCTGCGGCTCCTTATCAGCGTCGTCTAATCCCGCTCCGGGAATGCGCAGTGTTTCCGGGCGGGAGGGCTCCGACGCGTAGGGAGTCTCGGGGTCCTCCCCGAGTGACTTTTGGTTACTTTTCTTCATAGAAAAGTAGGGCCCCGCCGCCGGCAGGCGGAAAAACCGCTTGAAACAAGGAAAATCTGCGCAAAATAGTTTGACAAGCTATGGGCGGTATGATACAATATCAAGTGCCGCATGCGACGGGCTTTTATAAGTGTATCCCGAAAGGGGTGCCGCCTTGTTTTTTCGCAGCGAGATTAACGAAAGAGGCTACACAATATGTACGCAATCTTTGAAACCGGTGGCAAACAGTACACCGCAAAGGTCGGCGATGTTCTTTACATCGAGAAGCTGAACGCTGAAGTCGACCAGACCGTGACCTTCGAGAAGGTTCTTGCAGTTGGTGATGACACCATGACCTTTGGCACCCCCTATGTAGAGGGCATGACCGTAAGCGGCAAGGTGCTGAAGAATGGCAAGGCCAAGAAGATCGTGGTAATGACCTATCGTCCCAAGAAGGACAGCAAGCGCAAGATGGGTCATCGCCAGCCCTATACCAAGGTGGAGATCACCGCGGTAGGCACCGCTGCTGAGGAGAAGCCCGCGAAGAAGGCTGCTGCCCCTAAGGCGGAAGGCGAGAAGAAGCCTGCTGCCAAGAAGGCTGCTGCTCCCAAGGCGGAGGGTGAAAAGAAGCCCGCTGCTAAGAAGGCTGCTGCCCCCAAGGCCGAAGGCGAAAAGAAGACCACTGCCAAGAAGGCTGCTGCTCCCAAGGCGGAGGGCGAGAAGAAGCCCGCTACCCGTAAGACTGCTGCCAAGAAAACTGAGGAGAAAGGTGAGGTGTAATTTATGGCTCATAAAAAAGGTATGGGTTCTACCAAGAACGGCCGTGATTCTGAGTCCAAGCGTCTGGGCGTAAAGCGTGCTGACGGTCAGGCAGTTCTGGCTGGCAACATCCTGGTCCGCCAGAGAGGCACTCACATTCATCCCGGTGAGAATGTAGGGATCGGCAGCGACGATACCCTGTTTGCTCTGGTTGACGGCCGCGTCAAGTTTGAGCGTATGGGTAAAGAGCGCAAGAAGGTTTCCGTTTACCCTGCAGAATAATTTGGCCAAAGACAAAGTCCCGGAGTGTAAACCCCGGGATTTGTTCTTGTAACGGATAACTGCCGTCCAAAGGGGGAAACTCCCCATAAGGCAGTTTGTAAGATAAAGCGAGGAACAAGATGTTTGTAGATAAAGCGAAAATTTCCATCAAGGCGGGGGACGGCGGCAACGGCGCGGTCTCCTTCCACCGGGAAAAATTTGTGGCGGCGGGCGGCCCCGATGGCGGCGACGGCGGACGCGGGGGAGATGTGATCTTCCAGGCGGACACCAACATGAGCAGCCTGATCGGGTTCCGGTATAAGAAAAAATATGCCGCCGAAAACGGACAGAACGGCAGCGGCGCGCGGTGCAGCGGTAAAACCGGTGAGAGTCTGGTCATCAAGGTGCCGAAGGGTACCGTGGTGCGGGAGGCCGAGACCGGCCGGGTGCTGGCCGATCTTTCCGGAGATGAACCAGTGGTGGTAGCCCGCGGCGGCAAGGGCGGCTGGGGCAATCAGCACTTTGCCACGGCGACCCGGCAGATCCCGCGCTTTGCGCGGCCCGGCTACCCCGGTGAGCGCTACGATGTGGAATTGGAACTGAAGCTGCTGGCCGATGTGGGGCTGTGCGGCTTCCCTAATGTGGGCAAATCCACCCTGATCTCGGTGGTGAGCGCCGCCAAGCCGGAAATAGCGAATTACCACTTTACCACCCTGACCCCCGTGCTGGGTGTGGTGCGGGTGGACGGCGAGACCAGCTTTGTGATGGCGGATATCCCCGGACTCATCGAGGGCGCCAGCGAGGGGCTGGGACTGGGACATGAGTTTCTGCGGCATGTGGACCGCTGCCGGCTGATTGTGCATGTGGTGGATGTGAGCGGGATAGAGGGACGCGATCCCATCGAGGACTTTAAGACCATCAATACCGAGCTGCGGCGCTTTAACCCCGAGCTGGCGGAGCGCCCCATGCTGGTGGCCGGCAACAAGTGCGATATGGCCACTGAGGAGCAGATAGCGGCCTTCCGCGAGTATGTGGAGGGGGAGGGCTATCGCTTTTTCCCCATCAGCGCGGCGACAAGACAGGGCACCGAGGAGCTGGTGCAGGCCATTGCCGCGGAGTTGGCCAAGCTGCCGCCCATCGTGCGGTATGAGCCGGAGCCCATCACCGAGGAGGAGCGCCTGAAGGCCACCCGCCGCAACCAGTTCACCGTGGAAGTGGTGGACGGCGTGTATGTGGTGAAGGCCGACTGGCTGGCCAATGCGCTGACCGGTGTGAATATGGAGGACTACGAATCGCTGCAATACTTCCAGCGGGTGCTGATCCAGAGCGGGATCATCAAGAAGCTGGAGGAGATGGGCATCAACGAAGGGGATACCGTGAGTATCCTGGACTTTGAATTTGAGTATGTGAAGTGATGGCAATGAGCGGAAAATTTGACCCCAAAATGCTGAGTGCGCTGGACCTTGCCTTTGTGGGGGACGGGGTGTACGGCCTGCTGGTGCGGGAAATGCTGGCCCGGGATGGCAGCCGCCCGGTGGGCGAGCTGCACCGCATGGCGGTGGCCTATGTGAACGCCACGGCGCAGGCGGCGGCCTACGACCGCATTGCCCCGCTGCTGACCGAGCAGGAGCAGGCGGTATATCGCCGGGGCCGCAACGGTGGGGCCCATCCGCCAAAAAACGCCGACCCCGGCCACTATGCCAAGGCGACCGGGCTGGAGGCGCTTTTTGGTTACCTGTACCTGAATGGGGCGCAGGAGCGGGCACGGGAGCTTTTTGAGGCGATAACGGCCAACAAAGAGAACGCGAAACAGAACTGAAAACGGAGGACGGTGCGATGAAAAACCGGGAATGGCTGCGGCGGCTGCCGATGGATCTCCTGATGGATATAGTGGGCGGTTTGATATACGCGGTGGGTCTGAACTGCTTTGCGAACCCCAATGATATTGCCCCCGGAGGGATGTCCGGTGTGGCGGTCATCCTCAATTACCTGTTTGAGATCCCGATGGGTATCACCATCTTCTGCGTCAATATCCCGCTGCTGCTGCTGGCATGGCGCTTTTTGGGACATGAATTTACGCTGCACAGCCTGAAGACCATCCTGGTATGGTCGGTACTGGTGGATGTGGTGGCCCCTTACCTGCCGGCCTACGCCGGAGATAAGATCCTGGCGGCGCTGTTTGGCGGTGTGTGCATCGGCATTGCGGTGGCGCTGGTGTTCCTGCGGGGTTCCACCACCGGCGGGACCGATATCGTGAGCCGGCTGCTGCAGCGGCGCTGGCCCTTTATGCCCATCGGCAAGACGATGATCGCGGTGGACGCGGTGATCGTGGTGGCCTCTATGGTGGTCTTTAAGAACATTGAGACCGGCCTGTATGCACTAATCGCCATTTATGTCAGCGGAAGCGTGATTGATACCATTATGGGCGGACAGAATACCGGACGCATGGTGCTGATCGTGAGTGATGAGCATACCGCTATTGCCAAGGGCATTATGGAGAAGATGGGGCGCGGTGCCACCCTGCTGAACGCCACCGGGGCATACAGCGGCGCGGAGCGCCATGTGGTGCTATGCGCGGTGCGTAACAATGAATACCCCCGCCTGCGGGAGCTGATACGGCAGTATGATCCCAAGGCATTCCTAATAACGACCAATGTGAACGAGGTGCTGGGCGAGGGATTTGCCTCGCTGAATTCCAAGGACCTGAAATGACCGACTGCGGAGAATGACAGATGAGAATTCGATATAACCCCGAAGCACGCCCCGAGCTGGCGGCATGGGAATATTACATTGATGAGCCGGAAACGCTGCGCGGCCACTGGGCGGAGCAATTTGCGCGGCGGCAGCCGATGGTGCTGGAGCTGGGCTGCGGCAAGGGAGGCTTCCTGGCGCAGATGGCCCCTGCTCACCCGGAGAAGAACTACATTGCGCTGGATGTGAAAAGCGAAATGCTGGTGCTGGCCAAGCGCAAGGCGGAGGAGGCCTATGCCGCGGCGGGCGTGCCGATGGATAACTTCTTGATGACAGCGGTGGATATTGAGCGGATCTTCCTCATCATGGATGAGACGGACCAATTTGATGAGGTGTATATCAACTTCTGTCCGCCTTGCCCCAAGTGCCGCCAGCACAAGCACCGTCTGACCCATCCGCGGCAGCTGGAGCGCTACCAAAAGCTGATGGCCCCGGGCGCGAGGCTCTACTTTAAGACCGATGACGACGACCTGTTTATGGCCTCATTAGGCTACCTGGAGGAGGCGGGCTGGGTGCTGGACTACCGCACCCACGACCTGCACCGGGAGGGCGCCCCGGCCGAAAGCCCCCGCACCGAGCATGAGGAGATGTTTGCCGGGCAGGGAATTCCCATCAAGTACCTGATTGCCCACCCGCCCGAAGAAACTCGATAAAAAGAACCCCCTGACAGCCGCAAATTCGGCATCAGGGGGCTTTTTTGATGGGGGATCAGGTCGAGGGGTTCAGAGAACGCTCCAGCCAGATGGAGGCGATATTGAGCGCCTCGTACAGGCCATTTTTTTCGGTCTTTTTGATCATGCGATCCTTGGGGGGCAGGGTCTCATCGGTGGAGAGGATCTGCACCAGCACCCGGTCGGCGGTTTTTTCCGCATCGTCCTTGGTGGAAAGGATCTTGAGCATGGCAACGCAGCTTTCTGCCGGGTTGCCATAGTAGAGGGTATTGCCGCTGCGCACCAGCGGTTTGCCCTTATATTCCAGCATATTTTCCATGGGGGTGGCCTCCTTCTTAGTAGGGTGGGGAAAAAGGGCACTTAACGCTCCAGATAGCTGCGCAGCAGCACCTGCAGCAGCTCATCGCGATCGATGTGGCGGATGAGGGCGCGGGCGTTATTGTGGGTGGTGATATAGGTGGGGTCTTCGCTGAGGATATAGCCAACCAGCTGGTTGATGGGATTGTAGCCCTTTTCCAGCAGCGCCTCATATACGGTGGTCAGGGTTCTCTTCAGTTCCTTTTCCCGGTCTTCCTTGATGGAAAAAGAGATGGTGGGTTCGGTATTGGCCATATTGTCACTCTCCCTTCTGTGCAAAGCTGTGGGCGGCCCGGTGCTGCATAGGGTGCGCCCGCCGGATGGGCAGGCGGCCCTAAATGATGCACTAATACTATTGTAGCGTAAAGCGCCGGGGAATACAAGGAGAAAAAACGCAAAGAAACGAGTTTTCTCCCTGTTTTATAAATTTTAGGCGCGCAGGGTGATGCCATACTGCGAGAGCGCCTTGAGCGCTTTTTCGATGGCCTTATCGCATTCCTCCACGGTGAGGGTGCGGTCGGCGGCACGCAGCACCAGGGAATAGGCGACGCTCTTTTTACCGGCAGGGACAGGGGCACCGCGGTAGATATCGAACAGCTTGATCTGCTCCAGAATATTGCCAACGGCACCGGTGATGGTCTTTTCGATGGCGGCAACGGGCAGGCTCTCATCGCAGATGACGGCCAGATCGCGGGTGGAGGCGGGGAAACGGGGCAGGGCGTGGTAGGTGGCCTCCGGCAGGCGGACGGCAAGGAGCCGGGCGATATCCAGCCGGGCGATCCAGGCGCGGCAGCCGATGCCGAAGTTCTCCAGCACGGTGGGGTGGATCTCACCAACCGAGCCGATCTCGACATCCCCAACGGTGAGGACGGCATAGCGGCCGGGATGATAGCTGGGATGGGTGGAAACGGCGGTGTAATCGGCGCGGGGCAGATTCAGCCGGCTGAGGAGGGATTCCACAGTGCCCTTGAGAGTGAAGAAGTCGGCTTCGCCGCCGTAGCAGCCTACCATAAGGACAGCCTTTTCCTCCGGCAGATCCTCGCCCTCGCGGGGGAGGTACTCGCTGGAGATCTCGTAAAGCCAGGCTTCGGGATTGCGGTTATTGTAGTTGCGGGCCAGGGTATCCAGCATGCTGGGCAGCCCGGTGGTGCGCATGATGGAGGTATCCTCGCCGAGAGGATTGGTGATGACGACGGAGTTCCGCATGGGGCTTTCTGCCGGCAGGCAGATCTTATCGTACATCTTGGGGCTCATAAAGGAGTAGGTGACGATCTCATCGTAGCCCATGGCGATCATGGCGTTATTGATGCGGCGCTCAAAATCCTGCTCCGGGGTGATGATCGCTTCCGCCGAGCCGCGCAGGGCGGTGGTGGGGATCTTATCGTAGCCGTACATACGGGCTACTTCCTCGGCGATATCGGCCTTCTGCTCCAGATCGGCGCGGTAGCTGGGAACGATGCACTCATTGCCCACCACGGCGATCTCCAGGGGACGCAGCGATTCCACCATTTCCTCACGGGTGAGGGAGATGCCGAGGAAACGGTTCATCCAGTCGGCATCGAAGGGGACGCGGCGCAGGGCATGGTCGGCGTGGTCGATATCGATGACGCCGGAAACCACCTCACCGGCGCCCAGCTGCTCCACCAGCTCCAGGGCGCGCAGCAGGGCGCCTTCGCAGTTCATGGGGTCCAGACCTTTTTCAAAGCGGCCGGAGGATTCGGTGCGCATGCCCAGCTTTTTGGCGGTGAGGCGGACGCTGCTGCCCTTGAAGCAGGCGGACTCGAAAACGATGGTATTGGTATCCTCGTGGATGCCGCTGTATTCGCCGCCCATGACGCCCGCTACGGCGCTGGGCTTTTCGGCATCGGCAATGACCAGCATCTCAGGGGAGAGCTCCCGCACGGTGCCATCCAGGGTGGTGATGGTCTCGCCCGCGGCGGCATTGCGTACCACGATCTGGCCGTCCTTGACATACTTGAGATCGAAGGCGTGCATGGGCTGGCCGTATTCCAGCATGACATAGTTGGTGATATCGACGATGTTATTGATGGGGCGGACACCGCAGGCACGCAGGCGCTCCCGCAGCCAGCGGGGAGAGGACGCTACCTTGATATTGCGGACGACGGCCGCCATATAGCGCTGGCAGAGCTCGGTATTTTCCACCCGGACCTTCAGCAGGTCGTTTACATCGCCGCCGGCGCCCTGTACCACGGGGGTATGCAGATGCAGTGGCAGGCAGTAGGTTGCAGCGGTTTCCCGTGCCAGACCAATGATGGAAAGGCAATCGGGACGGTTGGAGGTGATCTCGAATTCCACGACGGTATCATTGAGGCCGATGGCGGTGCGGATGTCCTCGCCGACGGCGCAGGCTTCCTGCAGGATGAAGATGCCGTCCTCGATAGCGTAGGGGAAATCGTGGGTGGTGAGGCCCAGCTCCTTGAGGGAGCAGAGCATACCATTGGATTCCACGCCGCGCAGCTTGCCCTTGGTGATGGTGACGCCGCCGGGGAGGTGGGATTTGTGCAGGGCAGCGGGGACCAGATCGCCCACATGGACATTCTGGGCGCCGGTGACGATCTGTACTGGCTCCGATTTGCCGACATCCACCTGACAGATCCACATATGATCGCTATTGGGGTGGCGCTCCATTGCCAGCACCTTGCCGACTACAACATTTTCGATCTCGGTGCCCTCTACCTCATAGCCCTCTACCTTGGAGCCGGACATGGTAAGCGCTTCGCAAAAATCATGAATGGGTGTATCTACATGGACGAATTCATCCAGCCATCTCATAGAAAGATTCATAACAGTTACCCCTCCTTTCCCTTAAAACTGCTCCAGAAAACGGGTATCGTTTTCGTAGAACAGACGCATATCATCGACAGCAAAGCGGCGCATAACGATGCGCTCCAGGCCGATGCCGAACGCGAAGCCGCTGTACTTTTCGGGGTCCAGTCCGCAGCCGGCCAGCACCTTGGGGTGTACCATGCCGCAGCCCAGAATTTCGATCCAGCCTTCGCCCTTGCAGATGCGGCAGCCCTTGCCATGGCAGGCAAAGCACTGGACATCGACCTCGGCGGAGGGCTCGGTGAAGGGGAAGTGGTGCGGACGGAAGCGCACGACGGAATCTTCGCCGTACAGGCGCTTGATGACCGTTTCCAGGCAGCCCTTGAGGTCGCTCATGGTGATGCCCTCATCAACGACCAGGCCCTCGATCTGATGGAAGATGGGGGAGTGGGTGGCATCCACGGCATCGCTGCGGTACACACGGCCGGGGGCGATGATGCGGATGGGGGGCTTGCGCTGCTCCATGGTGCGGATCTGTACCGGGGAGGTCTGGGTGCGCAGCAGCACCTTATCGGTGATATAGAAGGTATCCTGCGTATCACGGGCGGGGTGATCGGGCGGCAGATTGAGCGCTTCAAAGTTGTAGTAATCCAGCTCTACTTCGGGACCGGAGACGACATCGAAGCCCATGCCGAGGAAAATTTCCTTGATCTCATCCAAAACGAGATTGAGGGGATGGCGGTGGCCCTCCCGGACGGGTTTGCCGGGCAGGGTGACATCGATGGTCTCCATTTTGAGCTTCTGCTCGGCCATGGCGGCCTTGAGCGCGGCACCGCGGGCAGCCAGCTTTTCCTCGATGGCGGCGCGGACCTCATTGGCCATTTGGCCCATGACAGGGCGCTCCTCCGGGGAGAGCTGGCCCATCGTCTTGAGGATGGCGGTCAGCTCGCCCTTTTTACCCAGGAGCTGTACCCGCGCTTCCTCCAGCGCGGTCAGATCCTCGGCATTTTGCAGCCGTTCCAGCGCGCGGGCGCGGATGGCTTCCAGTGCGGATTTCATAGTGATCCCTCCATTTTGATAATAATAGCTTTTTGGCGGGCGGATAAAAAAAGACCTCGTCCCGCGACAGGGACGAAGCCGCAAATGCTCCGTGGTACCACCCAGCTTTGCGCCCATGGGGACGCACACTTTACGGCCCGGTAACGAGGGCCATTCCGTCGCTGCCTACTGCTCGAACTGAATCGGGTTCAGCGGCGCTGCTCCCCGGGGAACTTCCCGCATTTTTTCCTGCGCGCTCTCCCAGCCGATGGAGCGCTTCTCTGTGCCAGAAAAAGATGGGTACTTTACCGGTTCACGGCATTTTTACGCATCTATTTTACCACGGCAAAGGGGCTTTTGCAAGGGGGAGTTTTGTGGTATCATAAAGGAAAACGAGCGGGGGAGGACCCAAAATGAGAGTGCGAAACGGTGTGGATATTGTGGCGGTGGAGCGGATAGAGAAAAGCATGAAGCGGCCGGGCTTTATGGCGCGGTGTTTTTCGCCGGAGGAACAGGAGTACATCTGCCGCAAGGCGTGCCCTGCTGAAACCGCGGCGGCGCTGTGGGCGGCCAAGGAGGCCTTTGGCAAGGCGATGGGCGTGGGGCTGAGCGGCTGGGCCATGCCGGAGGCGGCGGTGGCCTATGGAGAGACCGGCGCGCCGTATTTTGCCCTGAGCGGCGAAGCGGAAAAGCTGGCCGAGGGCTGGCAGCTGGCGCTTTCCCTGAGCCACGATGGCGGGTATGCCATAGCGATGGTGACGGCATATCGCCCGGATTGATGCTTACACCACCCCCGGAGCATTCTCCGGGGGCTATTTTTGTAATTAAGTGTAAATAT
>URGQ01000009.1 GCA_900547385.1 uncultured Oscillospiraceae bacterium | reverse complement strand
TTGTCACGCCAGTGGCACAGCTGGGCAGCTATGTGCGGATCGGATAAACGCTGAAGGCATCTAAGCGTGAAACCGGCCTTAAGATAAGATATCCCACTGAGTCAATCAGGTAAGACCCCTTGAAGACTACAAGGTAGATAGGCACAATGTGTAAGCATGGTGACATGTTAAGCTAGCGTGTACTAATCGGTCGAGGGCTTGACCAAGCAAGCAGATCTTTGTTCCGCACTTTCGTTGTTCAATTTTCAGGGTGTGTTTCTAAACCCAATAGTCGGTGTTGATTGCGATGAGGTCCCACCTGTTCCCATCCCGAACACAGAAGTTAAGCTCATTGGCGCCGAAGATACTTGGCTGGAAGCGGCCCGGGAAAATAGGTTGATGCCGACACCCGCAGTAGCGATACTGCGGACATATTCCTCCTTAGCTCAGTCGGTAGAGCATGCGGCTGTTAACCGCAGGGTCGTCCGTTCAAGCCGGACAGGGGGAGCCAAAACGCCGCCGTGCATTTTGTCGGCGGCGTTTTTTACTAAGGGTCTTTAGCTCAGTTGGTCAGAGCTCCCGGCTCATAACCGGTTGGTCCAGGGTTCGAGTCCCTGAAGACCCACCAAAAGTCCACCGTAATTTTGATAGAATTACGGTGGACCTTTTCTATGCCAGAAAACCGCTTGATATAAGGCTTTTCTGCTGTTTTGGCACATAAGTGTCCCCGTTGCGGAGCAATTCTGCAGAGGGGGTTCGTGCGTTTTATAGAGATTGCGTCTTTTTGCTCTGCCGTAATCGTTAAACTTCCGGAGAATCGTTGAATTGCCGGGGCTATCGTTAAACAGCCGAGTCCTGATACAACAGTTTTGCGGAGCAATATAAAAAAGCCAAGGCATAACTTGAACAGCTCCGCACCACAAAGGCGGCACGGGAAGCTCAGGCAGAAGCCATCGGAGCATTTATGTTTGAGGTGCAGGAATTGGATGCCCTCACCGAGTTTGACGAAAAGCTCTGGTTGATCATTATCGACACGGTAACCGTTCACGCCGACGGACGGATGACCTTCAAATTCCATGGTAGCATAGAGATTGATGGATAAAGTAGATCAACGCCCAGCTAGGAAGCAGTCTGCTTGATAGCTGGGCGTTCTTAATTTCTTGACGAGGTTTACTGGTTTTTCTTTCCGCTCGGAATAATACTCCGGCACAGGCGGAATCTGATTGATGGCTTTCACGATCTCGTGCATGGTCTGGGGCAGCTTCAGCGGATTGACCTTCGGCAGGTCGCTGACCTCGATCTTGTCCTTGCCTAGCAGGGTCTTGAGCGCCACATTGACCATACGGATATCGTACTGGCCCTGGAACAGCGGCGTGATGGGGCGGTCAAGGTGCAGCAGACGATAGACGGCGATCATAGCCGTGCGGACAGAGGTCTCCACGGTGAATACCACATCGCCCTCCAGCTCCACGAACTGGCCGATGAACGCAAGGTTCTTGTTGCCGTTGGGAATGACCTCTGGACGGTCTTTCAGCTTGCGGGGCATGAACTGGCTGGTGATATAGGGCATGACCACAGGAATGGCGGTGATATGGGGCATGATTTCGTCGATCTTGTCCTCCAGGCCGCAGTTATTGGCGTGTAGACCGTAGAACCACATGAACTGGACATTCTCCGGCTGGTCGGGAGCCACGGGCTGCAGGGGCACATTGTAGTTGATGAACCACGGCGTGTCCACAAAGGTGGAGTAGCCACCCTTGCCGGTGGGATTGCCGGTCTTTTCCGCCAGATAGTCAAAGAACTGCGGATAGTCGCGCACGGTCACAGAGCAGGAAACGAAATTGCTCTTGTCGGGATCAAAGGAAAATTTTTCAGGATGACCGTACTCCGGGCACTTGTCAGCCAGCTTTTCCCACAGGGAGAAGCAGCCCTTGTGGACGGCGTCGCGGTTCATCACAGGAGCTTCGGTCATGCTGCCCTGAGTGGAGTTCTGGGTCATGGAGCCATTGGTGAAGAACACGAGATCTTTTTCTGCAACGGGAACGATTTGCGCATCGCTGCCCTCACCGATATGCAGTGCCGTCACGGTCTTATCATTGCCGTCGATGCGGATGTCCATATCCGTGACCGTTGCGCCGGAGACGAAGTTCACACCGTGATCAGCCAGATACTTTTCCAGCGGCCGGATCAGGCTGCCGTACTGGTCGTACTTGGTGCGCAGGATACCGCGCAGGCTGCGGATCAGGTGGAGCTGGTGCATGAAGCGCACGGCATAGCGGCGCATCTCAATCAGGCTGTGGTAGGGCTGGAATGCCAGCATGGAGCTCCAGTAGTACCAAAGCTGGCTCTGGAAGAACGCAGGGCTGAACCACTGCTTGATGGTCACATCTTCAAGCTGATCTTCTTCCGTCAGCATCATTTTGATCATCTGCTCCTGGGTCTCCGGAGTGACACCCATAGTGGACTCGTCGTGGGGAACGAAGCCCTGCTCCCACAGGCGGTGCTTGGAGTCAATCTCCCAGTTTTTGTTGCACTCACGGGTTTCATCCTGCACGGTGCGGCCTTCCTCATAGAGGGAAGGGATGCTGCCGAACAGATCCCACAGGCACTCCATGTACGGCTCCAGCTCACGCTCGCCACGGGATACATAGCCATTCGCTGCGCTGCCTGCGGCACCCATTGAGCCGCCGAACACGGGAAGCTGGTCATAAACGGTGATGTTTTTGCCGGGCATCTGCGCATCACGGACAAGGAACGCCGCAGCCGACAGACCGGCGATACCGCCGCCGACAATATAAGCCTTTCTTTCCTCAATACCCTCTGGCTTGCGAGGATGTACTCTGTCATAGTTTCTCATAAGTTATAGCTCCTTTCGGTCGGCAGTTGCTTGATTTCAAACAACTGTTGACTTTTGATTTCGATTGCAGTATATTATTTCAGGCAGTGAAACACAACCATCAATTTTAATTAGAATATATAAAATCATACACTTGTATTGAAATTATCAGATATTGGAGGCACTTATGAGAGAAAAGACCGGCGGGAGAGCAGAATACCGCAGTGCGATCCGTTCCCGGCGCATGATTCGGGAAGCCTATACGGTGCTGTTGAAAGAAAAAGACCTTTCTAAAATCACGGTGACTGATATTGTCAATCGGGCGGATATAAACCGAGCGACTTTCTATGCCCATTACCCGGATGTTCGGGGTGTGACCGAGGAAATCGAAAACGAGATCATTGCAAAGATGCTGGAAGTACTGAAAGAATTTGAATTTACAAACTTCTTTCGTAATCCTACCCCACTGCTGTTGCAACTCAGTAGATACTTGGAAGAAGATGCGGAGTTTTACCGTATCCTTATCAAGGCCAACGGCTCCGAGATGTTCATGGAAAAGCTGAAAAAGGTGTTCACCGACTATATGCTGAATGACAGCGATATTCCTGAGGATATGCGCCACTCCAAAATGGTCAGCCTCCGTGTCTGCTATTTTGCAGGTGGGATCGTGAATCTGTATAAGCAGTGGTTCCGTGGCGACTTGAACTGTACACTCAATGACATTGCGCTGGAGGTCAGTAAGTTGCTGCAGCTGGAAGCCAAGCAACTGTTCTGATTTTCATTTTCAACAATGCATCCCTTTGTACGGTTTCTATCAAAATTACGGTTCTTTGCCAAATAAAAAGACGCCATATGGCGTCTTTTTATTTGGTGGGGGAGAAAGTCAATCCATTTACCACACCTTTGTGGAGAAGTTGGGCTTTATAGTACAGGATGTTTTTTATTACGCTGAGAGTGTGCATTGAAAAAGAAGAAAAACAATACAAAATGTGAATGAGCCTAAAGGCTCTTTTTTGTTATACAGGATAAGAGAGCGACGGCGGTTTGCTTTTGACGCAACGCTATTCTGAAAAGAGGCAAATGAAGAACGAATTATACGGAATAGCAGAACGACATTCGTGCCAAATAAAGGAGGGCAATGCAGTAAAAATCATAGAAAACAGGTACTTATTTAGTGAGATGTGCTAAAATAACGCTTAGATTTGTGCGGAATGACAATGGAATGCAAATGTAATTGGACATTTTTACGCAGCGCTGTCATGCAAATTAGGTATAACGAATCATTCAGAAACAGATTGAAAAATCTGAATGAACAATTTATAATGGAGAAAATAAATTCCGTATTACAAAATTAAAAGTTCAAAAACAGACAAAATCGGTAAAAAATAATTGTTTGCAACAGGAGAGCGCTCTCCTGTTACAATAGATAAGCAAGATATTATAGGAGGTTAGAAAATGAGAAAGCTGTCCAAAGTATTTGCCGTAGTAATGGCCCTGTGCATGGCTCTGCTGTGCGTGGCCTGCGGCGACAAAAGCAACAACCCCGGCCAAACCAATGAAGACAATGGTAAGACCTACAACCTGGTATTTACCACTCATCTGCCGGAGACCGGTGTTGACGGTGCCAGCCTGAAGTATTTCCTGGAGCAGGTGACCAAGGAGACCAAAGGCCGTGTGACCTTCGAGACCTATTTTGGTGGGTCCATGACCAAATCCGGTGAGACGCTGGAAGCGGTAAGCGGCGGCTTGGCCGATATTGCTTTTGTTCCTGAGGGCTTCTATGAGAGCCAGTTCTATCCGCTGTTCGTTGCCATGCTGCCTTATTCCACCACTTCCGAGTGGGTGGCCAACAAGGCGCTGAAGGAAATGTTCGATACCTATGAGCCCTTCACCGATATGTGCAAGAAGCAGGGCGTAGTGAACCTGGGCCCTGTCGTTCCCTCCGAGGTTGTTATCGTATCCACCGATAAGGCGATCAATGGCCTGGACGATATGCAGGGCCTGAAGATCCGTGCCATGGGCGCTGTAAACAGTGAGATGACCATGCTGGGCGCTACCCCTGTTGCGCTGGATGCTTCCGAGATCTATGAGGCGTTGGAGCGTGATACCGTTGCTGCTGCTACCGGTATCCCCGTGACCCTGGCTGTCAGCTACAAGCTGCAGGAAGTTGCCGATTACTTCATCTTCTCCGGCATCGGCACCTATACCACCTCCAGCCTGTACATGAATGAGAAGACCTGGAACAGCCTTCCCACTGATATTCAGGAAGCTTTCCGCACCGTTTATGATCGTTTTGTTGATGAGTATTCCAGCGATGACTGGATGGGCGGCGAGCTGAAGAAGAGCATCAAGGCCATTGAGGACGCTGGTAAGACCGTAATCGCACTGGATGAAACCGAGCAGGCCAAATGGGCTGAAAAGCTGGAGTCAACCGTTGCCGACTTTGTTGCCAAGGCTGATTCATATGGCTACAATGGCCAGGAGATTCTGGATACCTATCGCGCTCTGGTAGAAAAGTATGAGCCGATGGATATTGCCTACCAGGTATACGGCAAATAATTTGACCCGCAAAATTCCTTAGCAAACCCCATCCCGGGAACCGAACAGCCGGGGGAGGCTGCCCCCTCCTCCGGCTGTCGGTCTGTTCGGGAGTAAGACATTCCTGCTAAAAAGCCGTGAAGAAAGACCCTTCTGTAATCTATGAGGAGGCTTTGCCAATGAAAGTCATTAAGAAAATCAGCACGATATCCGGATATGCATCCGGTGTTCTCATCGCGCTTATTTGGGCGCTGATGATTGCCGAAGTAATCATGAGAAATATCTTCCATCATCCCATTCTGGGCTGCAGCGAAATTTGCGTCTTTATGTATGTTTCCGCTTCCTACTTTGGCTTTTCCTTTACGCAGATCTATAAGGGCCACATTACCGTGGATCTGCTTTACACAAATCTGAAACCAGCCGGACAGCGCGCTCTGGATATCATCTCCCTGGTGCTGGAGTCCATTCTGTTCGTTGCCTTTACTTATTGCAGCTGGAAATCCTTTGCGACCTCCTTTGCCGCACGCGAAATTTACCTGGCTGCCATGAGAATGCCCGTATATGTTTTGCGTTTTGCTATTGCGCTGGGTGTTACCATTATGGCGCTGCAGGTCATCGCGGATACCGTTGAGACCATCACCAAGAAAAAGGAGGTACAGGCATGAGTCCTTTGATGATCGGACTGTGCGCGTTTGTAGCGCTTATCGTTCTTATGCTGCTGCGCTGCCCCATTGCCGTTAGTATGTTTATCGTAGGCGCGGGCGGCCTGCTTATCACCAAGGGCAGCCATTTGGCGTTCTATGCCCTTAGCACCACCCCCTACAATGCCATCTTCTCCTTCTCTTTGGTGGCAATCCCTATGTTCATTCTGTTGGGTAACCTGGCCAATGAAGCTGGCGTTACCGATGAGCTGTTCAGTATCGGTAATAAGGTGCTGGGCCGCTGCCCTGGCGGCTTGGGTATGGCTACCGTATTTACCTGCGCCGGTTTTGCTGCCACTACTGGTTCTTCCGTTGGCATGGTGGCTGCCATGACCCGCATTGCCCTGCCCCAGATGGACCGTTACGGCTATGATCGCCGTCTGTCCCTTGGTACCATCGCCGGTGCCGGCACTTTGGGCATTCTTATTCCGCCCTCCATCCCCATGGTCATCTACGCCATCAATACCGAGCAATCGGTCGGTAAGATCCTGATGGGTGGTATTATCCCCGGTGTTATTATGGCGGTAGGTATGTGTGCTTACCTGGCCATTCGCTGCATCATCAATCCCAAGCTGGCCCCTCGTTCCACCGAAAAGTTCACCGCCAAGGAACGCCTGAAGTCCCTGAAGGGCTTGTGGAGCATCGTGGTGCTGTTCGGTTCTGTGCTCGGTGCTATCTATGCCGGCTGGGCTACCGCTACCGAGGCTGCCGGCATCGGCTGCCTGGTCGCTATCATTGTTGCGGCTATCAATAAGAAGCTCTCCTTCAAAGCGCTGAAGAATGCTTTCTTTGATACCATCAAGACCACCTGCATGATTATGATGATCTCAGTCGGCGCTGCGGTATTCCAGCTGTTCCTCACCCGCTGCGGCTTCGCTTCTGCCTTTGCCAATGTGTTTATCCAGGCTTCCATGCCGGTATTCTGGATGGTCGTTGTTCTGCTGCTGGTTTACATTCCCCTGGGTATGTTCTTTGATACCATGGGTATGATCCTGCTCACTGTCCCGATCTTCTACCCCGTGCTGAAGGCTGCTGGAGTTGATCCCATCTGGTTTGGTGTCATGGTCGTCATGATGATCCAGATCAGCCTGTTGTCCCCGCCCGTGGGCCTGAATGTATATGTACTGAAGGGCTGTGTGCCGGAAGCATCGCTTGGCTCCATCTTTAAGGCCTCGCTGCCTTGGGTGGGTATCCAGCTGGCTGTCGTTACCATCGTCCTGCTCATTCCGCAGACTGTTACCTGGCTGCCCAGCTTGATGAAGTAGTACCATAACCGTTTTTCAGGAGGAAGCTATGAGTCGATTTGCAATTATCGGGTTTGGCTGTGCGGGGTATAATGCCCTGCGCGCCATCCGGGAAAGCGGCAGCGAAGCTGAGGTGGATGTCTATTCCACCTTCCCGCATCCGCCCGCCAACCCGATGCTGACGACCTATTATGTAAAAGGCAAGATCCCCTACGAGGCCATGTTCCCCTATGGGACGGCCGAGGAGATTCTGGCCAAATACCCCTGCAACCTGCATAGTGGGGTAGGAATTACGGCACTGGATGCTGCCCGCCGGGAACTGACTCTGACGACCGGCGAAAAGAAGCAGTATGATAAGATTCTGATTGCGACTGGTGCAAATGCAGTGAATCTGCCGGTGGGGGACATCTCCGCCGACCGCATTTTTACCATGCGCACCATCCACGATGCTGAGCGCCTAAAGGAAGCGCTGGATCAGCGCCCCATCCATTCCGCGCTGGTAGTGGGCGCTTCCATGGTCGGTATCAAAATCATTGAATTGCTGCTGGAGCGTGGCATCCATGCCATCTTCTCCGATCTGGCTCCGCATATTTTCCCGACAGCTGCCTATGAGGCTGTAAGCGAGCGAATCGAAGAATATCTGACCGGAAAGGGTGTAGAGCTGCACTTTGGTGCCAAGACCGAGGAAGCCCATCTGGAGGATGGCACCGGGGTCATCGCCATGAGTGATGGCACCACTGTTCGCGCGGATATTGTAGTGATGTGCGTGGGTACCCGCGCGGATATCCGCTGGATCGCACAGGATCAGCTGAAGATGAACCGCGCTATTGTGGTGGATCCCATGATGCAGACCTCTGCCGAGGGCATTTATGCCGCCGGTGACTGCTGCGAAGGCTGCGACCTGATGCTGGGGGATACCCGTAATATCGGATTGTATGCCAGCGCCTATGTGCAGGGCGAGACTGCCGGTCGCAATATGGTGGGTATCCCCACCCGCTGTGAGGGCAATATCCTGCATAATATCACCCACTTTATGGAAATTGACTTTGTCTCTTTTGGGGATAAGAACCTGCCTGGAGATCGGCGTGTATTGCTGGACCGTGATGGCCAGTATATCGAGATCACTGAGCAGAACGGCCATCTGGTCTGCATCAATATGCTGAACTGCTATGCTCTTAGCGGTGTGGTGAAGAATTGCATCCTGCATTACTTTAATTGCCACATGCAGCCTCTGAATAGGGAAGAGGAGGGCGTACTGGCTAAGAGCGGCTTGCCCAATGAACTGATACAAATACTGGGAGGGATGGCAGAATGACAGAACAGGAAAAACTGTTGCAGGCTAAGATCCCTGGCCAGGAAACCGGCATAGAGGTCAAGCGGAGCTTTTGCTCCATCTGCGAGCCTTTGTTCCACTGCGGCATCAATGCCTATGTAAAGGATGGCAAGGTGCTTAAGGTGGAGGGTGTTCCCGGCTATCCCATGAGCAACGGCATGCTGTGCCCCAAGGGCCTGGCCAACCGTGAATTTATGTATCGTGCCGACCGGCTGCAGCACCCTCTGCGCCGGGTAGGCCCCCGCGGCAGCGGCCAGTTTGAACAAATTACCTGGGAGGAGGCCTATGCCGAGATCGGTCGCCGCCTGCCCCAGATTAAGGAACAGTACGGCCCGGAATCAGTGGTATTCTTTTCCGGCTATGCCAAGTGGTACCGCTCTTTCCTGCAGAGGCTGGCGCATGATTTTGGTTCCCCCAATTTTGGCACCGAATCCAGCACCTGCCACATGGCTACCGTAGAAGCCTGGAAGGATATGACCGGACGCTTCTCGGTGAATGATACCAACCGCTCCGCTACCTTCCTTTGCTGGGCGGCCAATCCCTACTACTCCAAATATGTTCAGCTGAAGGGCCTGTATGCCGCTAAGGAACGCGGGATGAAGATTGTTGTCATCGATCCCCGTGTGACTCCCATGAGTACCAAGTTGGCAGATTTGCACCTGCAGATTCGCCCCGGTACCGATGCTGTCCTGGCCTTTGGCATGGCAAAAATCATCATTGATAATGATTGGATCGACCACGACTATGTGGAAAACCATGTTTACGGCTATGAGGCTTACAAGGCTTATGTACAGCAGTTCCCGCTGGAGCGTGTCGCCAAGATCACCGGACTGGATCCCAATGATATCTACCGTGCCACCGAGATGTACGCTACCAATAAGCCTTCTTCCATCAGTCAAAGCGGTGCGCCCATTGTGCACCACCGCAATGGCTATCAAACCTTCAAGGCCATTATGTCGCTTTCTGCCATCACCGGAAACTTTGATACCGAGGGCGGCAATATCCCGGCGGGCGAGACTTACTCTCACCAGTGGGCCAACTTTGATACCCGGGAACATGAGTTCATCCACGCCAATACCCCGGATAATGTAAACCGTCGCATCGGCTATGACCGGTTCCCACTGTGGAACTGCTTTATTCCGGAAGCGCAGATGACCGATTTCCACCGTCATGTGCTTACTGGGGACCCTTATCCCATCAAGGCCATCATGGCCTTCGGCCTTAATCACCGGATGTTCCCGGAACCGCATAAAATCCTGGAAGCGCTGGATACCATGGACTTTGTGGTCAGCTCTGAACTCTTTATGACCGAGACCTGCAAGCATGCTGATATCGTGCTGCCGGTATGCACTTCGCTGGAACGGGAAGAATTTAAGGTTTATCCCGGTGGCTTTGCCACCTACATCAAGCCTGTTGTCCCACCGGTAGGGGAGTCCCGCCCCGATTCCACCATCATCTCCGATTTGGTGGATGTACTGGGACTGGATGACCCGCTGCTGGCTTCTGGTTACCGCAAATGTGTGGACTGGATGCTGCAGGATCTCCACTTTACCGTGGAGGACTGCCTGGCGGCCGGTCTGCCCATCCGAGTACCAGATTTTAAGCCCTATGTGGGCCGGGAGTATACCAACCGTGGCTACGATACCCCCACCGGCAAGTTTGAGCTTTCCTCCTATACCGTGGAGCAGTTGAACTGCGGCCTTTCTCCCATTCCGGATTACGAGGATCCCTACGATCCGGAGCAGACCGGGGATTATCCGTTTACTCTCTCGGTTGGCGCACGGCTGCCATTTGTGCTGCATAGCCGCTTGCACGATGTCCCATGGACCCGCAGTCTGCGGCCGGACCCTATGGTGGATATGAATGAGGATGACGCCGCGGCTATGGGTATTGAGTTGAATGACTGGGTGTGGGTGGAAAATGAGACCGGTCGGATCCATGTTCGCGCCAACCCCAGCAGTAAGATGATGCCCGGGATGCTCCAGATCTACCACGGCTACAAAGAAGCTGACGCTAATGAACTGGTTCCGGAAGCCCATCTGGATGAGTATTCCGGCTATCCCGGCTATAACTGTGTCCGCTGCCGGATCATCAGAGATGAGGAGGTGTCCCATTCATGAAGATGAAACTGGTACTGGATGTGGATAAATGCTGTGCCTGCGGCGCTTGCGCCGTGGCCTGTATGGATCAGAACGATATCGACATCGCCCATATGACACCATTTCGCCGGGTGGCCGATTTTGAACTGAATGGGGAATACCTCTATACCTCTGTTTCTTGCATGCACTGTGATGACGCTCCCTGCATTCAAGGCTGCCCGGTGGGCGTCCTGCGCAAGGACCCTGTCACCAACCTGACCGTCTACGATAACACCAACTGCATCGGCTGCCACAGCTGCGCTATGGCTTGTCCGGTGGGTGCGCCGTCTTTCAATTCGCACAATAAGATGGTCAAGTGTAATGGCTGTATTGTGCGCCAACAGCATGGCATGCAGCCGGCCTGTGTGCTGGTGTGCCCCACCGGCGCTTTGAAAATGGTGGATGTGGAGGCGGAAGATACGAAAAACTAAAATGCATTCTCCTCCTTGAACCCTAAAAGCGATCCCCCGCTGGGTACAGTACCCGGCGGGGGATCGTGTATTTTATTGTCTTAGTGGAACTGGGCGTTGCGGATAGTGTTTGTTACATCGGAGATGAACTTCTTATTGTTCAGGGTATCAAAGTGTTCCGGCTTGGTGGAAAAATTCAGCGCCCCCAGCACCCGATTATCCTGACTGATGACTGGAATGGAGATGCAGGCCACAAAATCATACAGTTCACTGATGACAATGCCATACCCACGCTCCCTTGTCTGGCGAATCTGCTTCAGCAGTTCATCGGGGTCAATGATGGTATTGGCGGTATAGGGCACCAGGTTGTGGCTGCGCACCCAGGTCTCCAGCGTTTCATCATCCAGCTGGGAAAGGAACAGTTTTCCGGCGGCGGTGCAGTAGGCGGGAAGTACCGTGCCAGGCAGGGCGTATTTATCATTGTATACAATAAACTGTCCTACCGTGGCCAGGTGCAGGATGGATTCCTCGTACAGCACCGAAAGGCCTACCTGGCAGTTTTTCTGCTGCGCAAAGTAGTTCATAAAGGGCAGAACCTGCTCGATGAGACCATCGTGCATCATGGAGTAGCTGGAAAGTTCCAACAGTTTATAGGTCAGGGAGTACTGCTTATTTTTCTCCTGCTGGATGTAACCATCCGCTTTAAGTGCCTGCAGGATGCGGTGCACGGAAGGGGAAGAGATCCCCAGTTCCTGAGAAAGCTCCTGAATAGATACCCGCTTTTTCTGTCGGCTCATATATTCCAGTATAGAGAGTGCCTTTGTTAGTACATTGCTGTTTTTTTCCTCAGTTGCCATCGTTTCCCCTTTTATCCTTTCCAAACTCATCATGTTCACCGCTCGGAGGTACCAGGTGCAGGGTTTCCTGTATCATCCGGGCGATCCCCTCCACATCATTGCGGGTATAGTGCGGCAGGCCGCCCTCCCATCCCCAGTCGGAGATCAGCGCCATCGGCTCCCGGGAAACACTGGGCTCGCCCTCCATAAGAATCTCTGCCTTAGGCCATCGGCTGTCCTTAAAGCCCTCCAGCAGCACCAGGTTGGCATTTTGCAGGGCAGCTTCTATTAATTGATCCGCACGATAAACATTTTTTTCATTATACGCCAAAATTTCCCGATTGTAAACCATCACCGGATTAGCCCCGGCCTTTCGCAGCCGCCAGCTATCGGTACCGGGCACATCCGGTTCAAAGCTGTGTCCATCGTGCTTGATTCCGGCTACACGGTAGCCCATTCCGCTAAAGTGCTGAATGAGCTTTTCGCACAGTGTGGTTTTGCCGGTATTATGCAGCCCGCTGATGGCAAAAACTGGCGGTCGGAAGATGGTATAGTAGTCCTGCCAGGTATTGATATTGGCCATCATACGGTCTGGAAAGACTGTATATTGCAGTTCCAGCACATGGCCGCCCGTCGTTGCAAAGCTTTCCGCCATCTTCAGATGGTTCTGTGCCAGCATGGCCTCCAGTGCGGGCAGGGCTGCCTTGGTGTAGATGCCGCACAGATAGTGTGTTCGTCCATCCCGGCTACGCAGGCACCAGGCCGGCCACCCGCTATCCAGGAAGGATAGGAGATAATCTCCCAGCTCCGCCCGGTAACAGGCCAGATCACAGCTCAGTACCAGCAGAGCCTCACTGCGGCACTGGCGCAGGGCACTTACAATGCCGCCCAACGGCCCGCATTCTGGGGTATCATCGGCAATGCGCCAAAAGCCTTCCACCGGCAGGTCTATGGGGGAAGAGAGGATCTTTTCCGGGAAGGCGACGCACTGTTCGGCGATGCGTCGGATCATAGGGACACCATCGTATTCCAGCAGGGCCTTGTTTTGGCCCAGACGGCTACTCTTGCCGCCGGCCAGCAGCAGTACACCGCAGCATGTATTACGCAAAGTAAACGACCTCCACCATCTCATCATCGGTCAGTGCCGGGCAGTTTTCCGGCACATCTATCATACAGTTGCAGCCCGCCAGTCCGTACAGAGAACCGGAAGCATGGCTGCATACCGGCAGTGTCACAGTATCTCCCTGCGCCATGGCCCGCAGGAAGCGTCGGCGCTTATTGGCTTTGGAAAAGCTCCCCCGCAGCCGCAGGGTGGCCCGGCGGGGGATACATTGCTCCAACCCAGCCAGGTGCAGTAGGGCGGGCAGGCACAGCAGTTCAAAGGTCGCGACTGCCGCAAATGGATTTCCGGAAAGGGAGAAAATAGGCTTGCCTCCAGTCAGTCCGGCTGCCATATGCCCGCCCGGCTTCATGATAACATGGTCAAACAGCAGTGGTTCGGCCATTTGGGAGAGCAATTCCGGCATCAGGCTGGTACTGCCTACCGCACCACCGCCGATGGTAACCACTGCGTCACAGCTTTTCAGGGCATTATCTATCACCTGCCGCAGTTTGGCCATCTCATCCCGGCATAGATGGTATTCGGTTACAAAGTTCAAGCAGCCAAGCCGGGCAGTCAGCATCGGCCCGTTGCAGTCATATACCTCATTTTTCCCCAGGGGTTCTCCTGGTTGCCGCAATTCATCCCCGATGGAGATAACGGCTACTCGGGGACTGTGCCGCACCATTATTTCAGCGGCACCATCAGCTGCCAGCAGGCCTATATGTGCTGGGATAATGTGTTCACCAGCTTTCAGCAGGCAGGTACCGGCAGCCATCTCACCGCCGCACTGGCATACATTCTGCCCGGCCTTTGGAGCAAAGCGTAGCTGTCCCTTGCCAGCAGTTACCGTAACGGCTTCCTGCTGGATCATGCAGTCCGCGCCTTCCGGCATCAGCCCGCCTGTCGTAATGGGCATAGCATGTCCCGGCAGCAGGGCCTCTGTGGGAGATTGCAGTGAAAGGGTCAGTTCCTCAGTCAGGTCGGTGCTGCACAGGGCATAGCCATCCATGGCGCTGCGGTTAAAAGGTGGTTGAGGCAGTCGGGCCCGCACAGTGTGTGCGGAGATGCGTCCGCACGCCAGGCCAAGAGGCAGTCGCTCCACGGCTTCGATGGGGTGAATTGCCTGTAAGAGCAGAGTAAGGGCTTGTTCCACGGGAATGGGGGTCATAGGGGCCTCCTTTCTATTTTAACAGCAGAAAACTAAAAGCAGCAAAAAATAAATGGGCCTGTATTACCAGGCCCGGAGCACGCCACAGGGAACCGGCACCCCATCGGGGCCGGCATCGTGGTGGGGAAGAGCCTTTTTTCAAAAGTGGGACGGAAGGCTGCCGGATTTCTCCTGCAACCCGGGATCGCTCAGGTCGATCCGGCGGAGCCGCCCTGCCCGGCAGGGTTTAGGCGGAACCGCTCAAGGTTTTCCTTTAATTTTATTTTGCGGAATTAGCATTTCGGCATTATTATATTGTATTTTGCCTTTCTTGTCAATTCTCTTTGCTGTGTGTTCACCAAAAGAAGGCGGCGTAAATTAGGGCGTGATAACACTTATACACTCTTTGCATTTCACATACTATCCAATCGTTACTAAAATGGAAGGTGTAAAAACAGCCATTTATAGAAGAAAGGGGAGATGGTTTGGATGGGCTGGAAAGAGTACCTGGAACAGAACTGTGCCAATTACAAAAACTTTGTGCTGCTGGGTGAAGCCGGCAGCGGCAAAAGCGAGATTGCTCTGAACCTCGCCGCGCACCTGGCTCAGTGCCAGCCGCTACCCGTGCATTTCTTCGATTTGGATATGACAAAGCCCCTGTTCCGCTCTCGTGACTTGGCGGAAGAGATGGAGGCCTTGGGCGTCCACTTCCACTTTGAAAAGCAGTTTATGGATGCACCGACCCAGGTGGGCGGCGTCAACCGCCTGCTGCGGGATCCCAAATGCTGTGTCGTTATGGATGTCGGTGGCGATGATATCGGCGCGCGGGCGGTGGGCGGCTATGCTCCGGCCCTCAACCGCGAAAAGACAGCGGTCTATTATATCGTCAATGCTTACCGTCCCTGGTCCTGCGATATTGAACATATCGATGGCACCCTCAGTAAGATTCTGCAAGTGACTCATCTGCAGTTGCCCAAGCTCCGATTTGTGGCCAATCCCAATAACGGGCTGTTTACCACCCGGCAGGAGTATGAGGCGGGTTTGGCCAAGACCCGCGAAATGCTGGATCCCTACTGCACTATGGAGTTCGCAGCCATCTATCAGCCGCTCCACGCCGGAGAAGAGGAGCCCGATGATCTGCCGGTTCTCCCGCTGGAGCTGCATCTCAGGTATCCGTGGCTGCAGGGAGAAAGTTCCCTGCGCTAAAAGATAAATACTTATCATTTCGTATCCGGAAGGAGGTTTCATGGTATGGCAAAGGTCGTTGTAATTGCCGAGCGGTGCAAAAGCTGCCAGTATTGCATCAAGTTCTGCCCCAAGAATGTTCTGGCTCTGGGAACTAAGGTAAATTCCAAGGGCTACGAGTATGTGGAGCCGGTCAATGATGACTGCATTGGCTGCTGTATGTGCGCGCGCATCTGCCCGGATGGCGCTATCGAAGTATACAAATAAAAGGAGACTAAAGCTATGGCAAGAGTATTGATGAAAGGCTGCGAAGCGATCGCCGAAGCAGCTGTTCGTGCCGGCTGTCGTTTCTTTGCCGGCTATCCCATTACCCCCCAGAACGAAATTCCCGAGTATTTTGCCCGCCGCCTGCCGGAAGTTGGCGGTAACTTTGTCCAGGGTGAGTCCGAGGTCGCTTCTATCAATATGGTTTACGGTTCCGCTTCCGTTGGTGCCCGCTCCATGACCTCCTCCTCCAGCCCCGGCATCGCCCTCAAGAGCGAAGGCATCAGCTACTGCGCTGCTGCCCGTATCCCCATCGTTTATGCTAATATCTCCCGCGGCGGCCCCGGCGTAGGCGCCATTCAGCCCGCCCAGCAGGATTATTTCCAGGCCACCAAGGCTTCCGGCAACGGCGGCTTCGAGATGATCGTTCTGGCTCCCGCCACCGTGCAGGAAGCCGTGGATCTGACCTACAAGGCTTTTGACCTGGCCGACCGTGACCGCAACCCCGTCCTCATTCTGGCCGATGGCGTTATCGGCACCATGATGGAGCCGGTAGAGCTGCCCGAAATGAAGAGCGATGAGGAGATTGCCGCCATTCGTGAGAGCAAGAAAAAGTGGGCCTGCATTGGCCACGAGCTGGATCTGCCCAACCGCTCCTGGATCGAGCCCGGCCAGTGGGATACCAATAAGATGCAGCGCGTCAATGAAGAAGCCGCTGCTCTGTATGCTTCCTGGGAAAAGGATGTTATGGTAGAGGAATACTGCACCGAGGATGCCGAAGTAGTCATCACCGCTTATGGTATTTCCGGCCGTATTGCCAAATCCGTAGTGGAGATGATGCGCGCCGAAGGCAAGAAGGTCGGTCTCATCCGTCCCATCACCGTTCACCCCTTCCCCAAGGCTGCCTTTGATAAACTGGACTATGGCACCTGCCATGCCATTCTCGATGTCGAGATGTCCATTCCCGCCCAGATGGTAGAGGATGTGGATCACGCCGTGCGCGGCCGCTGCCCCATCAAGACCTGCCTGTGCTCCGGCGGTAATGTCATGAGCCGTGAGGCCGTAGTAGAAGCAGTAGAAAAGCTGCTGAATAAGTAAAGGAGGGGAAAGAATGGAAAAGATTTATTCGCGGACAAAAACCATTCAGGAGGATAAAGTTTCCGGTTTCTGCCCCGGCTGTATGCACAGCACTGTTATCAAGCTCATCGGCGAAGTGCTGGATGAGATGAACCTTGTTGATCGCGCTGCCAGCGTTCTCGGCATCGGCTGCTGTGGTCTGCACATGGATTATATCGCCTACGATACCACCACCGCGCCCCATGGCCGCGCCTGCGCCGTAGCCACCGGCATGAAACGCGCCAATCCCGATACCCTGGTGTTCACCTATCAGGGCGATGGCGACTTCGCCTCCATCGGCATGGCGGAGTCCATCCACGCTGCCAACCGCGGCGAAAACATCACCGTTATCTTCATCAATAACGGTATCTACGGTATGACCGGCGGCCAGATGGCCCCCACCACCCTTATCGGGATGAAGGCCTCTACTGCTCCCAAGGGCCGTATTGCTGAGGAGCACGGCTATCCCATGCATATGTGCGAAATCCTCAATCAGCTGACTGCCCCCGCTTATCTGGTGCGCACCAGCTGCAATACCCCTCAAAATGTTATCAAGACCAAGCAGGCCATCCACAAGGCTTTCCAGAACCAGCTGGACGGCAAGGGCTTCTCTATGGTAGAGATCGTCACCAACTGTCCCACCAACTGGGGCCTGGATCCTCTGGATTCTCTGAAGTTCATTGAAGAAAAAATGCTGCCGGAATACCCTTTGGGTGTGATCCGCGATCGCTGATGAAAGGAGAAGCGCATAAATGGAAACTAATCTGTGCGTAGCCGGCTTCGGCGGTCAGGGTGTTATGACTCTGGGCAAATTCCTGGCCTCTGCCACCTGTGATGCTACCAATAAGAATGTAACCTTTTTCCCCAGCTATGGCGCCGAGCAGCGTGGCGGTACCGCCAACTGCTTCGTCGTCATCTCCGATGAGGAGATCGGCGCGCCCCTAGGTGATGTGATGGATGACCTCATCGTTATGAATGGTCCGTCCCTTAAGAAGTTCCTGCCCACTCTGAAGAAGGGCGGCACACTGTTCATCAATAGCTCCATCGTCAGCGATGACATCGGCCGTGATGATGTCAAGCTGGTCAAGGCCCCCGTTACCGAGATGGCCCTGGAAATGGGCAACGCCAAGGTGCTGAATGTTATCATGCTGGGCGTCTATGTCGGATATACCGAGGTCGTCCCGCCTGAGGTCGTTTGGTCCACCATCGAGCACAAGATGGCCAAAAAGCCCAAGCTGCTGCCGCTCAATAAAGAAGCCTTTGAAAAAGGCCTCGCCATCGGTCGGGAGCAGAAATAATTCTCATAGGTCCTCTTTTATCCTCTCTTTTTCAGAATAATACCGGCATCCGGCGCAAGGCATTTTGTCTTGCGCCGGGTTGCTTTTTTGCGCGAAAAATCCCCCGGGAAAGGCTCATTTGGCTCTTTTCCGGGGGATTTTATTCTGTTCTATTTATTATTCTACGGGGTATTCTAGGTCATCCTGCCACTTGTGTCCCAGCGCGATCAGCGGCTGCAGGCAGGGGTTATCGTTGTTGATGTCCCACATCAGCCAGCGGCGGAAGTAAGAAACACTGCGCAGCGGCACAAAGGCAATACGCCCATTGCTGCGCGGCAGCATGTCCCGGTGCAGAATGGAGATCCCCTGGCCGCAGGCCACCATGGTCATCAGGGTGGGCAGTAGGTCTACCTGCGCCACGATCTGTGCCTCAAAGCCCGCCGCCAGCGATTTTTGAATGATGGATTCAAAGCCGGAGCAGGAAATGGAGCGCGCCATAGCAATAAACTTCTCGTTCTTCAGGTCGCGCATATCTAGAATGTCATTATTGGCGTAAGGATGGTCCAGCGGCAGCGCCACACATTCCGGCAGGTTGGCTATCATCAGACTGCGGATGGATTCGGTGGCGGGGGGGCCGCCGGAGATCACCGCGTCCGCCATCTTCTCCTGCAGGGCGTTGTTCAGCTCGTTGACGCTTAGCGGCAGCAGCTCCAGGGTAATATCGGTGTGGCTGCGGCGGAACAGATTCACGAAGTCCACAATGTAGGTCTCAAAGTTATCCCGCTGAAAGCCGATGCGCACACTGCCGATCTGGCCCGCTTGGGCAGAGCGTGCCCGTTCGCTGCCGCGCTGGAATTCCTTCAGCATTTTGTGGCACTCGCTGGAGAAGATTTTGCCGGCCGGGGTCAGGGTTACACTGTGGGTGGTGCGCTGCAGCAGGGTCAGCTGTAGTTCCTGTTCCAGCGAGGAAATAGCCCGGCTAAGCGCAGGCTGGGTTATAAACATGGCGTTGGCCGTTTGGGTAAAGTTCAAGGAATCGGCCAGGGCGCAAAAGCATTCCAACTGAAAAATTGTCATGATGGCATACCTCCGATTTTGGGCTTTTTAGCAGATGCATTCAATGCTGTATACATTTATTCTATCATAATTTTCTGCAAACGACAAATACCTTTTATGCATTTTCCGCAAAAAGATTTATCCATATATAGAGGAATCCCCTGCCGGGGGAGAATGCCCGGCAGGGGAGGGGTGTGCCATGTAAAAGTGACGATCGACATTGGGAGGTCGTAGTGTCTTGACAAAAAAGTGTGGCACCCCGGAAAACCAAATAAGGAGAAGTATGAGGAAACGGTTCAAATCCTATCCGGAACTCTCCCGCTCCAGGAGACTTCCGATGAGTTTATGATACACCTTCCACATGTAAAAAGGAAATGCTGTTTTGGAATGATAGTCATTCCTTAGGATGGAATAACAGTCATTCAAATGGTGCATTTCACAGGCTAATTTCCCTTTCCTATAATAGTAGGTGGAAAACACTGCCCATAGCGGGCGATCCTAAAAAATATCAGGAGGGACTCTCAATGATCGTTTCTTTTGAACAAATGCTGGAAAAAGCAAAGCAGGGCGAGCCGATGGTGCTGGCCGGCGCCGCCGCGCAGGATGTGGATACCATCAAGGCCATGGCCGCTGCCGAGGAGGCCGGTATGATCCGCCCCGTTCTCGTCGGTGATATCCCCACTATCGAGCGTGTAATGAAGGAGGAGGGCGTCACCTTCCGGAATGCCGAGCTGGTCCAGGCCGATGATATGGTCGAAGCCTGCGCCAAGGCTGTCGAGCTGGTTCGCCTGGGCAAAGCCGATTTCCTCATGAAGGGCCTTGTGGATACCAACATCTTCCTCAAAGCCATTCTCAATAAGGAGACTGGTCTGCCGGTCCACGGCCTGCTCAGCCATGTTATGACCTTCGATACTCTGGGTGCCTATCATAAACTCATGCTCACCAGCGATGGCGGTATGGTGCTGTATCCCACCCTGGAGCAGAAGATCGGCCTCATCAAAAACTGCCTGCCGGTCGCCAAGGCCCTGGAGATCGAAAATCCCAAGGTCGCTGTGCTCTGTGCCAAGGAAAAGGTCAATCCCAAGATGCCCGCCACTGTGGATGCCGCTGAGCTGAAGAAGCTGGGCGAAGCCGGTGAATTCGGCCCCAATGTCCTGGTGGAAGGCCCCATCGCCATGGATCTGGCGGTTTCTGCCCACTGCGCCGAGGTCAAGGGCTTCAAGTCCGAGGTTGCCGGTGATGCCGATATCTTCATCGTTCCCAATATTGAAGCCGGCAACATCATGGGTAAGACCCTGGGCGATATCCTGGGCGCCAAGGCCGCCGGCGTCATCGTCGGTACCGATACTCCCATTGTCATGTGCAGCCGCGCCGATAACGATGAGACCAAGCTGTGCTCCATCGCGCTGGGCTGCCTGATGGCCGGACTGAACAAATAATCGCAGAAGAAAAGAGGATATACCCCATGAAGAATATTCTTGTCATCAATCCCGGCTCCACCTCCACCAAGATCGCCTTTTACCACGATGGCGAGCAGGTCTGGAAGGAGAGCATCGACCACGATGCCGCCGAGATCAAAAAATATGCCGAGATCTACGACCAGAAGGATATGCGCACCAAACTGGTCCGTGATGCCCTCGCGGCCCACGGCGAAAAGGTCTCCGAGCTGGATGGCGTTGTAGCCCGCGGCGGCCTGCTGCCCTCCTATGTCAATGAGGAGACCGGCGCAGTTACCACCGTTTCCTCCGGCGCTTACGAGGTCACTCCCGCCCTTATCGAAGCCCTCCGGGAGCGGCCTATCAATCACCACGCATCCAACCTGGGCTGCGCTATCGCCTATGATATCGCCAATGAAGCTGGCGTCAAGGCTTATATCTATGACCCCGTCACCGTTGATGAACTTGTGGAGCTGGTTCGCTTGACCGGCCTCAAGGATGTCCGTCGTGTCGGCCAGGCCCACAATCTTAATATGCGTGCCGCTGCCATGCGCGTCTGCCGGGAAAAGGGCGCGGACTACTACACCAGCAATGTCGCGGTCGCCCATCTGGGCGGCGGTATCACCCTCAGCCTGCACAGCAACGGCCGCATCATCGATATCGTCTCCGATGACGAAGGCCCCTTCAGCCCGGAGCGTGCCGGCCTGATCCCCGATTATCTGATGGTTCGTAAAATTGAAAAGGATAAGCTGGATTATAACGGCGCGATGAAGCTCCTGCAGCGTCAGGGCGGTCTCACCAGCTATTTCGGCACCTCCGATAGCCGTGTGGTGGAAAAGATGGCCGAAGAGGGCGATCACGATGCCCAGCTCGTTTATGAGGCTATGGCCCTGGGTGTTGCCCGTGGGCTGGCCCGCTTGGCCGTCCTCGTCAAGGGCAAGGTCGATTACTTTGTTCTTACCGGCGGCATTGCTTACTCCAAATCCTTCTGTGAGATGGTCAAGGACTATGCCGGTTTCCTGGGCGAATTTGTCGTAGTCCCCGGCGAAAACGAGATGCAGGCCCTGGCCGATGGCTGTCTGCGAGTCCTGAACGGAGAGGAGACCGCACACATTTATGGCTGAGCGTAAACTCCCGGCCCGCGCGGCCATTCTGGCGGCGGGCTGCATCATGTTCCTCTTCACCGGCACCATCTACGCCTGGAGTATCCTCTCCTCGCCCTTCCCGGTGGAATTCGGCTGGACCAGTGCCCAGCTGGGCCTCAATTTCACCATCGTCATGTCCTGCTTCTGCATCGGCGGTCTGGCGGGCAGCTTTGTCACCCGCCGGCTTTCTGCCCGCGTTACCGTTCTCATCGGTGCAGTGATGTGCTTTGTCGGCTATTTTCTCTGTTCCCGCATCACTGCCAACAGCCTTTGGCTGCTGTATATCTCCTACGGCGGGCTCATCGGTCTTGGCGTCGGCTTTTCCTACAATGCCGTCCTCGGCACCGTGGTGGGCTGGTTCCCGGATAAAAAGGGCTTTGCCTCCGGCGTACTGCTTATGGGCTTCGGCTGTAGCACCCTTATCATGGGCAATCTTGCCGATCGCCTCTTCAATTCCGCCATGGGCTGGCGCTCCACTTACCTGCTGCTGGGTGCGGCCACACTGGTGGTTCTGCTCATCGGCAGCCGCTGGGTCGTCCCCAATCCCCACATGGCGGCCCCGGCCGGTTCCGCTGCGGCGACTGCCCGCCGGGAATATACTACCGGCCAAATGGTAAAGACGGCTGCGTTCTGGCTGCTGTTCTTCATCATCGTCTGCTCCAATCTCATCGGCACCGGCGTCATCGGCCATTCGCGCTACATAGCGGTGGAAGCCGGTGTGGCCACCGGCATCACGGCACTGGTCGTGGGTTTGCAGTCGGTCTGCAATGGCCTTGGCCGTTTGGCGTTCGGCACCCTGTTTGATAAAAAGGGCAACACCTTTGCCATGCTCACCGATGTCGGCTGCTTCATCCTTTCCTGCCTGCTGCTGCTCTTCTCTCTGCGCGGCGGCGGGGCCATTCCGGCGGTGGCCGGCCTGCTGCTCATCGGCTTCTCCTATGGCGGCATGCCCACTATGACCTCCACCGTCACGGCCGATTGCTTCGGTACCCAAAATTACGGCACCAATTTCAGCATCGCCAATATGAGTATGCTGCCCGCGTCTTTCGGCGCCACTATCGTCGGCGCCATCCAGACCGGTTCCGGCACCTATGTTACGGCGTTTCTGGTGTTCCTCGGCGTTACCGCCGTGGTCATCCTGCTGGATCTTGCCTTCCGTGGGGCCGCCAAAAAACTGTAATTTTCCCCCTTATGCCGCTCTTTTCTGTAAAGGGCGGCACTTTTTGCCTAATTATTTTGCAAAATAGCCAAATGAATAGCATTCCAATAGTCTATATTGTCATAATTGACAAACATTAGACAGAGGTCTATAATAAAGAGGAACAAGCCCCAATCCCCTTAGGGGGATCTCCTGCCTGTCTGCAAGCAGGAGGGCGTCATTGGCCGGTAATTTCCGCATCCGCGGTAATTATAAAGACACTTTAGTTAATGGAGGAGAAGCAAAAATGAAAAAAGCACTGTCTATGCTGCTTGCTGTCATCATGGTCCTCACCCTGATGGTCGGCTGCGGCGACAAGAACAACAATGACAACAATCAGGGTACCAAGACCTATCCCGAGAGCTTTGCCGGGATGGAAGACCTCATCGCTGCTGCTCAGGCAGAGGGTGAGCTCACCGTTTACGGCGGCTGCGAGGAAGAGTATCTTTCCGCTGCCTGCGATAGCTTTGAGAAGATCTTTGGTATCAAGGTAAATCATCAGCGCCTGTCCACCGGCGAGATCCAGGCCAAGATCCAGGAAGAAGCCGGCAATCCCTCTGCTGATGTCGCTTTCGGCGGCACCACCGATCCTTACAACATGATGGCCAAGGATGGTCTGCTGGAAGCCTATGAGGCCACCAACGCCAAGCACCTGCTCAAGCCCATGTATCGCGATGCCGATGGTTACTGGTATGGTATCTATCAGGGTATCCTGGGCTTCATGGTCAATACCGATGAACTGACCCGCATGGGTCTGGAAGCCCCCAAGGATTGGCCCGATCTGCTCAAGGAAGAGTATAAGGGTCTCGTCTGGATGTCCAACTACAATACCGCCGGTACTGCCAAGCTGGTCCTCAATACCATGATCCAGATGTACGGCCACGATGAGGGCATCAAGTATCTGGTTGACCTCGATAAGAACATCGAAGTTTACACCAAGAGCGGCTCCGGCCCCTCCAAGAATGTTGGCTCCGGTGAGTGCGTCATCGGCATCGGCTTCCTGCATGATGGTATTACCCAGATCCTCGATAATGGCTATAAGAACATCTCCCTGATCATTCCGTCCTCCGGTACCTCCTTCGAGATCGGCGCTACCGCCATCTTCAAGGGCGCCAAGCACCCCAATGCTGCCAAGCTGTTCATCGAGTACGCCCTCTCTCCCGAGTGCGTCAACCAGGCTGCCAGCACCGGCTCCTATCAGTTCCTGGTAATTGATAACGCCACCCAGCCTGAGGCTGCTACTGAGTTCGGCCTGGATCCCACCAATGTTATGGATTATGACTTCGAGGATGCCAAGCAGAATACCACCCAGTACATCTCCGATATCTTTGAGGCTCTTGGTGCTGCTGCGGATGACCGTTTCCAGACTGAATAATTTCCACCCGCATCACAACTGAACATTCAGTAGAATGAAAAGGGGGACGGTGGGCAAAGCCGTCCCCCTCACCTTTTTTCCGCAGCTCCCCTCATTTTTTCAGCGAAAGGAGGAAGCCACATGACAAAACGACAAGGCGCCGCGCTGGATCGCAAAAAGCTCTTTGCCGATCCCATCATGGTCACTACCGTTGTCGTATTGATTGCGTTCCTCACTCTGTTTATCATTTACCCGCTGGCCATCCTGCTGGTGGATAGCTTTATCTCTCCCGATGGGGGAGGCTTCACCCTCTCTGTTTTCAAGCGTATCTTTGATATGTGGACCTTCCGCACCGCCATTGGCAATACCCTCAAGGTCGGCTTTATGGTAGGCATCGGCTCTGCCCTTATCGGCCTGCTGTTCGCCTATGTCGAAGTGTATGTCAAGGTCCGCGGTAAATTCATGGGCGGCCTGTTCAAGGTAGTTTCCATGCTGCCGGTCGTCTCGCCCCCCTTTGTTCTGTCCTTGTCCATCATTATGCTGTTCGGTAAGTCGGGCATCATCACCCGTTACCTGCTGCATATTTACGATAACAGCGTCTATGGCTTCTGGGGCATCGTCATCGTACAGACCATGACCTTCTTCCCGGTCTGCTACCTTATGCTCCGCGGCCTGCTCAAAAATATCGACCCCAGCCTGGAGGAGGCCGCCCGTGATATGGGCGCCTCCCGCTGGAAGGTATTCACCAGTGTTACCCTGCCGCTGCTGCTGCCCGGCCTCGGCAATGCCTTCCTCGTGTCCTTCATTGAATCCATCGCCGATTTCGCCAACCCCATGATCATCGGCGGCAGCTACGATACCTTGGCCACCACCATCTACCTGCAAATCACCGGTGCCTACGATAAGATCGGCGCGGCGGCCATGGCTGTGGTGCTCCTGTCCATTACCTTCATCATGTTCCTGGTGCAGAAGTACTACCTTGAGCGCAAAACAGCAGCCACCCTCACCGGCAAGGCCAGCCGGGCCCGCATGCTCATCACCGATAAGAGCGTTCGGGTACCGCTTACTGTGCTGTGCAGCGCCATTGCCATTTTCGTCATCCTCATGTATATCTGCGTGCCCTTCGGCGCTCTCTTCAATACCTGGGGCTATGATTTCCACCTCACCTTCAAATGGTTCGAGCGAGTATTCACCCGCTATCACGGCCTGCAGGCCTTCACCGATTCCTTTGTCCTGTCGCTCATTGCGGCGCCCATTACCTCGCTGCTCTCCATGATCATCAGCTACCTGGTGGTCAAAAAGAACTTCAAGACCAAGGGCTTTATCGAGTTTGCCTCCATGCTGGCCATGGCGGTGCCCGGCACCGTACTGGGTGTCGGCTATATCCGCGGCTTTGCCAATGGTATCTTCCATACCGGCTTGATGCAGGGGTTGTATGGCACCGGTGCCATTTTGGTCATCGTGTTCATTGTGCGCAGCCTGCCCACCGGTACCCGCAGCGGTATTTCCGCCCTGCGGCAGATCGATAAGAGCATCGAGGAATCCGCCTATGATCTGGGTGCGGGCAGCGGCAAGGTGTTCACCACCGTCACTCTCCCCCTTATCAAGGATTCCTTCTTCAGCGGTTTGGTCACCTCGTTCGTGCGCAGCATTACCGCCATTTCCGCCATCATTCTGCTGGTCACGCCGCAGTTCCTGCTCATCACCGTGCAGATCAACGAGTTCGCCGAAAAGGGCAGCTATGGCCTGGCCTGTGCCTTTGCCACCATCCTTATCATCATCACCTATGGCTCCGTCCTGCTCATGAATACCTTCATTAAGCACTTCGGCACCAGCAAGAAAATAAAGGAGGTCACTGACTGATGGAAAAAGTGAAAAAAGGCGTCCGCCTCGAAAATATCTCCAAGATCTATCAAGATCCTAAAACCGGCAAGGACTTCTACGCCGTCCATGATGCCAACCTCGATATTGCGCCGGGCAGCTTTGTCACCCTGCTGGGTCCCTCCGGCTGCGGCAAGACCACCACGCTGCGCATGATCGCGGGCTTCGAAAGCCCCGATGTCGGCGAGATCTACCTCGGCGGCGAGCCCATCAATGAGCTGACCCCCAATAAGCGCGATACCGCCATGGTGTTCCAGAGCTACGCTCTACTGCCTCACTATAATGTGTTCGATAATGTTGCCTATGGCCTTAAGCTGCGCCACCTCCCCAAGGAGGAGATCCGTGAAAAAGTCATGCGCATCCTCGATCTGGTGGAGCTCACCGGCATGGAAGGCCGCATGACCAACCAGCTTTCCGGCGGTCAGCAGCAGCGTGTGGCCCTGGCCCGTGCTTTGGTGGTGGAGCCCGGTGTCCTGCTCTTTGATGAACCCCTCTCCAACCTGGATGCCAAGCTGCGTGTTTCCATGCGTACTGAGATCCGCCGCATCCAACAGGAGGTCGGCATCACCGCCATTTATGTCACCCACGATCAGTCTGAGGCCATGGCCCTGTCGGATCAGATCATCATTATGAATAAGGGCGTCGTTGCGCAGATCGGCACCCCGCAGGAAATTTATTTCCACCCCGTTTCGGAATTCGTTGCGGATTTCATTGGCGAAGCGAACTTCCTGCGCGGCAAGGTGCTGGCTTTGGAGGGCAATACCGCCACACTGGCCATCGAGGGCGAAACCGCCCATGTGGAAGCTACCCGCCCCGTTTCGGTTGGGGAGGAGGTCACCGTGGTGCTCCGTCCGGAATCCGCCACCCTCACCGAGGATCGCGGTCTGCCCTGCAAGGTCGAAGTCAGCTGCTTCATGGGTTCCTATCAGAACTACCATGTCCGTGTGGGTGAGACCCTCGTCAAGCTCACCGAGTACAACCCCAAGAATAAGCGCATCTTTGCCCAAGGCGAAAACTGCTTTGTCCACTTTGATGCCAACGCCACCCACATCCTGTAATCGCACAAAAATAGGAGCCGCCCTTACGGGCGGCTCTTTTCATCCACCATAATATACAATTTGTATTATTCTATTCTCATATTACATCATTTGCTGTACCTGTTCCTCCGGGGGAATGACCGCTTCCAAAGCCCGGTAAGCATTGTGCAGATACAGGATATACAGCACATTGCCAACGATTTGGGCGATCAGGGCAAAGATCGCAAGGTATCCGGCGATGATGGCCGCGATGTTGCCGGGGATCATCTGCAGCAGGTAGCACACAAGGAGAATAACAGTACACACCACATTCAGCTTCCACACCACGATCCCGCGGTCAATCAGATTTTCCGCAGCAGCCGTTTCTTTCAGCAGACGATTGGTGGTAATGCATACAAAGTACAGCGAAGCCAATGATAGCACATCGGTAGCGATCGATAGAATATTGCCGCAAATGCCGGCGAACCCCTCGGTCCCTGCATAAGCGGAAACCAGGTTGGTGGATAGGTCAGTGACCAGACTGGCAATGATCATATTAAAAGCAATGCGGTAGCCTTTATCGTCTTTACGGCACTGGGCCAGGCCCACCAGGGCCAAAAAACCAGCGATCAGCATGGCAGCCACTGCCAATACCTGCACAATGGGGACGATCACCAGCACAATGGAGATCAACCCTACCAGTTTGGCTTGGTACACCGTTTTCAGCCCCGCTGCAGCATGGGGATAAGTCATCATACACATCTCCTTTTTTACTAAAATTCATGTTTCGCCATACAATTTAATTGTAACATATAACGCCTATACCGTCAATTCCGCAAAAAAGCACCCTCCCACAGCAGGGGAGGGTGCTAGTGCCTTTATTGCCAAATGGTGTTTACAGCTCCGGTCCTACATATACATCCGCTGCCGGTCCGCCAATGGATTTCAGCGCCGTGGTGGCATCCCGCAGGTACAGGATATACAGGATGGATCCTACGATTTGCGCGATGGCCGTCACCAGTGTCACAACGGTCGCCAGCAGCTGCAGGGAAGCACTGGGGATCAGCGCCAGCAGAGTGCATACCACCTCCACGATGGTGCAGATGACATTGATCTTCCAAACCACTACGCCGCGGTCGGTAATACGCCCATCCGCGCCGATGTTCTTCAGCAGTTTGTTGGTGGTGATGCATACAAAGTACAGCACCGCCAGTGCCAGTGCCTCATTCACCAGATCAAAAATAACGCCGCCGATGAGGGAATTCAGCACGCTGATGACCAGCTGCGCGATAATCAAGGTAAAGGCGGTCTTGTAGTTTTCGTCGTCCTTTCCTGCCTCGTTAATGCCGATCATATACAGCACCAGAGAAACAATCAGCGCGATTGCGGCCAGTATATTGATGACCGGAATGATCATCAGTACAGCGGCAACCAGTGCAATGACCTGAGATTGATACACTCGCTCTAGGCCATGGGTGGCGTTGGGATACATCATAATGAGATACAGCTCCTTTTCATGTTTTTCGGGGGCGTTCCCCCTTTTTCTCATCATACCATTTCTGTCGCCGGTCGTCAATCTGCAATAGGGCAGGGGAGAGCCCTCCCCGCCCCGCAGCAAAGCCCCCGGCTTTATTCAATCGGGGGCTTATATTATATTTCCTTCAGAGAGTCCGGCGGCTGTAAAAATCGGCGATGGCTGTGCCTTGGCTCACCAGGCATCAGCCCGTCTTGCGCCGGGCATAAGCCTGCCTTCGCCGCGGCCTTGCCCTCCCCAATTTTTCCGCGCCGCCGCTCTTTTTTACCACCGCAGCTCCAGCGCGTTCTCCGGGCAGATGGCCTCGCACATGCCGCAGCCGGTGCAGCGTGCCGCATCCAGTACTATTTTCCCCGCCTCCATTGTCATAGCGCCGTACAGGCAGCTGCTTACACACTTGCCGCAGCCGGTGCAGCCGCCGGTCAGGTGGGCCGTCAGGGGACGGGGCGGCAGCTCCTCAAAGGCCTGCAGAGAGCCCAGCGCCAGCCCGCACACTTCCTCGATGGAATAATACCCATGGTCCTCCAGCCACCGTTCCAGGTCACCCAGGATGCGTGGGATCGCCTCGTAGCTGTCCCGCAGCAGTACGCTGGCCAGCTGTACGCTTTGGGCCCCCAGCATGATAAATTCCAGGGCATCGTGGGCGGAGTTGATCCCGCCGCAGCCGCAGATGGGAAACCCGGTCGTCTGCTTTAGGGTGGCAATGGTCGCCAGCGCTATGGGCCGGATGTACTGTCCGCTGTATCCGCCGTAGGTGGGCATCAGCGCCCGGTGGTGCTCCAGGTCTACCCCCATCAGCCCCTTCAGGGCGTCTATGGCGGTCACTCCGCTCACACCGGCCTCCTCCAGCGAGGAAGTAAATCCGTTGAAATTAGAGGCCTCATAGCTCAGCTTTACCGAAACGGGGATATCCACCGCCTCGGTCACCGCGGAAATAAAGCCGAAGATCTCTCGCGGCACGGTGCCCACATCCATGCGGGTTCCCAGCGGCGCGGAAAGACTCACCTCCACGGCATCGGCGCCCATCCGCTCCACCTTGCCGGCCAGGTAGGCCAGCTCGCTGGGGGTGTTGCCCCATATGCTCGCGATGAGCTTGCAGTCGCCGCGCCGCAGTGACTCAAATTCCTGCTCCCACTGCTCCAGGTGAATGCCGGAAAACAGCGTTGTGTTGAATAGCTGCCCGCTGCCGCTTAGGTACAGCCGGGGGCTGGGGTTTTGGTTGGCCTCCAGCGTAATGGTTTCGGTCACCACGGCGCTGGCCCCGGCATCTATGGATCGCTGGATCGAAGCGCCATCGCGGGACCACGGCCCCGCCGCCACCACGATGGGATTTTTCAGCTTCAGTCCCATATACTCGGTACTCAATGACATTGCGTTTACCCCCATTCGTTTCCTTTCATCCAAACAGCTCATAAATGGGCTTGGTATTGCCGCAGCTCCGGCGGATCTTCAATTTGGGCTGCAAAATAACTTCCTGCGGGCCTATGCCCTCTTCGCCGTTGTCCTCTATGTTATCAAAGAGCATGCGGGCCGCCACCATCCCCAGTCTTCGGCTGGGCGATTCCAGCGCCGTCAGCGGCGGCTCCAGGATGGCGCAGGTCGAAGAATCAGAAAGGCAGGCCAGTGCCATGCGCTCCGGCACCAGGATCTTCTCATCCTGCAGGGCTTTCAGCACGCCGCTGGCCTGTCCGCTGCTCGCGGTGATCATGGCCCTGGGCAGGGTATCGTTCTGCAGCAGCCGCTGGGTGATGAGATACCCGCCCCGCGGGGTGTCCTGCTCCGTCAGGATCTGCTCTTCTGCGTTGGGGAGCAACTCCCGCAGGGCCCGCCGGTAACCGGCTGTGATCTGCCTCATTTCCACCAGCGGTGCCTCATCCAGCAGCAGTGTAATTTCCTTTTGCCCCATTTTTATCAAATGGGTTGTCATTTGATAGGCGCCTTCCTCATAGTTTATATAGCAGAGGTTCCTGCATAATCCCGGCTCACCCGGCCCAATGTGCACCCAGGGCAGGTTGGGACCCAGCAGGGCGTTGCGCTGCTCCCGCCCCATCACGGAGGATGCCAGGATCAGCCCGTCCACCTGCCGGCCCACCACCATTTTTAGGTACTCAGCCTCTTCCTCCGGGCTGGCATGGGTATTGCACAGCATTACAATGTGCTGCTTTTTCAGGGCTACCGTCTCCACACCGGACATAATCTCCCGGTAGCGCCGGCTTTCTATGTTTGGCACCAGCAGCGCTATGGTGCTGGTTTTGCCCAGGTTCAGCCCGCGCGCAAACCAGTTGGGGTGATAATTCAGGCTTTCCATCACCGCCAGTACATGGGTTTTGGTTTCGGGCTGCACCTGCTCCGGGTGGTTCAGCACCCGGCTGATGGTCGCTACCGAAACACCCGCCGCTTTGGCTACTTCTTTTATATTGATGGCAGCCTCACCCCTTTCCGCCGGTCCGGCATATAACCGGTTACATTCTCTCTTTTCGGCACTAATTATAGCATATCAGCCTATATTTTGCAAAGAAAATTGCACAAACCGTCAAAATCCATGTAATCGGTTTCGCGGATTCGGCACTTTTCACAAGGAAATCCAGTTATTTTTGTCACCAAATCGTGCAAAAGGGGGTGGACAAAGGCCGTTAGGGCGTGCTATGATGAACATGTCAGATGAAACCGGTTACATAGAGGGCCGGCTTCTGAACAACTTTGAGGAGGTTTTTCACAATGTCTGAAAACACCAAGGCTGCAAAAGCAGTCGAAAAAGTCGATGCTGACTATTCCCTGGAAGCAGTACCCGAGTCGGCACGCAAAGGCTTCTGGAACATGTTCTTCGTAATGGTAGGCTTTACCTTCTTCAGCGCCAGCATGAGCGTCGGTGCCAAGCTTGGTAACGGTCTCGATCTCTCCGGCTTCATTTGGGCTTGCATCATTGGTGGCGTCATTCTCTCCGCTTACTGCGGCGTTCTCGCGTTCATCGGCGCTTCCACCGGCATGACCATGGACCTGCTGTGCCGTCGTGCATTCGGTACCAAGGGCTCCTACCTGTCCTCCTTCCTGCTGGGCTTCACCCAGATCGGTTGGTTCGGCGTAGGCGTTGCCATGTTCTCCATTCCCGCTGCCGAGCTGCTCGGTGTCAATGAGTGGGTTCTCACCATCATCGCTGGTCTGCTTATGACCGCTACCGCGGCTACCGGCATGAAGGGTCTGGAGATCGTTGCTTATATCTCCGTTCCGCTGATTGTTATCCTCGGTGTTTATTCCATGATCACCGCAGGCGTAGAGGGCGGCGGCCTTTCTGCCATCTTCGGTCTGTCCTCCGGTAAGATCTCCCTGTTCACCGGTGTCGGCTATGTTATCGGCTCCTTCATCTCCGGCGGTACCGCCACCCCCAACTTCATTCGCTTTGCCAAGAACCGTAAGGTCGCTGTTTGGACCACCGTTATCGCCTTCTTCCTGGGCAACACCCTGATGTTCTGCTTCGGCGCCATCGGCGGTGCCTTCACCGGCAAAGAGGATATCTTCTATGTAATGATCGCTCAGGGTCTGGCAATCCCCGCCCTCATCGTTCTGGGTGCCAACATCTGGACCACCAACAATAACGCTCTGTATACCGGCGGTCTGGGCCTTGCCAACATCACCGGCAAGCCCATGAAGTACCTCACCTGGGTTGCAGGCATCATCGGTACTGCTCTGGCCATCTGGCTGTACTGGAACTTCGTCGGCTGGCTCAGCATTCTGAACTGCGCTCTGCCTCCCATCGGTATGATCGTGATCCTCGACTACTTCAAGAACCGCAGTAAGTATGAGGGCAAGCACACCGAGGCTGTCGTCAACTGGTTCAATGTGCTCGGTATTGTTGCTGCTGCTGTTGTTGCCAACTTCCTGAACTGGGGCATCGCCGCTGTCAACGCCATGGTCGTTGCCGCTATCTTCTTCTTCATCGGCGAGCTGACCGGCGCCAACAAGTAAGCTCCGTCTGAAAATGCAATATTATCTCTCAAGGAGGAGTGAAACCCATGCTTTTTAAGAATCTGTTCATCGAAAACGCAACCGAAGCGGTTGATATCCGTGTGACCGACGGTAAGTTCGAAAAGATCGCCGCCAGTCTCGAAGCCCTCCCCGGCGAAGAAGTTGTTGATTGCGGCGGCAAGCTGGCCCTGCCCCCCGTCATCGAGTCCCATGTCCACCTGGATACCTGCCTCACCGCCGGCCGTCCCCGCTGGAACATGAGCGGCACTCTGTTTGAAGGCATCCAGTGCTGGGAAGAGTATAAGCCCTTCCTCACCAAGCAGGAAGTTAAGGATCGCGTCAATAAGGCCATCCGTATGCAGGCCTCCAATGGTATCCAGCATGTTCGTACCCATGTTGATATCAACGATCCCAAGCTGACCGCTATGGAAGCGCTGCTGGAACTGCGCGACGAAGTCAAGGATTTCATGGATATCCAGATCGTCGCCTTCCCCCAGTATGGTATCCTCAGCTATCCCAAGGGCAAAGAGCTGCTGGAAGACGCCTTGAAGATGGGCGCCGACGCTGCCGGTGCTATCCCTCACTTCGAGTTCACCCGTGAGTACTCTGTTGAGTCCCTCAACATTTGCTTCGATCTGGCTCAGAAGTACAATAAGCTCATCGATGTTCACTGCGATGAGATCGACGATGAGGCTTCCCGTGGTCTGGAGACTGTTGCCACCCGTGCCTACGAGACCGGAATGCGCGATATGGTCACCGCTTCCCACACCACTGCCATGCACAGCTACAATAACGCTTATGTTATTCGTCTGATGCGCATCCTGAAGATGAGCGGCATGAACTTTGTTGCCAATCCCTGCGTGAATGTTCACCTGGGCGGCCGTGCCGATACTTATCCCAAGCGCCGCAGCATGACCCGCGTCAAAGAGCTGACCGCTGAGGGCATCAATGTATCCTTCGGTTACGATGATATCTTCGATCCCTGGAACCCCCTGGGCAACGGAAATATGCGTGACCCCGTCTTCATGGGTCTGTATGCCGGCCATATGCTGGGCTACGATGAGATCTGCAACTCCTACAAGTTCGTTACCACCAATGCGGCCCGTACCCTGCATCTGGGCGATGCCTACGGCATCAAGGAAGGCAACGCTGCCAACTTCGTCGTATTCGATGCGAAAAACTGGTATGATGCCCTCAACTACGATGTATCCGTGCTGTATTCTTACCGCAATGGTAAGCTGGTCGCGGAGACCAAGCCCAAGGAGACCACCGTACATTATTGATCCCGATCAATGTCCTATACTCTTTCATATTTGTCTCTCTTGTGAGGAGGAGCGCCTGCCACTCGGCGGGCGCTTCTCTTTTCTCAGGTTGCTAAATCCCGCCCCATCTGTTATAATCACTGCATAGGCATTTAGGCGGCCCTAAAAAATGGGCCATGGCTGCGTTGCGTCCTCGCCATACAACAGCCCGTCTTGCGCCGGGCATGAGTATGCCATCGGCCGCGCCTTGCCATCTTCCCATTTTTGGGCCGCCCAGTGGCTTGGCCCACTCGCATAATAAAGAGAGCAGCAGCGCCGCCCAGCGGCGCGGTAGGGGAACATCATGGTCAAAATGAAAAAACATATCCTGTATATCGCACTGGGCCTCCTGGCCTTGATTGCCATCATCACCACAGTGCTGGCCATCGGCGGCGTAGTTACCCTGCCTGTTATTGGCCAGCCCGCCATCCAACAGCCCGCTGTACCGGATTCCCAACCCCACGGCCCCACCGCTGCGGAGGTGGAAGCCCTGATAGACGCCCTGCCGCAGCCGGTCACCAACGCCGATTCGATCAAGGTTTTGATCGCCCGCTTGGCCTATCGGGAGCTTTCCAACAGTCAGCAGGCCCAGGTCCACAATCTTTCCCTATTGGAGGCCGCGGAGCAGATCCTGGCTGAGCTGGGCCGGAAAAGCAGCGAAAGCGGCTTGACGGTCATTGGGGTGGATAGCCGCGTCACCTTCACCGGCGGCGCAGTCTATGCCTCCTCCCGCAGCACCGAACCCGCCCGCCAGTTTGAGGGCACCAGCACCTGCCGGGTCACCTTCTATGCGGAGGGCGCTGCCCACCCCTTCCACCTGGTTTCAGAGGACGGCTCCGGTATCTACGGCTGGGTGGATGAGAACGCGGTCCATTTAGGTTAAATTTTATTAAAAACGACCCCTGCGGCGACCAACGCCCAGGGGCCTTTTCATGCCCATAGCCTCCCTTGCGTAAAGGGAGAGCGTCGCCCCAACCGAAAGGCTTCCCTGTGTAAGGAGAGCTGGCAGCCGTAAGGCTGACTGAGGGGTTGACGGCACAAGCTATGGCGATAGCTTCATCTCGCCCTCAGTACCGCACCACCCCCAAAGCCTCCCTTGTGTAAAGGAAGGTGGCACGGCGCAGCCGTGACGGAGGGATTGCCGACGCCAACTGCGTTAGTTTCGTCTCGCCTGTCGGCGGGGCGGGGCCTTTTGCAAAGGCCTAAACTGTGCGCCTGCCCGGCGGGGGATAGTTTGTGGTCGCCTATCGGCGTCGCGGGGCCTTTTGCAAAGGCATAGTTAACACCGCTCGCCGCGGGGGCCTTCCTTTTGCTCCTGCAAAAGGAAGCAAAACAGGG
>URGQ01000008.1 GCA_900547385.1 uncultured Oscillospiraceae bacterium | reverse complement strand
AACTTTTTTGAGATTTTTTGAAAAAATCTCGGAATGGATGGGATAGGATTGATTTAAGGCAATTATACCTGAAAGCTGTGAATAAATCTATTGCTTTTCGTGACAGCAAAAAAATAACGGGTATCCGGCTCTCACCAGATACCCGTTATTCCGTTGCCAATCCCGCCTGACAGATGCCATAATCGTAATTTTTAGAATTACTGTCTTATGAGCACCCATGCGACGCCGGGGCCTTTTTGCTGATAGTTACTGGCGGTAGGTTTGCAGGAACTCGCCGACATCGGTCATGGCGCGGGCGAGGTCCTTCGCTTCCGGCAGCATAACGACCCGGAAGTGATCAGGCTGAGGCCAATCGAAGCCGCTGCCGGGCACCAGCAGGATGTGTTTTTCGTGCAGGAGATCCATAGCGAACTTTTTATCATCGGTGATGGGGCACTTTTTGAGATCGATGCGGGGGAAAATGTAGAAGGCGGCGGTATTTTTGACCACCGAGAGGCAATCGAACCGGCGGATGGCCTGAACGGCGGCTTCCCGCTGCTCATAAAGGCGGCCGCCGGGGATGAGCAGCTCACGGGTGCTTTGTTCATCCTGCAGGGCGGCAGGAATGACCAGCTGCGTGAGGGCATTACCGCACAGGCGCATACTGGTGAGCGCCACCATGCCGGCAATGAAGTCCTTCGTTACCTGGCGGGGGCCGGAAACAGCCAGCCAGCCGCAGCGGAAGCCGCAGATCATGTGGCTTTTGGAAAGGCCGTTGAAGGTGAGAACCGGAAGATCCGGGCAGAGGGCGGCGGTGGAAACATGCTCCTTGCCGTCCATGACCAGGCGGTCGTAGATCTCATCCGAGAGGAGGATAAGTTCCTTTTCCCGGGCGATCGCCACAATCTGCTCCAGCAGTTCGCGGGGGTACAGCGCACCGGTGGGGTTATTGGGATTGATGATGAGGATGGCGCGGGTGCGGGAGGTGATCTTGCGGCGGATATCCTCGACATCGGGGTACCAGTCGGACTGTTCATCGCAGGTATAGAACACCGGCCTGGCGCCGGCGATGAGGGTCACATTGGTCCACAGGGAGTAGCTGGGACTGGGGAGCAGGATCTCATCACCGTAATTGAGCAGGGTGGTGATGGCGAACTGAGCCATTTCGCTGACGCCATTGCCGACGAAGATGTCATCGGGGGTAAGGCCCTCGATCCCCTTGCCGGTTTCGTATTCCACGATGGCCTGACGGGCAGCGGGCATCCCGCGGAAATCGCAGTAGCCAACGGCCTTATCGGCATTCTCCAGCAGGGCGTGGCGCACGCTGGGGGGCATGGTAAAGCCGAAGGTGGCAGGATTGCCGGTATTGAGGCGCAGGACGGGGGTTCCCTCTGCGATCATTTTCATGGCCTCCACATAAACGGGGCCGCGGATATCGGAATGGACCTGCGAGAGTTTTTCGGAACGGATGATGGGCTGCATAACGGAGCCTCCTTGTTGTGGAGTTCAGGGAAAACGAAAATTATAGAGTATTATATCACTTTGGGACAGGAAATACAATGCGGGGACGGTTTATTCTATGAAAAAGCGGGGTGGTGGGTGCGGAGGGCCTGGGCGCTATGGGGGGGGGCGGAACCCGGGCAGGGGGCGGGCCCGCAGGGCCGGCCGCCGCAGGCGGCCGTAGGCCGGAGCGGAGCCCCGGCCAGCCCCGGCGAAGCCGGGGCGCCCTGCGGGCCGATGCGCGGTATGCAGGGATTTGCGGGGAAGCAGAAACCAGCCCCTCCTTTTGCGGAGAGGCTGGCGGAAAAGCAAAGCGAGGCGATCAGCCCTCCGTGCCGCGGCGGTTGGTGATGCCGCGGATAACGAACAGGGTGACAAGCATTAGGACAATGCCGATGGGAAGGACGATGACGGCATTGGGAACGAAGCCTGCGATGATGTAGGTAAAGAAAGCAACAATAGCCACAGTGGCTGCATACGGGAACTGGGTGGAAACATGGTTCAGATGGTTGCATTGGGCACCGGCAGAGGCCATGATAGTGGTATCGCTGATGGGAGAAACATGGTCACCGAATACAGCACCGGCGAGACAGGCGGAAACGCCGACGATCATGAGGGTGAAGTCAGCCTTAAAGACCTCGGTGACAATGGGGATAAGAATACCGAAGGTGCCCCAGGAGGTGCCGGTGGCAAACGCCAGTCCGCAGGCAACCAAATAGATAACGGCAGGCAGCAGGCTGTAAAGGCCGCTGGAGGCGCTGTGCATCACACCGGCGACAAATTCCTTGGCTCCCAGCAGAGTGGTCATGTTCTTGAGGGAGGTAGCAAGGGTGAGAATGAGGATGGCGGGAACCATCGCGCAGAAGCCCTGCGGGATGCAGCTCATGGCATCCTTAAAGGAGATGACCCGACGGAGAACAAAATAGATGACGGTAAAGACCAGTGCCACAATAGCGCCCCAGGGCAGGCCGAAGAAGGCATCGCAGTTGGCAAAGGCATCGATGAAATTATCGGCGCCATTGAGGTAGCCGGAGTAGACCAGACCTCCGACGCACAGCACCACCAGAACGATGATGGGCAGCAGCAGATCGATGACGCGGGCACGGGGGTTGGAGACCTCCTCCACCGCTTCGGGCTGCTCTCCCTCGGTGAACAGGTCATTATTGCGGATAGCGTTGAGCTCGTGGCGGCGCATGGGGCCGTAGTCCATGCCGCTCTTGCAGAGGAACAGCACCATAACAATGGTGAGCAGGGAGTAGAAATTGAAGGGGATGGCACGGATGAACAGATCGAAACCGCTGTAATCCTCCACGACGCCGGAAACGGCAGCCGCCCAAGAGGAAATGGGGGCGATCATGCAGATGGGGGCGGCGGTGGCATCGATGAGGTAAGCCAGCTTGGCGCGGGAAACATGATGGCTATCCGTTACCGGGCGCATGACGCTGCCGACGGTGAGGCAGTTGAAGTAGTCATCCACAAAGATGAGCACACCCAGCAGGAAGGTAGCGAACATGGCGCCGCCGCGGGTCTTGATGTGGGTCTTGGCCCAAGCGCCGAAGGCTGCGGAGCCGCCGGCCTTATTGAGCAGGGCAACGAGGATGCCCAGCAGCACCAGGAACATAAAGATACCGGCGTTATCACGGATGGCGGCCACTACGCCGTCATTGAGCAGAGAGTCGAGCGCCTCCACATGGAAGCCGGCATAGAACAGGGCGCCGGCCACGGCACCGATAAACAAGGAACTGTACACTTCCTTGGTGATGAGGGCCAGTGCGATGGCGATGATGGGGGGAACGAGTGCCCAGAATGTACCGAACATAATATATACCTCCTGAAAAATGGACGAAAAAAGCCATGAGATATGCGGAAAACAAATCTCATGGCAAGAAATAATAAAATTATCACTTTGAACCACCGATAGCTCTCCACAGTTTCTGTGACAGTCCGCAGCATATTCTGCTGCGTCCCAGCGTAAATGCTCTCGGGGGAGCCTTTCGCTTCGGCGGTCTTCCCTTTCGCGCCCCCGGTTTCCCGAACCGTGTGGGGGTGGCTACTGATGAAGCCCGCAACCTCTACCATATTGGCTTTATTCTGTTGTCACATTTATAGCACCGTTAGCGGAACAATGCAAGTGTTTTTTTACAAATTGGTCACATTTTGGGGATGCGCTAATATATTGACGAAGTTTTGCGTGATATTTTATAGTAAATGCACAACGAAAAAGAATGAGGCTCCCCGCCGAAGGGAGAGCCCCTGGAAAAGTTATTCGTGGTGCAGGATCATGCGGGCACATTTATAAACATCGCCGCAGCCAAGGGTAAGGATCAGATCACCGGACTCGGAATACCGATCGACATAATCCGCCATGGCCTGGAAGGAGGGCAGGCAGACACAGCCGGGGATCTTTTCGCCAAGATCCTCCGAGGTGATGTGGTAGGTATTGACCTCCCGGCTGCCCATGATGGGCGAAAGCACCACGCGGTCGGCGATGGACAAGGCGGAGACAAAGTCCTCCAGCAGCATATAGGTGCGGCTAAAGGTGAAGGGCTGGAACACGGCCCATACACGCTTAAAGTCCAGCTCCTTGGCGGCGGTGAGGGTGGCGCGCAGCTCGGCGGGGTGGTGGGCATAGTCATCGGCAACGGTAGCGCCTTTATGCGTTTTGCCCAGCACCTCAAAGCGGCGGCCGGCCCCAGTAAAGGCAGCCAGGCCGGCAGCGGCCTGCTCCGGGGTGGCGCCCAGCTGCATGGCGCCCGCGGCGGCGGCAATGGCATTGAGGATATTGTGGTCGCCGGGGATTTGCAGGTGGATCTCGGTGAGGGGCTTGCCGCGGAACATGAGGGTAAAGCGGCGGTCCAGACCACCCAGGTGGCGGAGATTGGCGGGGTAATAGTCGTTGGTGTCCTCCCAGCCAAAGGTGAGGAAGGTTCTTCCCTCCCCTGCCGCTTCCTCCATGGCACGGCAGGTTTTTTCATCGCTGCCGTTATACAGGACGGTATGGGCCTTTTGGGCGAACCTGGTGTAGCTCTTCATGGCGTTTTCCACAGTGTGGAAATATTCCATGTGGTCGTTATCGATATTGAGGACAAGGGCGATATCCGGGTGGGTGGAAAGGAAGGTATCCTTGAATTCGCAGGCCTCGTACACAAAGCGCTGCGTTGCCCCGCTGCGGCCGTAGCCGCCGATGGTACGCAGCTTGCCGCCAATGACGGCGGAGGGGTCCAGCCCCGCCATATACAGGATCTGCACGATCATGGCGGTGGTGGTGGTTTTACCGTGGGTACCGCAGACGCCCAGCGCCTCGCTGTACCAGCTGGAGACGGCCCCCAGCATTTTGGCGCGCTCCCACAGGGGCAGGCCGCTTTCCCGCGCGGCAATCAGTTCGGGGTTGGTATCCATAATGGCGGCGGAATAGAGAATGAGATCGGCGCCCTGGATGTTTTCTGCCCGCTGACCCATCATCACCTCAATGCCCATTTGGCGTTCGAGGTTGACGATGTCACTTTCGTTATTATCGCTGCCGGTAATGGTGTAGCCCCGGCCGTGCAGAATCTGCACCAGAGGGAACATGCCGCTGCCGCCGATACCGATGCAATGAATATGTTTGACCCCTTCCGGGATTGTTTCAATCGGTTTTACCATACTGTGACCGCCACCTTTAAGAATTTCATACATGGTATATTATACCCCATTAGTAGGGCTTTTGACAATAGCGACGGGCATTTTAATACAAAAAGCGGCGGGAAGTGCATAATTTGCCAGGCGGCGGACAAGGCTAATGGCAAGCGAAGCCCGCAGGCGCAGGCGGCGGGCGGCAGGATCGGATGAGGGCAAGGAGGGGGCGAAGGCAGGCTGGCGCCCGGTGAAGACGGGCTGGCGCCTGTCGAGGCCCTGACACAGCCCTCGCCGATCATTCCGTTCGCTGCCTGCGCACAACAACAATAAAAGGCATCTGAAAGGAGAAACAGGCATGAATATCACCGATATTCGGATCCGCAAAATTTACGAGGACGCACGGCTGAAGGCGTTGGTTTCGGTCACCATAGATGGCGACCTGGCTGTACACGATATCAAGGTCATTGAGGGGCCGGAGCGGCTCTTTGTGGCGATGCCCAGCCGCAAAGATGAAAACGGGACTTTCCGGGATATTGCTCATCCCATCACGCCCGAGGCGCGGCATACACTGGAGGAGGCGATCCTGGACCGATACCAGACCCACCTGGCCCAGCTGGAGGCGGAACAAACCGCGACCCCGCATATTCCGGCATAAGGCTGCATAATATGGGAGGAAAGGACCGGCAGGCTCTTTCCTCTTTTTTCTTTACAAGACACCGGAATTTTGCTATAATATCACATGGTCAAAGCGCCAGTACCGCCCGGTTTATGTACCGCGGGCGGATGACGAGGTGGAGGGAGTATCGAAAATTCGGCGGATGCCCTCCCGCTGCTGCCACAGCGCAGGCCGGCGCAAAAACACGGGCGACCGTGCAACAAAGAGCCGGCCATGGATAACGAACAGAACAGATATCCCATGCGGGGAATGTTTTTTGGCATCCCTGCGGGACTCCGCGGAGAGAAACAGCCTGTATTCTCCCCTTTGGTTTTCGTTATCCTGCCGGCGCAGCTGCTGTACCGGCCCGCCGTGCCATAGGGTAAAAGCACTTTTAGCGAAGGTTTCTCTCCCGTACCATGGATATCTGCGGGAAAGGAGCCTTATTATTTATGTGTGGAATCATTGGTTATTCGGGGGCGGAATACGCCCGGGAAAAGCTGCTGCATGGGCTGGAAAACCTGGAATACCGCGGCTATGACAGCGCCGGTATTGCCCTGTGGGACGAGGGAAAAATAGAGGTCATCAAGGCGGCAGGGCGGCTGAGCAACCTGCGGGCCGCCTGCGGCGACCAGTGCCTTGCCAGCCACTGCGGCATCGGGCACACCCGCTGGGCCACCCATGGCGTACCCAATGATGTGAATGCCCACCCCCACCGGCAAGGCCGTGTAACGCTGGTGCATAACGGCATTATAGAAAACTACCGGGCGCTGCGGGAACGGCTGGAGGCGGAGGGGTATCACTTCCTGACCCAGACCGATACCGAGATCGCTGCGGCGCTGCTGGACCACCATATGAAGCTGCACGAGAGCCCTGTGGCAGCCATCCATGCCGCTACGGCGGAGATGGAGGGAGCTTACGGCTTCTGTATGCTGCTGGAAGGGGAACCGGATACCGTTTACGGCATCCGCCGGGGCAGCCCGCTGATTGCGGCCAAGGATGAGACTGGTAGCTATGTGGCCTCCGATGTACCTGCCATTATAGAATACACCCGGCAGTATTACCTGCTGGAGGAGGAAGAAGTGGTGGTGGCCCATTACGGGGAGCTGCATTTTTACGCCCCGGACGGGACCCCCATCGAAAAAGAAGCCAAGATTGCCAACTGGTCGGTGGAGCAGGCCCAAAAAGGCGGCTATCCCTGCTTTATGCAGAAGGAGATTCACGAGCAGCCCCGTGCCCTGGCCGATACCATTGATGGGCGTACCAAGGATGGGTTTGTGACTTTTGAGGGTGATGGCCTGCCGGATGGCTTCTTTCGGGATGTGACCAAGCTGTATATTTCCGCCTGCGGTACCGCCATGTACAGCGGTATGGTAGGTAAGGCGATCATAGAAAAGCTGGCGCGGCTGCCGGTAGAGGTGGAGGTAGCCAGCGAGTTGCGCTACCGCGATCCCATCTTTACCCCAGGGTGCGCGGCGGTGGTGGTGAGCCAAAGCGGCGAAACCGCAGATACCCTGGCGGCGCTGCGGCTCTTTAAGGAAAACCATATCCCCGTTATAGGTATTGTGAATGTGGTAGGCTCCTCCATTGCGCGGGAGGCCGACTACTGCCTGTACACCTACGCCGGGCCGGAAATTGCGGTGGCCAGCACCAAGGCCTATTCGGTGCAGGTGGCAATGATGTATCTGCTGGGCTTCCGCATTGCGGCGGATAAGGGCGCCCCGATGGACTGGTGCCGCCGCCAGCTGCCGAAGCTGCTGAATGCTGTCAGCTACCTGCCGCATGTATTGGCCATGGAACCGGAATTTTTCCGGTATGCCGAGGGACTGAAAAATGCCGAGCATCTCTTCTACCTCGGGCGGGGGTTGGATTACTCGCTGGCGATGGAGGGCTCTCTGAAGCTCAAGGAGATCAGCTACATTCACTGCGAGGCCTACGCCGCCGGAGAGCTGAAGCACGGGACTATTTCCCTGATTACCGACGGCACCCCGGTGATAGCATTGGCGACCCAGCGCAAGACGCTGGGCAAGATGATAAGCAATGTGAAGGAAGTAAAAGCCCGTGGGGCGCATGTGCTGCTCATTACGCTGGAAGGGCTGGAAGTCGACCCCGAATGCTATGATGAGATTATCCGGCTGCCGGCAGTGGAGGACGAATATGTGCCGCTGCTGTTAGTTGTCACCTTGCAGCTCATCGCGCTGGGAGCGGCCAATGCCCGCGGCTGCGATGTGGATAAACCACGCAACCTGGCCAAGAGTGTAACGGTGGAATAATCAATAAAACGCGAAAAGAGACCCTGCGAAGGGTCTCTTTTTTGCGGCATGCATAAAGGCAGGGCGGCGGGGCGGAGCGAGGGAGGGTTGCCTATCCCAAAGGGATGGCGCCCCGACGGAGAGCGGAGCGCCGCCGCCCGGATGGGGCAAGCTTAGGCTTTGGGGTAGCCCTGCGGGTTTTTGCTTTGCCAGGCCCAGGTATCCCGGCACATATCCTGCAGTGTATACTGTGCCTGCCAGCCGAAAAGCTCCTTTGCTTTGGCGGCATCCGCCCAGTATTCCGGCAGATCGCCCGCCCGGCGGGGACCAATGACATAGGGGACCTCCCGGCCGCTGGCTTTCCGGAACGCTTCGATGACCTCCAGCACACTGTACGGGGTACCGGTGCCCAAGTTGACCGCCGTGACACCAGGGTGTTCCATGGTGTAGCAGGCCGCCCGGTGGTGCCCCGCAGCCAGGTCCATCACATGGAGATAATCCCGGCGGCAGGTGCCATCGGGGGTGGGGTAATCATCGCCGAACACCATAAGGCGTTCCCGCCGGCCCACCGCGACCTGTGCGATGTAAGGCAGCAGGTTATTGGGGATGCCCTGAGGGTCCTCCCCGATGAGGCCGGAGGGGTGCGCCCCAATGGGATTAAAATACCGCAGCAGCACCGCCGAAAGGGTGGGATCGGCATGACAGGCATCTTCCAGAATCTTTTCGATCATGGCCTTAGTGGTGCCGTAGGGGCTGGAGCACTCCCCGCGGGGCATATCCTCCCGGTAAGGGATGGGATTGCGCGAACCGTAAACGGTGGCGGAGGAAGAGAAGATAAACCGACTAACACTGGCCTCCTTCATACACTCCAGTACCGTCAGGGCGGCATCGAGATTGGTACGGTAGTAGGAAAGGGGAATTTCGACAGACTCCCCCACCGCCTTTTTCCCGGCAAAGTGAATGACACAGTCGATTTTATTCTCACGGAAGATGCGGCGGACGGCTTCGCGGTCGGTTACATCGACATGGTAGGCAGGAAAATCCCGGCCGGTGATCTGCCGGAGGCGTTCCACTGCCACGGGGCTGCTATTGGAATAATCATCCGCTATGACAATATCACAACCCCGGTTCAGCAGCTCTACTGCGGTGTGGCTACCGATATAACCGGCCCCGCCGGTCAACAGTACATTCATGGGTTCACGCTCCCCTCTTTTTTAGCTTAATTATAATCGACTGCCCAATAAAATCAATCCCCCTGCCAAAAGTGACAGGGGGGATGAAATTTGCAAAGCTCAGGAACGCTTGTCCCGATCATGATTGAGCATATCGATGAGGGCACTGATATCCAGGTCATCATTGATGGGCTCCTGCTCGGTCTGCGGCTCCACTTCAGTGATCTTGTCCTCCGGAACCTCGGTATCCACCGGGGGAGTGGGGATGCGGAAGCCGGATTCATGGTCAAAGTTGGTGGCAATGACGACGATCTTGATCTCATCCTCCAGCTTTTCATCAAAGGCGACACCCCAAATGAGGTTGACATCCGGGTGGGCGGCATCGTGGATCATCTGGGAAGCATTGGTGATGTCCTCCAGATCGACATCGGGCGGAACGAGGAAGTTGACGATAACGCCGCGGGCACCGTTGATGGAGGTTTCCAGCAGCGGAGAGGCGATGGCCATGCGGGCGGCTTCCTCGGCCTTATTGGGGCCGTTGGCAGCGCCCAGGCCCATATGGGCATAGCCGGCGTCCTTCATGATGGAGGTGACATCGGCGAAGTCTAGATTGATGATACCTGGAATATTGATGAGGTCGGAGATGCTCTGTACCGCCTGCAGCAGCACTTCATCCGCCTTGGCAAAGGCATTGGCCAGAGTGATCTTTTCCTGCGAGATACTGCGAAGGCGCTCATTGGGGATAACGAGCAGAGCATCCACATGCTCCTTCAGCCGCTCGATGCCGGCCGTGGCCTGATCCATGCGGCGCTTGCCCTCAAAGGAGAAGGGCTTGGTAACCACACCGACGGTGAGGATACCCATATCGTGGGCGATGCGGGCAATAACGGGAGCCGCACCGGTGCCGGTGCCGCCGCCCATACCGGCCGTGATATATACCATATCGGCACCGCGCAGCACCGAGGTGATCTCATCTTCGCTTTCCTCCGCTGCCTTTTCCCCCTTCATGGGGTCGCCGCCGGCACCCTGCCCACGGGTCAGCTTATCACCGATGTGCAGCTTGTAAGAGGCATTGGAAAAACGCAGGGACTGATTATCGGTATTAACAGAGATAAATTCCACGCTGCTCATGCCGGATTGGATCATGCGGTTGACGGCATTTCCGCCGCCGCCGCCGACGCCCAATACCTTGATTGCAGCCATTTTTTCGTAATCGTTATCCAGCTCTATATTCATCATCAGCACTATTGCCTCCTGTTTAGAGTTTTCTCCTAATCTATCATAACAGAAACATCATGAAAATGCAACCCAAAAGGCGTATATCTGCTACTGTTTTCCACCCAAAATGGCCAGATATTGTGCATCCGCCACCTGGGTAAGAGGCAGCTGCCGGGTGTAGGCCCGACCGCTGACCGAAACATCAAGGTACCCGATAAAATCGGCGGGAAGCTCATCCTGGATGATCTTTTGGGCGGTGAGCAGCTTGGTGGCCAAATCGTATTCGCTGCCCAGGCGCAGCTGGATGCGGTCCTGATAGACAGCCTTGTAGCTCTGCTCCTCCCCGATCTCAATATACCCGATCTCAGGGAGCATCCCGGCGTCCTCCAGGGCCGCGCGCACCTTATCCACACCGGCCAGGGTCTTCTGCCATTCCTCCGGCAGCTTTTCCCCGGCGGTATAGCCGGAAAAATCGGCGCCGAGCAGCAGGCAGGTGTACTCCGGCAGGGATGCGCATTGCTCCAGCACCTTGCCATCGGCGGAAAGGGTGGTGACCCGCCCCATACTGCCAATACAGGCGTAAATGGTATTGAACTCGTGCAGCTCCAGTTCCAGGGTATCGGGCAGGCGGCGGTGCAGCGTTACACGCTCAATGTAGGGGCACAGGGCGGTAATTCGCTCATTCAGGGCCTTTTGGGAAATGGTGAAGATATTCTGCTCCTCCCCTATGTCGGCGGCTTCTATGATATCCTCGGCGGCGTAGCGGGTACTGCCGGTCACTTCTATATGGGTGGCCCGGCAAAATACACTGACGCAGTAAAAGCCCACGCCGCACAGCACCGCCGCAAGCAGCAGGATAAACACCGCACGGCGGCGGCGACGGGTCTGCTGTTTACGGGTGGGCTTGGCAGTCATGGGCTTTGGTTCTCCTTCCTTTGGTTTAGACTTCCGTCAGGCAAATATCCGCGCCCAGATGGCGCAGGGTTGGAACAAAATCGGCATAGCCGCGTTCGATGTGGGAGATAGCTGTAACGCTGCTTTCTCCCTTTGCCGCTAATGCTGCTAGTACCACAGCGGCTCCGGCGCGCAGATCGGTGCAGGTGAGGGCTGACCCGATAAGGGGCGCCCCCCGGATGACTGCATGACTGCCGACCACCGTGATATCCGCACCCAAGCGGCGCAGTTCCTCCACATGGGCCCAGCGCCGGGGAAAGACCGTTTCGGTAAAGGCGGTGTAGCCCTCTGCCGCGGCGGCCAGCGCCATAAAGATGGCTTGCAGATCGGTGGGAAAGCCGGGATATGGCAGCGTAACGATGCTGCCGGCCCCCTGTAAATGTTCTGGAGCGGTAAGGGTGATGCTCTGCTCCCCGGTGGTGATACGGCACCCCATACGCCGCAGCGCCGCCAGGGGCGCCGCCAAGTGTTCCGGGCTGGCGTACACTGTGATCTCTCCGCCGGTAATGGCCGCGGCAGCAAGGTAGGTCGCCGCCTCGATACGGTCCGGGAGGATGGCATGGCAGCAGCAGCCGGTTAGCGCTTCCCTGCCCTGCACCAGGATGGCGCCATCGGGCTGGGATTCTATTAGGGCGCCGCAGCCCCGCAGATAGGCCAGCAGATCGGAGATCTCCGGTTCGGCGGCTGCACCGGTGATTTTGGTTTCGGCAGGCGTTCCCGCCGCCGCGATGAGCAGGTTTTCGGTAGCACCCACGCTGGGGTAGGGCAGCTGCACCGCGGCACCATGCAGACCGCCGGGAGCGGCACAGCGCAGGGTATCACCCTCCTCGCTGATGACCGCGCCCATTTGGCGCAGGGCGGAAAGATGCAAATCAATAGGACGGCCGCCCAGGGCACACCCGCCGGGCGGGCACAGGGTCACGCTCCCACAGCGGGCCAGCATCCCGCCTAGGAACAGAATAGAGGACCTCATGGCCCGCATCCATTCCGACGGAACATCCCGGCAGCCGGTATCCTCCCGGGTAATGATCAGGGTATCCCTCGCCCGTTCTACCGCAAAGCCCAGGTGCCGCAGAATGTGACAGCTCACTGCTACATCGCTGAGGTTAGGGCAGTTTTTAATCTCTGAACGACTGCACAGCACGGTAGCCGCCAGAATGGGCAGCACCGCGTTTTTGGCGCCGTGCGCCGCTATGGTCCCGCTTAGTCTGTTTCCTCCTGTGATCCGCAATCCGCGCATAAACGGCATCGCTCCCCCCTGTATTTGCCCTTGGGCTTTCGGGGGTATTCTATGCCTATACGGAATATTGGGTGAAAAAACAGGCGTTACAGCTTATTTTCTGTGAGTTTTATAAAGATCCAACAGTTCATCGGTGATATGGCCGCATGCATTGGGGACACCCAGTGCCTTGGCCGCCAGACCGATCTCCCGCAGCTTTTCGGGGTCGGCGGTCATTTCCTTTACAGCCGCCACCAGCTTTTCGCCGGTCAGGTCTTTTTCTTCTATGACCACAGCAGCATGGTGACCGGACAATACCATGGCATTGTGATACTGGTGGTTTTCCGCCACATTGGGAGAAGGGATGAGCACTGAGGCCCGGCCAACAGCGGTCAGCTCCGCCAGCGTTATGGCGCCGGCACGGGCAATCACTAGGTCGGCCGCCGCCAGACAGTCCGGCATATCGTGTATGTATTCCCGGATATCAAGATTGGGGTTATTCTCATAAGCGACGCCCTTTTCCCGCAGCAGCCGTGGCAGCAGCTCCACCCCATACCGGCCGGTGGCGTGGATGTGGTGCAGCTTTCCCTCCGGCACATGCCAGGCCATCAGCGCCGCTACGGCTTCATTGATGGTCTGCGCCCCCAGGCTGCCGCCAAAGGACAACAGACACAGCTGCCCGGGGCGGACCCCCAAACGGGCGCGGGCGGCGGCCCGGTCGGCCGCAAGGATCTCCGGACGGACGGGGTTGCCGGTGACGATGTAATCTTGGCGCTGCGGCAGGTGCTTTTCCGCCTCCGGCACGGCAAGGAGGAATTTATCCACCTTTTGCGACACCATGCGGTTGGAAACACCGGGCAGGGCATTGGCCTCGTGGGTCATGCAGGGGATGCGCAGTGCCGCTGCGGCCAGCAGAATGGGGGCCGAAATATAGCTGCCGGTACCCATCACCACATCAGGTGCAAAATCCCGCAGAATTCTTTTGGCGCGGCTGCGGGCCGTTACCAGCAGACATACGCTTTTGGCGTTATATTTGATGTTATTCCAGCTAAAACGGCGCTGGATGCCCATGGAGCGATAGGGGGCAAAGCGAAAGCCCTCCCGCGGCACCAGGGTCGCCTCCATGCCATCGGGGTTGCCTACAAAAAGGATCTCGCAATCCGGCACCCGGCGGCGCAGCTCGGTGGCCACCGCCAGCGCGGGATTGATATGACCGGCGGTACCGCCGCAGGCAAACAGAACTTTCATACGGATGTTACTCCTTTTCTACTGTCGTTTGGCGGGAGACCGAAAGCACGATGCCCATTTCTCCCAACAGAATGGCCAGCGCCGTGCCGCCGTAGGAAAAGAACGGCAGGCTGATGCCGGTGGAGGGGATGGTATTGGTGACCACCGCCATATTAAGGATGGCCTGCACCCCCACCTGGGCAATGAAGCCGGTGACCAGCATGGCGCCGAAGCGATCGCGGGCCTTAATAACAATGGTAAAGCCCCGCCAGATGAGAAGGGCGAACAGCACAATGACCACCAACGCCCCAATGAAGCCCAGCTCCTCACAGACGACCGAGAACACATAGTCATTCTGCGGTTCCGGCAGGAAGAGGTACTTCTGCCTGGAGTTGCCGATACCGGAGCCCATCAGGCCGCCGGAGCCGATGGCATACAGCGACTGCAGGATCTGATAGCCGGTGCCCAAGGGATCAGAGGCCGGATTCTTCCAGATGGTGATACGCTCCATGGCGCGCTCGTGCAGCGAGGGCACCAGCATAATGGCGGCGACACCCGCGGCGGCAATGCCTCCCGCGGCGGCGATCCACTTCATGGGCAGACCACCCACCACCAGCATGATACCGCCCATCACCACCAACAGAATGGTGGCGGAAAGGTGGGGTTCCTTTACGATGAGGCCGGCATAAACGCCCAGCACCACCGCAAAGGGGAAAATACCGTAGCGGAACCGCCCCAGCTTTTTCTCATTGGAAACAAGCAGGTGCGAAAACAGCAGCACCAGTGAGAATTTGGCCAGCTCCGAGGGCTGAAACTGGAAACTGCCGATGAAAATCCAGCGATGGGCGTCATTGACCGGCGGCATGAAGTAGCACAGGATAAGCATGGCGGTGACCACCGGGAACAGCGGCCAGGCCAGCTTGCGCCACACATGGTAATCCAGGCGGGAAAAAACAAACATGGCCCCAAGGCCCACGACCGCCCACAGCAGCTGCCGCACAATGTAGTGGTAGCTGTTGCCTTCGCGGTAATAGCCCTGCGCATAGCTGGCGCTAAACATCATCACAAGCCCAAATACCAGCAGCAGAATGACCATTACCAAGAAGGTGAGGTCCACACTGGTATTCTCATATCGGGGGAACAGGCGGCGGAAGAATCCCTCCTGTGATTTGGGACGCGCTCTGCGCCTACTTTCTGCCATGGCTTTCCGCCCCCTTTCCGTTGCTTTCTAAATTAAATCATTAGATAAACCGGAGCGCCAGAATGCCCAGCGCACTCCCGATGGCGGTGATAACGGCAAACATCACCACAATCTGTTTTTCGGTGTAGCCGCTCATCTCAAAGTGATGGTGAATGGGACTCATCTTAAAGATGCGCTTGCCATGGGTCAGCTTAAAGTAGCAGCGCTGCAGCACCACCGAGCCGATCTCGATAACATAAATAATGCCGAACAGCACCACAAAGAAGGGCAGCCCGGTGCCAAAGGCCAGCGCGATGACCATACCGCTCACAAAAAGGGAGCCGGTATCGCCCATGAATACCTTGGCGGGGTAATGGTTCCAGAACAGGAAGCCGATGCAGCCGCCGCCCAATGCCCCCGCCATGATGCCCATTTCTCCCATGCCCAGCAGGTAGCAGAAGATGAGATAGCCGATGGACAATACCAGCGTCACGGAGGAAAGCAGGCCATCCAGGCCATCGGTGAAATTGACAGCATTGGAAAGGGCAATGATGGCAAACATGGCAAACACATAATAGAATACCCCAAAATCGTAGGTGCCGATATAGGGAATGGTTACCATGGTGGACTGCGTGCCGCTGATGTGCAGAAGCAGCAGGTACACCGCGCCAAACAGAATCTGCAGCGCCATCTTCTGCTTTTCGGTCAGGCCCTCATTCTGCTTTTTTACGACCTTCAGGTAGTCATCGAGGAAGCCGATGGCCCCGAATAGCAGCGCCAGCACCAGGCCATAGAACATACGGGCCCGCATAATTGCCGACATTGGATCGCCCACGGTAGAGGCATGCATGAACAGATAGGCTACCACCACCGCAATGGGAATGCCTATGATAAACATAAGGCCACCCATGGTGGGGGTACCCTGCTTGCCCTGGTGCCACTTGGGGCCGATCTCTAAGATAGTCTGCCCAAAATGCAGACGGCGCAGCATGGGCAACAGCCAAAAGCCCCCCACAGCGGTAATAACACTGGCCAGCAGTACGGCCACGATGACAGCGGTAATATTCATGATGCACTTCCCTTTTCTGTTCTGTTATATTATGCGTGGTAATCCCGGTAAAATGCGGCAATAACCTCTTCCAGCGCCATGCCGTGGCTGGCCTTGCACCATATCACATCGCCCCGGTGCGCCGTGGCGGTCAGATATTTTGTCAGCGCTTCCTTTTCCTCAAAGTGATGAGCTTCCATCCCGGCGGCTTTGGCGGCCCGGGTGGCATACTGTGCCAGAGGGCCCCAGGTCAGCAGCAGGTCTATCCCCTCTTGGGCACACAGGGCACCGATCTCCCGGTGGCTTTCTTCGGCGATATCGCCCAGCTCCAGCATATCTGCCGCTACAAAGATGCGACGGCCGTCACAGGGGAAACGCCCCAGTGTCTTGATGGCCGCCCGCATGGAATCGGGACTGGCATTGTAGCAGTCCTCCACCATGGTAATGCCCTCATGCTCCACCACCTTTTGGCGCTGGCCGCTGGGGGTGTAGTTTTTTAGGGCCTCTATGGCAGTTTCCGCCGGAATACCCATCGCCCGCCCCGCGCCAAATGCCGCCAGGGCGTTCAGCACCAGGTGCTCCCCAGTGCCGGGGATAGTGGCGCGCCAGCTTTGGCCCTCGGCATGCAGCATAAAATTGGTGGAAAGCGGTGTGGCACTGACGATGGTCGCCTTGATCTCCGCCCGCGGGCTGTTCAGGCCATAGCGTACTACATGAAGGCGAGGAATGTCAACGGTCTGCAGCAGGTCGTTATCATCACACAGCAGCAGTGTGGCGCCATCCGGTAAAGCGTCGGCCAGCTCCAGCTTAGCCTTCAGGATATTTTCCCGGCTGCCCAGATGCTCGATGTGGGAAACGCCGATATTGGTGATGATACCCATCATCGGCTTTGCCGCGTAGCACAGGTCCTTGATCTCATTCGGGGCGCTCATGCCCATTTCCACCACCGCTACCTCAGTTTCGGGGGTAATGCTCATCAGTGTTTTGGGCGCGCCGATCTCGTTATTTTGGTTGCCCTCGGTTTTGATGATGCGGAAGGAGGAGGCCATCACTGCCGCTACCATTTCCTTGGTGGTGGTTTTGCCCACGCTGCCGGTGATGCCTATCACCTTGGCAGGCATTTTGGCGCGGTACAGCGCGGAAATTTCCAGGAGCGCCCGCAAACTGCTCTTTACCCGCAGTACCTTCTCTGCTGGGGTGTAGTCGCCGTCATGCTCGGCCACCGCCGCTTCGGCCCCTGCCGCCAGCGCCCGGTTGATGTAGTCGTGGCCATCCACCCGTTCCCCGGGCAGCGCAACAAAAAGCGTCCCGGGACCGGCTTCCCGACTATCGGTGATCACACGGGTGATCTCTCCCTCCGGAGGCTGGGGGCAGCCCAGCTGGGCAGCTATTTCTCGCAGTGACAGTTTTTCCATGGGATCCTCCCGCTTTTTAGTATCTCGGTCACGATCTCCCTTTCATCAAAGGGGGTCGTTTTATTCTGTATGATCTGGTAATCCTCGTGGCCCTTCCCCGCCAGCAGCAGCAGATCACCCTGCCGCATCATGGCAATGGTTTGCTCTATGGCCTGCCGCCGGTCGGGCACCTCCCGCCAGCGGGTGTTTTTCGGCAGCCCCACTACGATCTCCCGTCGGATTGCCTCCGGCGCTTCATTCCGGGGGTTGTCATCGGTAATGATGATGCCATCTGCCCAGCGGGCCGCGGCTTTTGCCATCAGCGGGCGTTTTTGGCGGTCACGGTCGCCACCGCAACCAAAGAGCACCAGCAGCCGGCCCTTATGCACCCGCCGCAGGCTGCGCAGGATGCGTTCCAGCGCATCGGGGGTGTGGGCGTAGTCCCGCAGGATGGTCCTCCCCATGCCTTGCCATAGCAATTCGGCCCTGCCTGGTACGGGTGGACACTGCGGCATCGCCGCCATCACCTGACGGGAAGTAAGCCCCAGCACCAACGCCGTTTCCGCCGCAGCCAGCGCATCGGGGAGAAAGACTTCTCCCGTCAAAGGAACGATAAGCTGCCCGCCCCGCCACGGAAGAATGCTCCTGCCCGGTTCGCAGCGGTATTGCCACGGCAGGTGGTAACCGGAGATCGGCACATTGGCCCTGTCCAGCAGGCGACGCCCATAGGGGTCGGCGGTATTGATGACCGCGCAGCGGCATTGGCTAAAGATCTTTGCCTTGGAGGCAAAGTATCGCTCCATATCCCCATGATAATCCAAATGCTCGGGCGAAAGATTGGTAAACACGGCAGCCGCGAAGGTGATCCCTTCCACTCGCTGCTGTTCCAATGCCTGGCTGCTTACCTCCATCACCACTGTGGTGATGCCGTCCTCCACCATCTGGTGCAGGATGCGATGCAATTCGGTAGGTGGTGGGGTGGTATAGGGGTTGGGCTGTGTTTTCTCTCTCCACGCTATGCCGTCCGTCCCAATGCGCCCGGTCTTGATCCCGGCGCTTTGCAGCAAGTGGCACAGCAGGTGGGCGGTAGTTGTCTTGCCGTTGGTGCCGGTAATGCCGATGAGTCGCAGCTCCCTGGCCGGCTCGCCCCAGTAGCGGGCACACAGACGGGCCAGCGCCGCGCGGGTATCCGGGACGGTATATTCCCGGGGCAGGCCCAGCTTCTTTTGGGTCACTATGGCGGCAGCACCCCGCCGCAGCACTCCCGCGGCATCGGTGTGGCCATCGTGGCAGCCACCCTTGATGCAAACAAAGATCTTATCTTTTACTTCCCCGCGGCTATCGCAGATGGGTTCCATCTCCGGCGGCAGCGCTTGCAGCAGTCCTTCGCATTGAACCTCCCAATCGGGTCGGTTCAGCATGGCAGCCTCCTGTGGGTCAGTTTATGGTGAGTTTTCCGCCTTGGCGGTATTGCTGAAGGTCACGGTGATCAGTGTTCCTCTCGGCACCTCGGTACCGGGCTCTATGCTTTGCTCTATGGCTACCGCGGTATCGCTTATCCTGCCGATGCCATCGGCATCCAGGTTCAGCCCGGCGTTGGTCAGGATGGTATTGACCACCTGGCCAGTCTTACCGCGCACATCGGGCACGATCGCCTTTTCTTCCTGCGATTCCTGATCGGTATACAGGATGACGGTGCTGCCCTTTTGAATGACGGAACCGGAAGCCGGCACCTGGGCGATAACGGTATCGCCGCCGCCTACGATAACAGCGGAAAGCTGCTTTTGGGTCATGGCCGCCATGCCCATATGGGCACTCTGGCCTACGGCATTGGGCACCGTCACATTGATAGTCGCCAGTTCCGCGGCGGTATAGTTGGTTTCTACCCCCATATAGGGCAGGATCTCGGAAAGGATAGCGCCCACCACGGGAGCCGCCACGGTAGAGCCGTACAGGTCGGTCTCATAGGGTTCATCCAGGATGAGCAGTACCGCTACCTTGGGGTCATCCATCGGGGCCACACCTACAAAGGAGTAGGTGTAGTAGCCGCGATCGGAATCCAGCTTTTCGCTGGTGCCGGTTTTACCGCCGATGCTGTATCCCGGTACGGCCGCGTTTTTACCGGAGCCGTAGGTCACAACACCTTCCATCAGTTTGCACACCTGGCGGCTGGTTTCCTCGCTGATGACCTGGCGGCGGATGGTCGGTTCGGTGGCCGAAACCACATTGCCTTCGCTGTCCAATACCTTATCCACCACATAGGGCTCATACAGGTAGCCGCCGTTTACCGAAGCGGAGATGGCGGTGATAAGCTGAATGGGCGTCACCTTAAAGCTCTGGCCGAAGGAGGCCGTTTCCAGGTTGCCCTGGGTGGAATTGAGCTGTGCTTCGCTGTAAAAATAACCGCTCTCCTCCCCCGGCAGGTCAATACCGGTGGTCTCGGTGAGTCCGAAGGAGGTGAAGAAATTATAGAAATTGGTTCCGCCTATCCGCTCACCAATCTGCATATAGGCGGGGTTACAGCTGTTCTGCATAGCCTGCGCCAGTGTTTGCAGGCCATGGCCGGCATGCTTCCAGCAGTGCTTTACTATACCGCCTGCCACATAGCTGCCGGTACAGTTAAAGCTGGATTGCATCGTCACCGCACCGGTTTCCAGCGCCGTGGCCGTGGTGATGACCTTAAATACCGAGCCCGGCTCGTAGGCCTCATTCACTGCCTTGTTGCTCCACTGGATTTGCTGCTCGTAGGCAAAGGCCTCCTTATACTCATCGCTGCCCTCTTCGTATTGGGCCAGCTTTTGCAGGGAGATCTCCGAAACGATGGCCTGCGGATTATTGGGATCATAGTCCGGCATGGTGGTCATGCCCAGGATCGCCCCGGTGTTCACATCCTGCACAATGACTGTCGCGCGGTTCTGTACCGCGTGCTCGGTCAGAGCGGTGGCCAGGTGCTTTTCTATCACCGATTGAATATTGCTGTCCAGCGTCAGCACCAGGCTATTGCCGTCCTCCGCCTTGGTGATATCCTGGTAGGTATATGGCATATCGGTGCCCCAGGCGTTCTTGGCAGTCACTACCTTGCCGGGAGTGCCGCTTAGGGTGCTGTTGTAGTAGGCCTCCAGCCCGTAGGCGCCCTCGTTATCGGCATTTACAAAGCCCAGCACGGTGGAAGCCATGGTGCCGTAAGGGTAGTAGCGGGTGGTATCCGGCAGCAGCGTCACGCCGTTTATTTTATTATCCAGGGCGAACTGATACGCCGCATCGGCGGTTTCCTTATCCACCTGTCTTTTGATGACCTGATAAAAGCTCTTTTTGTTGCCGGCGCGCTCCAGGATAAACTCCCGATCCACACCCAAGATCTCGCTCATGCCGTCGGCCAGCAGTGTTGCCTGCTCATCGGTGATATCCGCCGGGGAAAAGATGACTCGCCAGGAGGTGGCGGAAGCGGCTAATATCTGTCCATCGGCGGAGTAAATGGTCCCCCGGTTGGCATTGATGGTGGTGGCCCGCAGCTGGCGGCTCATGGCCTCCTGCTTATAGGATTCTCCCTCCACCAGCTGCACCCGGTACAGCTGGTGAATGACCAGCCCAAAGCCGACGATGATAAGCAATGCCGCCACCAGTATGGCGCGTCCGCGCATTTTTTTATTGGGGATCGAGGCCATTCGGAGTCTCCTTTCCGCTAAAATGAGGAAAATAGGAGAATTTGTCGTTCTCCCGTAAAATGTGGCGAAAGAGGTAAGACAGGATCTTACCTCTTGGAATCTGCACCACCGTTACAGTCTATTTTATTTGATCCGCAGGTATTCCAGCGCGGTATCCATGCTGTCCATCAGGCTCTCCAGCACCGAACCGGAAGGCGCCGCTTCGGTGCGCACCGCTACATCGGTATCATTCAGCCGGATGTAGCTCACCTGGTAATCCTGCACCTTGCACAGGCCCTGGGCAGCAGCGTAGCTGTCCACCTCCTGCGCGGTTTTGGCAGTCAGCTTGCCGCTTAGGTAGCTGTATTCATCCTGCAGGGCGGCATACAGGTCGTTCTGGGTCTGTATCTCATTCCCCAGCTCAATGGTGGAAACATTCTGATACAGCACCATCGCCAGGAAAACCACCACCAGCACGGCGCAGGCAGTTAGGCGCCGCATCGCGCCTCTCTGGGCTGCTTTCTTGCTCTGGGCTTTATTCTTGGCCACCGGGACGGGCTGCGGACGCTTGGCCGGCTCGGCCGGGACTTCGTATAGTGAAAGGTCGTATGCTTCAGTGCTGTTCCAACGGGAATTCATCTGCCGCCCCTCCTTTCCGTTTCACACCGGTGTGGGTGGCAGCGCCGGTGTTACAGTTTTTCCAGTATTCTCAGCTTGGCGGATTTACTGCGGCTGTTCTGTGCCAGCTCCTCGGCATCCGCTTCGATGGGTTTTCGGTTAATGAGCTTCGCTCTCGGCTTTTTGCCGCATACACACACCGGGAAATCCGGCGGGCAGGTGCAGCCCTGACAGTAGGCGGCAAACTTTTGCTTCACCATCCGGTCCTCCAGCGAGTGAAAGGTCAGAATCACAAAGCGTCCGCCGGGATTCAAGCAGTTAAAGGCGGTGTCCAGACATTGGGAAAGCTGGTCCAATTCGCTGTTCACCGCAATGCGCAGCGCCTGGAAGACCCGTTTGGCGGGGTGTCCGCCTTCGCGGCGGGCGGCGGCCGGTATCGTCGCGTAGATGACCTCGACGAGCTGGCCGGTATGGGTAAAGGGCTCTTTTTCCCTCTGTGCGGCAATTCGCTTGGCAATGGGATAGGCAAAGCGTTCTTCGCCAAATTCCCGAAAGATGCGGGCCATAGCGTCCACATCATAGGTGTTTAAGATATCGGCGGCTGTCATGCCTTCCCGGCTCATCCGCATATCCAGCGGGGCATCCACACTGTACGCAAAGCCCCGTTCCGGGTTATCCAGCTGGTAGGAGGACACGCCCAGATCCAGCAGGATGCCGTCTACGCCCTCGATGCCCTTTTCGGCCAACACCTCGGGGATGCGGGCGAACTCGCTGTGGATGACCTCTGCGGCCGGGTAGGGCGCCAATCGCTTCGTTGCTTCCGCTACGGCATCGGGGTCACGGTCAAAGCTTAGCAGTTGTCCGGTGGTCAGCCGCTCGGCAATGGCCCGGGAATGTCCCGCGCCGCCTGCGGTACCATCAATATAAATGCCATCCGGTTTGATATTCAGCCCCTCCATGCACTGGGGCAGCATCACCGAATAATGCGAAAATTCCATAGGCCCCTCCTTAGAATTCCAAGGAGTCCAGCTCCTCGGCCACGCTTTCGCTGGTCAGGTGGCCAATGTAGCTCTGCCAGCGTTCCACATCCCAAATTTCCGCGTGGTCGGAAGCGCCGGTTACGATAACATCCTTCTCCAGGTGGGCGTATTCCCGCAGGTGGGGCGGCAGCAGGATGCGTCCCTGCTTGTCCGGTTCTACTGTCACCGCGTTGCTGAAGAAGTACCGCTTCACGCTGCGTCCGCGGCTCATGGGCAGCTGGTTGATCTTCTGCTCCAGCTTGTCCCATTCCTCAGCGGAATACACCGCAATACATTCATCCAGCCCTACGGTCAGAATAAAATTTTCGCCCAGCTGTTCCCGGAACTTGGCGGGGAAATTGATCCGGTTTTTCGGGTCAATGCTGTGCTCGTACTGTCCCATCAACATCTCGGATCGTTTCCCCCTTTCCGGTTTGATATGATGGCGAAACAGGGTAGATGCTCCACTCCTACCCACTTTTCACCACTTACAAGCTGATTATAAAGCGAAAATGCCTACATTGCAACATAAAACTGTTGTTCGCGCAGGGCGTACACGCGCGGTTTTTGTCCATTCTGGCCCCCAATGGCCGCATTTCCCTAATAATGCCCAGTTTCTTGGTGATTCTGCCCATAAACAGCACCAAAATTTGATTAAAAATGTCGAACGCTTTTCCCTACTCCAAAGTACCGTTTTTCCGCTTCTTTGCAGCAAAAAACACCGCCCGGATCTTCTCCGGACGGTGCTGTATATTCTGTTTTCTTCGGGTTTACTTTTCCAGCGGTTCCTCCCGCAGGCCCGCCTGGCTGGCGGCCTGGGCCAGCGCCTGCCGGGTGGTGGTGATGTTCCCCAGGCTCTTGGCCACTACCTCCTGGCTGGTGCGCAGGATATTCTCGGCAAATTCATAGCTGGCCTGCTTCATTTCCCGGCTGCGGGTGCTGGCCTCGGTCCGAATCGCCGTTGCCTTAGCTTCAGCGTCATTCACTGTCTGCTCGGCCTGCTTTTGGGCATCCTCCACCAGCTGTTGGGCACGGGTGCTGGCGTCGTTCAGCAGGGCCATGGCCTTGGCATTGGCCTGCCGCACGATGCTCTCCTGCTCCAGCAGCTGCTTGGCCCGTTCCTCCGCCTTGCGGATCAATGCTTCCGCCTCTCCCTTGGCCAGAGAAAGGATCTGGTTGCGGTCGGCCACCACGGCGCGTGCCTGCTTTATTTCGGCCGGCATATTCATACGGATGGAATCAATGAGGTCACGCACCTTTTCGGCGTCCACCACGCAGCGCCCGCCGGAAAGCGGCAGGCTCCAGGAATCCTCTAGCAGCTCATCAATATCATTCAGGATACTTTCAATGGTATTCATCCGTTCCCCTCCCGTTCATTCTTCAGTAGCATTCTGTTCCGAGATGCGATAAGCTGTCAGCTTGATCTTCCCGTAACGGTATTCCTTTTTAATCTGGAACGCCCCTACCTTTGGCGGCAGTGCTTCGTCCAGCGCCGATTCACACAGGATCACCCCGCCGGGGGACATCTTCGGCCCCAGCAGCGGCAGTGCCTTTTCCAGCAGGCCGCTGTGGTAGGGCGGGTCCAACAGTGCGATATCAAAGGTATCGCGGCAGCCCTGCAAGTAGGCAATGGCATCCATGGCCGTTACCCGGCTGTGCTCCGCCAGCTTGGTGGTCAGCAGGTTCTGGCGCACCATCTCCTGTGCCTTGCGGCTCTGTTCCACAAAGACCGCCAGCCGGGCGCCCCGGCTCAGCGCTTCAATGCCCAGCTGTCCACTGCCGGCAAATAGATCCAACACCGCGGCGCCTTCCACCTCAAACTGGATGATGCTGAACATGGCCTCTTTCACCTGGTCGGTGGTGGGACGCACATCGCGGCCCTCCAGGGTATTCAGTTTACGCCCACGGGCAGTACCGGTTATTACTCGCACAGTTTTTCTCCTTGGGGGCAGTAGCCCTTTTACTAATGGTATATTTTTTCCCGTCCGCTGTCAATCCCATCGGTCGAAAAAGTCAGTTTTCTGCCGTTTCTTCCCCATGTAAATGCCGATACAGCGCCTCGGCCGCCGGTCGGCTCATACCCGGGGCCTTTGCCAGGGTCTCCACATCGGCTGTTCTTATCGCCGCCATGCTCTTAAAATGCTTTAGGAGCTTCGCCGCGCGCTGCTCCCCAATGCCCGGCACCGCTGTCAGTGTGGAGGCAAAGCCGGCTTTTTGGTGCTTTTTGCGCGAAAAGCTGATGGCATACCGGTGGGTCTCATCCTGGATATTGGTGACCAGCCGGAACACCGACTGACTGGCACGGATGGCGATCTCCTCGTTTTCCGCCCGGATAGCCCGGGTGCGGTGCCGGTCGTCTTTCACCATGCCGAAAACGGGGATCTCCAGTCCGAACTGCTCCGCCACCCGTTTGGCCACCGCTACCTGCCCCACGCCGCCATCTATCAGCCACAGGTCGGGCAGGATCTCAAAGCCGTCCTTTTTGCCGGTCTCGGCCGCTTCGCGGTAGTGGGTCAGCCGGCGGGTAAGCATCTGCTCCATCGCGGCGTAATCATCGGGCGCTGCCTGGTCCTTTATCGTGAATTTCTTATACAGCCTTTTTTCGGGTCTTCCCCGGCGGAATACCGTCATCCCGCCCACAATGGTCTGCCCGCCAATATTGGAAATATCGAACGCCTCGATATGATCCGGCGGGCTTTGCAGTCCCAGCAGCCGCCCCAGCTCGGTCAGTGCCGCTATCTCCTTGCCGGTGCGGTTGGTATCCCGGGCCAGCTCCTGCGCGGCATTGTTCTGCGCCATCTGGCACAGCTTGCGGCTTTCGCCCCGCTGCGGCACCGTAAATTGAATCTTCTTCCCCCGGTGCTCCCGCAGCAGCTGCTCCAGCAGCGGCCGGTCGGGCAGCTCCCGCTCCAGGAAGACCTCGGCCGGGGCGGTTTCCGCCTGCATGTAGTAGCTCAGCAGGAATTCGGTCACCACTTCCTCCGGTTCGCCCATGCAGTCAAAGGAAAAGTCCTTCTTATCCCGCAGGCGGCCCTCCCGCAGCACCAGCAGCGAGCAATAGATCTTATCCTCCCCCTGCACCCAGCCCAGCACATCCAAGCTCTCGTGCGGGAATGCGATGACCTTCTGCTGCTCGGTAATGCGCCGGATGGCGGAAATGCGGTCGCGGTAGCGTGCCGCCCGCTCAAAGTCCAGTGTCTCCGCCGCCTCCTGCATCCGCTCGGTCAGCTTCTCCACCGATTGCATCCCGCCGGTGCGGATAAATTGTAACGCTTCGTCCAGCGCCTCATGGTACGCCTCCCGGCTGATCTTGCCGCTGCATACCCCCATGCACTGGTGAATGTGATAATTCAGGCAGGGGCGCTCCTTGCCAAAGTCCTCCGGGAATTTACGGCGGCAGGTAGGCAGCAAAAAGGCCCGGTTGGCTTCCTCCACCGTCTGCTTTACCACCATGGAGGAAATAAACGGCCCGATGTATTCATTGTCGTCGTTCCCCTTCTGCAGCGCCAGCCGGATGCGGGGATACTCCTCCCTGGTCACGCACACATAGTGGTAGCCCTTATCATCCTTCAGCAAAATGTTGTACTTGGGGCTGTGCAGCTTGATCAGGCTGCATTCCAGCACCAGCGCCTCAAACTCACTGTCGGTCACGATGTAATCAAAATCCTGCACCTGCTCCACCATGCGGTACACTTTTGGCAGGTGCCGCTCCACCCCGCGGAAGTAGGAGGTCACCCTGTTTTTCAGCTTTTTGGCCTTGCCCACATAGATGATCTCGCCCCGCCGGTCCCGCATCAGGTAGACCCCCGGCTCCATGGGCAGGGTATTGGCTTTTTTTCGCAGCTCGGCTACCTTTTGCATATCCATCCGGCGGCACCTCCTCTCTGCTTTTATTATACCATAAATGTGCCCCAGGTAAAAGTTTTCGCTCCAGCCTTTTTAGATTATCAGTATGCCTATCCGGCAGGGACTTCCTTTTGCTCCTGCAAAAGGAAGCAAAACAGGGCAAAGGGGAACCAGGCTTTCCCCTTTGCAATCCCCTTTGGCGCTTGGCTGTGCTGGATACGAACGATGTAAACATCGTCCGTACTGCGCACAGATGCGCTCCAAAGGTAGCCACAGGCGTATCTGCCCCTTCTCCCCTGCCCCCTCCCCCGCTATCGGGGGAGGGGATGTCTATCCCAATCCCTGCTTACCCTCTCTTTCATCTCGGCAATTGCTTTCTGCTCTTTCCGCGGCAAATCTTCCCTCTGTGGCCTCGCCGCAGGTGATCTTTCCACGCCGGAACGCAATATCCTTTTCCGTCTAAAAATAAAAGGGTGCGGCAGCCCATGGCTTTCCGCACCTTTTCTTCTCTGTCTCTCCCGGCAGATATCACTCCGCGAAACCAGTCTCCACCAGCTTCACCAGGGCATCTACCGCTTCCTGCTCATCAGCGCCATCGGCGATGATCTTAATGGTCGTGCCGCCCACGATGCCCAGGGAAAGAACACCCAGCAGGCTCTTGGCGTTTACCCGGCGCTCTTCCTTCTCCACCCAAACGGAAGCCTTGTACTCATTGGCCTTCTGGATAAAAAAAGTCGCGGGCCGCGCGTGCAGACCAACATGATTCTGAACGGATACTTCTTTTGCGTACATATCGACATCTCCTCTTCGCCTAAAGAAATGGGGGTCCCTTATTTCTCCATTAAGCATTATAGCAAAATCCGCCGGGTCTTTCAATTGCAAAACTGCCCACATTTTTTAATTTGCTATTTTTCTGACGAACCGCTAATATCCGTCGGTTTTCGGGGGGCGCATTTGTGCAGAATTCCTATAATTTTTTGTCACTTTCTATCCGTTTCGCCATCCGTTTGGGCCGCATTGGAATCGTTTCCGTCTTTTGCCGCCTGTTCAGCTTTCATCTGCGCCACCAACCAGCGGTCTTTCTGGCTCAGCTCGGCCTTTTCCAGCAGATCAGGGCGCTTGATCAGCGTGTTCCGCAGCGACATCTCATGCCGCCATTTGGCAATTTTGCCATGGTCGCCGCTCAGCAGAATATCCGGGATCCTTCTCCCGTTCCATTCCACCGGGTGGGTGTATTGGGGATATTCCAGCAGTCCGTTCCAGTGGCTCTCCTCGGTAAAGCACTCCTCGCTGGGCAGTACACCCTCCACCATCCGGCCGATGCAATCCACCAGTACCAGCGCCCCCAGCTCACCGCCGGTCAGCACATAGTCCCCTATGGAAAGCTCCTCGTCCACGATCTCATCCAGCACCCGCTGGTCCACACCCTCATAGTGGCCGCACAACAGGAAAAGGTTTTCCTTCTCCTTCAGCTCCCTGGCATGGGCCTGGGTCAGCACCTTGCCCTGCGGTGAAAGATAGATGACATACGGCTTCTGCCCGATCTGCTCGCTCACGGCCTTCCAGCAGTCATGGATCGGCTGGCAGGTCATCAGCATACCCATCCCGCCGCCATGCAGCCGCAGGTCGGTGCGGCGGTGCTTATCGGTGGTGTAGTCCCGTATCTGGTGGCAGTGCACCTCCAGCTTGCCGGCCTTTATGCCCCGCCCGATGATACTGCTGTTCACCACCGTTTCGCACATTTCCGGGAACAGCGTCGCGATGTCAAACCTCATAGTCATCCTCCGTCACATCGTCAAAAAGCCCCGCCAGCGGCCGAATCTCGATCACGCCCTCCTCCGGGGCCAGCCGCAGCACCACCTGCGGAATATCCGGGGCCAGCCGCACCTTGCCATCAGCAAAGCGGATATGGTACACCCGGTTCGCGCCCGTTTCGGTAATATCACACAGCTTGCCGTATTCCTTCCCGGTATCGGCGTCCTTCACCTCGCAGCCCAGCAGGTCCTGCAGGAAGTATTGCCCCTTTTCCAGGGGAATATCCTCCCGCCGGGCAAAGAGCACCTTCTGCCGCAGCGCGCTGCCCGCCTCCGGGGTTTCCACGCCGGCCAGCGTCAGCAGCACCATGTTCTTGTGCACCCGCGCGCCCTTTACCGTCAGCGGGGTCTTGCCGCCATCCAGGTACAGCGTTTTCAGGGCGGTCATCTCCTCGGGACTGTCCATCCACACCTCGGCCTTCACCTCGCCGCGCACCCCGTGGGTGGAAACGATCTTCCCACATTCCAAAAATTCCTTCATCGGGCTCTCCTTTTCCGTGTAAAAAACAGTAGGGGAGGCACATCTCGTCCTCCCCCGCAGTTTTGTTCAGTCAATCTCGACCGTCGCGCGGCCGCCGGACTTATTGGTACCGGCACGCACTATGGTACGGATCGCCTTAGCGATCCGCCCCTGCTTGCCGATGACACGCCCCATATCCTCCGCACCTACATGCAGGTGATAAACGACATTGCCCTCTTCGTCCGCCGGGTCAGCGGTAACACTGACTGCCTCTTTGTCATCCACCAGGCCTCTGGCGATGGTTGCAATCAATTCTTCCATTTGTTGGTCTCCTTATCGCTTCAAAAAACAGGGGGACTGCTTATTTCACGATCCCCTGGATCTTCAGCAGAGCCTTCACGGTATCGGTGGGCTGAGCACCGTTGGCCAGCCAGGTCTTGGCCTTCTCCTCATCAATCTTGATAACAGAGGGCTCCTTGGTGGGATCGTAGTAGCCTACCTCCTCGATGAAGCGGCCATCGCGGGGATAACGGGAATCCGCTACCACGATACGATAAAAGGGAGCCTTCTTAGCGCCCATTCTGCGAAGTCTGATCTTTACTGCCATGTTAGTTTACCTCCAAAAATGTTTGAATGAACCGGCATTACACCGACTGTTTCCTATATTTTTTCCGGCCCTGCCGGGAAAAACCTGTGTTACATCATACCGGGCATCCCGCCGGGGAACCCACCGGGGAAGCCCATGCGTTTGGCTTTTTTGCCGCCCTTGCCGCTCATCATCTTCATCAGCTTACGGCTTTGCTCCAGCTGGCGCAGCAGGCGGTTCACATCCTCCACCTTGGTGCCGCTGCCGGCCGCGATGCGCCGCTTGCGCTTCGGGTCGATGAGGGAAGGCTTGGCACGCTCCGCCGGCGTCATGGAATAGATAATGGCGCGGGAACGGGCCATCTCCTTTTCGCTGCGCTCGGCGTCCTCATCGCTCATCTTGCCGGCCGCGCCGGGAATCATATTCATCACCGAGGAAAGCGGGCCCATCTTCTTCAACTCATCCATCTGGTCCAGCAGGTCGTTAAAGTCCATTTCATTGCGGCGCAGCTTATCCACCATCTTCATGGCCTTCTGCTCGTCAATGCCGCTGGACGCCTTCTCAATGAGGGAAAGGATATCGCCCATGCCCAAAATACGGGAAGCCATCCGGTCGGGATAGAAGGGCTCCAGATCCTCGATCTTTTCGCCCACACCCGCAAACTTGATGGGCTTGCCGGTCACCGCCTTTACCGAAAGCGCGGCGCCGCCGCGGCTGTCGCCGTCCAGCTTGGTCAGGATGATACCATCCACGCCCAGCTGGCTGTCGAAAGCGGAAGCCACATTCACCGCGTCCTGGCCGGTCATTGAGTCGATGACTAAGAGCGTCTCATCGGGGTTGGCGGCCTCCTTCACGGCCTTCAGCTCGTCCATCAGGGCTTCGTCTATATGCAGCCGGCCGGCGGTATCGATGATGACGATATCATTGCCGTAATCATGCGCATGGCTCAGCGCCTTCTTCACGATCTTCACCGGGTCGGTCTGGCCCATCTCAAAGACCGGCACCCCGGCCTTTTCCCCCACCACCTTCAGCTGCTCTATGGCCGCCGGACGGTAAATATCGCAGGCCACCAGCAGAGGGCGTTTTCCCTGCTGACGGAACATATACGCCAGCTTGGCGCTGTGGGTGGTCTTACCGCTGCCCTGCAAGCCGCACATCAGCAACACGGTGGGGATACGGGAAGAAAGATTGATGCGCTGGTGGGTACTGCCCATCAGCTCGGTCAGCTCGTCATTTACTATCTTGATGACCTGCTGGGCGGGGGTCAGGCTTTCCAGCACCCCGGCGCCAATGCACTTCTGGGTCACATCCGCCACAAACTTCTTGGCCACGCCGTAGTTGACATCGGCCTCCAGCAGCGCCAGACGCACCTCACGCATGGCCTCCTTTACATCGGCCTCGCTCAGCTTGCCGCGGTTTTTCAGTTTTTTGAATGTCCCGGCCAGTCTTTGGGTCAGTCCTTCAAATGCCATAGGGTCTCCTTTTTATCGGTTCAGTCCTCGTCCAGCTCCTTGGCCAGCCGGATGATGCTCTGTGCGCTCCGGTCTATCTCCGGCGCTCCGCCAAATCGGTCATTGAGCTTTTCTATCAGTTCGGCCTCCTCCACGATGGAAGAAAGCACATTCTCTATCCTGCGGAAGCGTGCCGCCAGGTGCAGTCGTTCCTCGTATTCCAGCAGCTGGCCCTCCGCCCGCTTGATGGAATCCCGAACGCCCTGCCGGGTAATGCCGCTGTGCGCTGCGATCTCCGCCAGGGAAAGATCCTCATTGTAGTACAGCTCCACCACATCCCGCTGCTTATCGGTCAGCATATCGCCGTAAAAATCCAGCAAAAAGGATATCTCCAGGTTTTTTGCCACGCCGCGGTCACTCCCGTCCTTCCGCCTTGTAAAGCGGATTTCTTTACAGTTCACATTATACCCTATTCCCGCTCCTCTGTCAAGCGTTTTTCTTTACACCGCCAAAAAAAAGACCGTATTTTTATGGCTTTTTGCCCGCTCAACCGCCGGTTGCGCCGTTTTCCAACCGCCGGTTGTGAATTTTGCCCCCACTTCAACCAACGCGTTCTTTTCTTTGGGCCGCATATCCGTTATACTTTAGTCATGGAACGGAGCTCCCACCCCAAACATTACACAACATTTGGAGGTAACATTATTATGATGAATCAGACTCTCGGCAGCCGCATCGCGGAGCTGCGCCGCAAAAAGAATATGACCCAGGAAGAACTCGCCGCCGAACTCGGCGTCACCCCGCAGGCCGTCAGCAAATGGGAAAACGATCTCTCCTGCCCCGATATCACCCTGCTGCCGCAGCTGGCCCGGCTCTTCGGCGTCACCACCGATGAACTGCTGGGCAATACCGGCCATCCGGAGACCACCCTGCTGCCCAAGGAGGAGCGCAAGCCCATCAAGGATATGGTCCTCCGGGTCATCGTCAATTCCAAGGCCGGCGATAAGGTACGGGTCAATCTGCCCATGACGCTGGTGCAGGTGGGACTGCAAATGGGAATGCAGATGCCGCAGGTGACCGGAGGCAGCGCTGCGGAGGCCATGAAAAGCATCGATATCGAGCAGATTTTCAAGCTGGTGGAGCAGGGTGTGATCGGCAAGCTGGTGGAGGTGGAAAGCGCCGACGGCGATACTGTTGAAGTATTTGTGGAGTAACCCATGAAGATCATCGTCCGCACCAAGGAAAAAAAGCTCCGGCTGTGGCTGCCCGGCAGCCTGCTTTACGGCAGGATTTCCGCCCGCATCGCCATCGCCGCCATCACTAGATATGCCCCGGACTGCGGCATCCCGCCGAAGGAGATAGGCCTGCTTCTCGCCGCCCTGCGGGATTTCGCCCGCACCCACCCCGGCTGGCTGCTGGTGGATATCACCACCCACAAGGGCGATATCGTCAAAATCACCCTCTGATCCCTCGCGCAAAAAGCATTCCGGAACCACTGTCCCATAAAACCCAAGGAGCCGCCCCCACGACATGTGGGGACAGCTCCTTTTTTTGAGGCAAATTCAGTTATCCGCTTGGCATCAATACATGCCGCCCATGCCGCCGGTGGGGTCACCCATGGGAGGTGCCGGAGGGGTCGGCTCCTTCTTATCGGCAACCAGGCTCTCGGTGGTCAGTACCATCCCGGCGATGGAAGCCGCGTTCTGCAGGGCACTGCGGGTCACCTTGGTCGGGTCAACAATACCGGCCGGGATCATATCGCAGTATTCCTCCTTGTAGGCATCAAAGCCGTAACCGGCCTTCCCGCTGCGGCGGATGGTATCAATGATAACGGAGCCTTCCAGGCCGCCGTTGGCGGCGATCTGGCGTACCGGCTCCTCCAGGGCCTTCAGCACAATGCGAACGCCGGTCTTTTCATCGCCCTCTACGCTGTCGATCAGCTTGGCGACGGCATCGGTGGCGTTCAGCAGCGCTACGCCGCCGCCCGCTACAATGCCTTCCTCTACTGCTGCCTTGGTGGCCGCCAGGGCGTCCTCGATGCGCAGCTTCTTCTCCTTCATCTCCACCTCGGTGGCAGCGCCCACCTTGATGACGGCTACGCCGCCCGCCAGCTTCGCCAGACGCTCCTGCAGCTTTTCACGGTCGTAGTCGCTGGTGGTGGTCTCTATCTGGCTGCGGATCTGGGCGATACGCTCCTTGATGTCGTCGGAATTGCCGGCGCCGTCCACGATGATGGTGTTCTCCTTGGTGACCTTCACCTGCTTGGCGTGGCCCAGCTGCGCCATGGTAGCGGCGCTCAATTCCAGGCCCAGCTCCTCGCTGATGACCTCACCACCGGTCAGAATGGCGATATCTCGCAGCATTTCCTTGCGGCGGTCGCCAAAGCCGGGAGCCTTGACACCGACACAGGTAAAGGTGCCGCGCAGCTTATTGACGATGATGGTGGAAAGGGCTTCACCCTCGATGTCCTCAGCGATAATGACCAGCTTCTTGCCGGCCTTCACGATCTCCTCCAGCAGCGGCAGGATCTCCTGGATGGAAGCGATTTTCTTATCGGTGATGAGGATGTAAGCATCATCAATGACAGCTTCCATCTTCTCGGTATCGGTCACCATGTAGGGGGTGATGTAGCCGCGGTCGAACTGCATACCTTCCACTACTTCGCTGTAAGTCTCAGCGGTCTTGCTCTCCTCCAGGGTGATAACACCGTCGGCCGAAACCTTCTCCATCGCGTCCGCGATCAGCTTGCCGATCGCCTCATCGCCGGAGGAAATGGTGGCAACACGGGCAATGTCATCGCTGCCGCTCACCTTCTGGCTGTGCTCCACTATGGAAGCCACAGCGGCATCCACGGCCTTCTGCATGCCCTTCTTCACGATCATGGGGTTAGCGCCGGCGGTCACATTCTTCATGCCCTCCCGTACCAGCGCCTGCGCCAGCAGGGTGGCGGTGGTGGTGCCGTCGCCGGCGGCATCGTTGGTCTTGGTGGCAACTTCCTTTACCAGCTGGGCGCCCATGTTCTGGAAAGCATCCTCCAGCTCAATATCCTTGGCAATGGTCACGCCGTCATTGGTAATGAGGGGCGCGCCATATTTTTTATCCAGTACTACATTGCGGCCTTTGGGCCCCAGGGTGATCTTGACGGTATCCGCCAGCTGATCTATACCCGCCTGCAGTGCCTTGCGGGCTTCTTCACCATATGCTATCTGCTTTGCCATAAATAAAAGCCTCCTATTCGCTTATCACGCGTTATTATTTAGTCTACAATGGCCAGTACATCGCCCTGGCGCAGGATGGTGTAGGTCTCGCCATCCACCTTCACCTCGGTACCGGCGTATTTCGCCAGCAGCACATGGTCACCGGGCTTCAGGTACATCTCTACCTTTTCGCCATCCACCAGGCCGCCGGGGCCTACTGCTACCACCTCAGCAATGCTGGGCTTTTCCTTGGCGCTGGGTGCCAGGATAATGCCGCCCTTGGTGGTCTCCTCCGCTTCCAGCATCTTAATGACGACTCTGTCTGCCAAAGGTTTGATTGTCATAACTGTATCCCTCCGTAAATTGATATGATTTCCTTCATTATTTTAGCACTCCTTGCTCTTGAGTGCTAACTATATACTATTGTAATCATTTTCGCGAAAAAATCAAGGGTTTTTTCGCACTTTTTTGCCCTCTTTGCAAATTTAACATTCCGTTCAAATATCGCCGCCCGCGGGGGGCAAGTTTTCTTCCCTTCGGCCATAGATATATACAGAACACCGGCTTTCCGGCAGCGCCCTTTCCCGGGTTCTGCGGTCTCTCAGGCTTTCCGGGCCCTCTACCTCTATTCCACAGGAGGCCACACCATGCTCCGTTTTTTCAAAATGCAGGGCTGCGGCAACGATTACATCTTCATCGATTGCCGCGGCCAATCCGTCCCCCACCCCCATCTGCTCGCCCGCCGTGTCAGCGACCGGCACTTCGGCGTCGGCAGCGATGGCCTGGTCCTGCTCCTTCCCGCCGAGGGCGCCGATCTCGCCATGCGCATTTTTAATGCCGATGGCAGCGAGGCCGAAATGTGCGGCAATGCCATCCGCTGCGCCGCCCGCTACGCCTGGGACTGCGGCTGGGTTTGCCACGAGCCCCTCCGCATCCAAACCGCAGCCGGGCTGCGCGTTTTGTGGAACGGCCCCCAAAAGGCCGTCACCGTGGTGATGGGGCGGCCCTCTCCCCTTTCCGGGGCCGGGGTGCGGTGGCAGGGGGAAGCCCTGACCCGGCTTTCGGTCGGCAATCCCCATGGGGTGCTGTTCTGCCCGGACATAGAGCATTTTCCGCTGGCCCAGGCCGCCGCCGAAATCACCCCGACCGCCCGGCTCAATCTGGAGGCCGTACAGGTCCTGGAGAAAAACCACCTGAAAATGCGGGTGTGGGAACGGGGCAGCGGAGAGACCCTGGCCTGCGGCACCGGGGCCTGCGCGGCCGCCGTGGCCGCCGTCCTCAAAAAGCACTGCGAACGGGGCCAGCCCATTACGGTGGAAATGCCGGGCGGCACCGTTACCATCCGCTGGCTGACCGACGGCCGCCTGCTGCTGACCGGCGAAGCCGAGTTTGTGTTCCGCGGGGAGTGGCCGGAGGGCCCTGATCCCTGCTGATGCTGCCTCTACTTCCAGTCCATGCAGGGCGCCGGCCCGGCCCGAAGGGCAAACCGCCCCTTTGGGGGCGGTTTCAGGGGCCGCAGGCCCCTGGGTTCGGCTGCGCCGAACCGCCCTTCGGGCCGGGCCTTCGCCCTGCACCCACCATCCCAGAACCACAGGAGGAACAAGCCCCATGTTACCGCTGCACCCCGCCCTGCTCTCCCAGCCCGATTACCTCTTCTCCCAAATCGCCGCCGCGGCCGAGGAAGAGCAAAAGCGTCACCCCCATCGCCGCATCATCTCCCTCGGCATCGGGGATGTGACCCAGCCCATCGCCCCGGTAGCCGCAGCCGCCCTGCGCACCGCCGCCGCCGAACTGGCTACCCAAAAAGGCCAAAAGGGCTACGGCCCGGCCGCCGGTTATCCCTTCCTGCGGGAGGCCATTGCCGCCCAGTACGCGGACCTGCCCTGCCCCATCCCGCCGGAGGAAGTTACCGTTACCGCGGGCAGCAAGGAAGCCCTGGGAGCGCTCTTCTCACTGTGGGAGCCCGGCGTGCCGGTCTGGGTCTGCGATCCGGTCTACCCCGCCTACCGGGCCCAGGCCGAAGCCGCAGGGCACCCGGTTTTCCCGCTGCCCTGCCGGGCGGAAAATGACTTTCTCCCCCAGCCGGAGGAGGCCGCAAAGCCCGGCTTAATCGTCCTCTGCACCCCCAATAATCCCACCGGCGCCGCCCTTTCCCTGGTGGAAATGACGGAATGGGTGAACTGGGCCAACCGCACCGGCAGCCTGCTGCTGGTGGATACCGCCTACGCCGCCTTCCTTTCCGGGGAGGAGCTGCCCCGCAGCATTTATGCCGTCCCCGGCGCCAAACGCTGCGCCATCGAGGTCGGCTCCTTCTCCAAATCCGACGGCTTTACCGGGGTCCGGTGCGGCTGGGTCATCCTGCCGCGGGAAACCGGCTGCGCCGCAGCCTGGCAGCGCTGGCTGGGCAGCCACAGCAATGGCACCAGCTATCCCATCCAGCGGGCCGCGGAGGCCGCCCTTTCCCCCACCGGACTGCGGCAGCGGCAAAAGGCCCTTGCCCTCTACCGGCAGAATGCCGCCACCATGCTGCAAATGTTTCACAAGCTGGGGCTCACCTGTGCCGCCCGCCGTCCCGGCTGCCTGGCCCCCTACCTCTGGGTCCGCTGTCCGGATGGCCCGGATGCCCAAAACAGCTGGGGCTGGTTCCACCGCCTGCTGGAGGGCTGCGGCGTTCTCTGCGCCCCGGGAGCCGGCTTTGGGCAGATGGGCGAGGGCTGGCTGCGGTTTACCGCCTTTTCCCGGCCGGAGGACACTGCCGAAGCCCTGCGGAGAATGGAACACTTTCTGCGGTAGGCCGGCCCTGTATTACGCGCGCTGAACGGGCCGCCGCAGGTCGCGGATTCCATGGGCGCACCGGGCGGGCTTCGCCCGCCCTAAGGGGGGCGGCTACGCCGCCCCCCCTACCGTGCCAAGGGCACGGGGTGCGCCCCCGGCCAGGTCCCTGCAGCCGCCAGCAAATAAAATGCAAACCGCCGGGCAGCTTCCCCTGCTCCCCCGGCGGCTTTTGGTTTTTGCAATATATTGAGGATACAATGCCATCCCAAGCCGGGAAATACGCCGTTCCATGCCGAAAAATGTCACCCGGAAGCAAGCCTATCCCGCTGGCCCTTCCATCCCTTTGGCAAAAACACAGCCGGGGTGCTTTTCGGCTCCCCGGCGGATTATTTTTACGGCTTTTAAGGGGCAGCATTATCTGCCCGCCAAACCGCGGATTATTCCTTGATCTCTTGGAAGGAGCCCATGCGGCACCGGTAACTGCGCAGCCCGGTGTGGCGAAGCCCCAGCAGCGCGTCCATCTCTTCGGCGGTATTTTGGTACCGTCCGCCGGTGTGGTGCACCAGGATGTAATCCACCTCCCGGATTTTTCCGGCGGCTGCCTGGCAGAAGCTGCGCATGGGGCCGCCAGGGCAAAGACCCAAATAGGCGAAACGATGGTGACATGACGGCAGGCCGAAAGGTCAATTTCCACAGGCCGGATGGGCATGGCCCAACGATGCATACCGTAGCGGCCGCACCACCAGAAACCCAGCGTGCCCTCGGTCCGTTCGGAGGAGCGGACCTCATAGAGGGCGGCGCCGGTGCGCTCCGCCTCCTCACAGGCCAGCTTTTTGCCGTAGCCCATGCGGGAAAAATAGATCACCAGCCGGGTGGGATCACTGCCGATGTGGGGGTAATCGGCCATGTTCACCGTAAAGCTTTCCTGCCGGCGGAACACCCAGGCGGCATAGCCGGTGGCCGCCTGGCAAAAGCCGAAAATGAAGTAGATGGTGGACATGAAATTGGGTGGGAATATGTAGAACTGAATGCAGATCCACAGCATGAGGGTGACGCCGAAGATGCCGCCCAGGACTACGCCCGCCTTTTTCCGGGCCAGCAGCAGGCCGGCGGCGGCCAGGTTGGTGAGACCATTGACGATGAACAGGGCAATGCCGGAAAAGGCCAGATCCTGGAATACTACCTCCGCAAAGGGCAGCACCTGGAAGTAGGGCAGCATGCCATCCATCCCCATGGTTTTTCCGGAGGGGTCCAAGAGCATCATGGCAGCGCCGCCCACGGCGCCGATGCCGATAAAAAGCGTCCAAAAGACAAGGATGCGCCGGGCTGTTTCGTATCGTGATCTCATGGGACAAGGTTCCTCTTTTCCCTCGTTTTTCCTCGCAATACTCACCGATACTACACCCATCGAGGGAGATTGTCAAGTATTTGACGAAGGCATCCTCACTTTGCGGCATCCAAAAGCTCAACGCGCCATTCCGCCGCGCAAATTATCGGCCGCCGTGAACCCCTCATCCCGTTCTTTCCTACGCCGGCAACGCCTATATCCCTGCCCCCGCAGCGGTCTCTTTCCCATCGTTCAGCGGGCCCGCCGTAAAGCCCGGCGGCGCTTTGGACGGCAGAAATGCCCGCTAAATCTGCGCGGGCTCCCATCCGGCGAAAGCGGGACTTGCGGGGAAAACGCTTTTGTGCTACACTGTGGCAAAGCGGCCGGAAGGCTGCCGTGATCCCCCACCGAAAGGACGATGAAAAATGGAAAAAATGATCTCCCGCGAAGCGGCCCTGGCCCTGCTGCGGCAGTACAATCAGGAGCCCTTCCACATCCGGCACGCACTGACTGTGGAGGCGGTAATGCGCTGGTTTGCCAACGACCTGAGCTATGGCAAAGAAGCCGATTTTTGGGCCATGTGCGGCCTGCTGCATGATATCGACTTTGAGAAATGGCCCGAACAGCACTGCATAAAAGCCCCGGAGCTGCTGCATCCGGCCGGGGTGGGTGAGGAGATGGTCCATGCCATATGCAGCCACGGCCACAAAATATGCACCGATGTGGCCCCCGAAAAGGAGATGGAAAAGGTGCTTTTCGCCTGTGATGAGCTGACGGGTCTTATTGGCGCGGCCGCGCTGATGCGCCCGAGTAAAAGCACCACGGACATGGAGCTTTCCAGCGTCAAGAAGAAATTCAAGGACAAGAAGTTCGCGGCGGGGTGCAGCCGGGAGGTCATCAAGGACGGGGCTGAGCTGCTGGGCTGGGAGCTGGATACCCTGATCCAAAAGACGCTGACGGCGATGCAGCAGAGTGAAGCCGGCATCCGGGAGGAGCTGGCGGCGCTGCTGGGCTAAGGGAGCGAATATTCAATTTTCAAGGTGCGTACCGGGTCCGCATTTTCTGACGGATCCGGCTGCGGCTGGTTCCCCGCGTTTCACCGGGGGGCCGGCCGTATTTTATTGGGTGCGTAAAAGGCCTTTCACTAATACGGCAAAATCGACTCTTTTTTGCAGTCCAAAGGTTAATATTTCACTTTTTTTAATGGAAAGTTTACATTATGGGGAAATATTGGGTTGGATTCGCATAAAATATGGATTTATTAGGACGATAATTACTGGGAATATGAGTTTATTTTGGGGGTAGTTTGTGAGCGCCTTCGGCGTCGCGGAGTCACCGGAAGGCGACAGCCTGTACGGCTCGCCGCCGGGGCGTTCCTTTTACTCGTGTGCGTCGTCGCGGGCTTTGCTCCATGTCGGGTCGCT
>URGQ01000007.1 GCA_900547385.1 uncultured Oscillospiraceae bacterium | reverse complement strand
ATCCAAGTGGCAAAACCCAGATACCTTGCCACTTTGCCACTTCGCCACTTCAACCCCAAAACAGCCGCCCCATGTTACGCATTAGACGCTCTGGAAGCCCCATTTTATAGGGCTTTCAGAGGGAGAAAGCCGTCCATGCGGTACCTTTGTACCTTTACCCCCGAAAACAGCGTCCTATTGCGTAACAGGGGCATTTGCCATGAGCAGAAAGGAGAGACTATGAACAATGAAACCCGCAAGACCAGCACCACCGCAGCTGCTTCCCCTCTGACCGTAAAGGAAGCCCCGCAGCCTGTTATGATAAAGAAAATAGGGAAAACCACCTACCGCGTCAAAATCCATTTCAGCGAAACGAGCAAAGAAACCATGAGCGACAAAATCAAGCGGCTTATTTTGAATGACTGCGAGAGAATTTCTTAAACACCCTTGACAAAGCGTACCAGAGGATACCCTACTGGCAGCGATGGAGAATGCCGTCCGTAAGGTCAGCGATGAGGGGGAGATCCCGGACACCGCAGGCCTGGGCACTCCGGCGACCAGAGCCGGTATTATCGAGAGCGTGATCCATTCCGGCTACCTGCGCCGCGATGGAAAGAAGATCCTGCCGAATGAAATGGGAAAAACACTGGTCTCCGTGGTAACGGAGGAGCTGCGGCAGCCGGAGCTGACCGCCAGCTGGGAGCGTAGCCTGTCGGCAATTCAAGCCGGCGAGCTGCCGCCCGAGGACTTCATGGAGGAGATCCGAAGTTTTATCCGTAGCCATGTGGAGACGGTCAAGCTGTTCCACGATCCGGAGGAAACAAAGGATGTGTTCCAGCGCCCAGGCGAGCACTGGACGGAGATTGGAGTCTGTCCCTGCTGCGGCAAGGCCGTCCGCGAATATCCGAAGTCCTACGCCTGCGAAGCAGTCCAGGGCGGTGGCTGCGGCTTTGTAGTCTGGAAGAAGATCGCCGGCAAGGAAATCACGCCGGCCCAGGCAAAGAAGCTCATTACCCATGGGGTCACAGATACCATCAAGGGATTTGTGAGCACCAAGACCGGAAAGAATTTTGATGCCAGATTGGTGTTAGACGATAAAAAGACACCAAAATTCGACTTTCCCAAGGCGAACCACAGATAAGGAGGTGAAAAAATGCTTTACAAGAAAAAGGGCAACAAGCTGACTGAATTCCTAAAGTCCATTCCGGAGGAACCCACTCCAGAGGAGATGTGGGAGGAAAGTCCCTGTGCCACGACTGTCTATGACGCCGATGGCAACATTCTGGAGGAAAGAGAGGTCGTAGAAGATGGAGACAATTGAAAAACGGTCGAAGAACAAAACAAGAGAGCAGCTTGCTGAGATGTTTGTTAAATCTCTGAGTGAGCAGAAGTTGCCCTGGTATGCGGTGTGGAACACCTATCCGCAGCAGAACGCCGTGACAGCGAAAGCCTACCGTGGAATCAACGCTTTCCTGCTGTCGATGGTAGCGGAAGCCTTTGGCTATGATGACCCCCGCTGGTGTACCTTCAACCAGGCTAAGAAAAAAGGCTGGCACATCAAGGAGGGCAGCAAGGGCGTTCCGGTAGAATTCTGGAGCGCCATCAATATCCATACCAAGGAGGTCATGGATTTTCGGGAAGCTGCCCAGAAGATCCGTGACGGCGAGGCAGAACAAGGAGACTTCCGATATTACAACCGCAATTTCTATGTATTCAATGCCGCACAGATCGAGGGAATTCCGGAATTGAAACGGGCATCGCACACGGTGGACATTGATCTGATCCGCCGTAATCGCGATACCCTCATCAAAAACATGGCAGTCGGGTTTGACGGTAACGGCACTGACTGCCATTACTCCCCCTCCAAAGATGAGATCGTCATGCCGCCGGAGGGAGATTTCCGTGATACCTACGGCTATATGTGCAGCTTCCTGCACGAAGCCGGTCATGCCACGGGAGCACCCAGCCGGCTGGGGCGTGGCTTCGGCTCCACGAAAGAGGAGTATGCCATTGAGGAGCTGCGGACGGAGATCGCGTCGGCGATGACCTCCCAACAGCTCGGTATCCCTTCGACCGAGAAACAGATGCAGCGCAATCTGGATCTGCACAAGGCATACATCCAGGGTTGGGCGCAGGCGATCCAGAACGCTCCCAAGGGTACTTTTCGACGCCATCAAGGATGCCGAACAAATCAGTGATTATCTTATCGAGAAAAGTGAGTTCCGGCAGGTGATTGAAGCGGAACAAGTCAAAGAACCCGAAAAGGCTGCCGCGCCGGAGAAACCGATCAGGGAATTGACCGAACTGCAGAAGCAGAGTGCTGTCATTGCCCAAAAGTACGAGCTGCTTTCCATGCAGGAAAAGATCGATCTAATCGCCCAGAGCTTTGGCGCTACGACCGGAAAGGTTATCACCAAGCCCTGCAGCGGGAAGTGGCGCGGCACCAGCGATATGTCTATTGGGTTCGACAACGGCATTTCGCTGGCAATCGGAAACGAGAGGACGACGGCAGCAAAGACACTGCGTGCCCAGCGTGAGCGTGTAACCTCGGCATTGCAGGCGTACAATTCGGAAATCATTGAGATGACAAAAGCAGCAGCACTTTCTGCACTGCTGGAGCGGGAGAAAAAGGACAATGCTATCGCCGCACAAAAGGGTCTCAGACCGTACCGGCTCCTCAATGTGGAGTTCAATGGAGCAGATAATCATTATCTTGGCTGGTACTATGTCACGCTGGAAGTGGGCGGTCAGATCATCTCTCACATGGATACGGGGCTGTACTACGATATTTCAAATGGCAGGGTAGGCTCTGGAGACGAAGAAAAATATCGAGCTGCCTATTACCCCGCCGGTTCGCTAAAGGAAGCCGATGTGGACTATGTGTTCCACAATGTTGGCTTTTCCAGCCGTTCTGATCTGTACACGCTGCCCCTTGCCGATGATGTCCGCCGACGGGCAGAGCTGACACTGGCAAAGCGGCTGATTGACGATTACTGTCTCAGTGAATTTAAGTCCCATGCCACATTCGACGATCTGAGGTCTGTCGGTATTGGCTATACCACCATCACCGATGAGGAGATTCCCGTTCAGGCAATCGTTAATTTGGAGGACTTCCGGATTGAGCGATTTGTCGGTACCATGCTGGTCGAGACACGACAGTACAGCACGCTGGCGGAACTTATCCACAATGAGCTGGAGGGCCTGGATTTCAGTGCCCTCATTTACGCGACCGACGAGGAGATCGCCCAGAGCGTCCGCGTAGAAGGGAAAAAAGAGGAAGCCAAAGTGCAGAATAAAGTGCAGAATTCTGAAAAGGAAGAACCCGTTAAGCGGATCACCGTTCTGGTGGTGGAGCCTGGCAAGGAACCATACACCAAAGAAATTGGCGACGACTGGCAGGCGTTCCAAGCGGAGGTCGGCGGCATCTTTCAGGTCGTCTATCCCGACCATAATCCGGTCGGTCTCGTCTGCAATGATGAGGGAAAGATGCTGGGACTACCACTGAACCGCGGGCTGCGTGACGATGCCGGCGATCTTTATGATATTATTGCCGGCACATTCTTCCTTGTCGGTTTAGGCGGCGGCGGTACCACCGTGTCTCTGACGGACGACCAGATTCGCAAGTACGAGCAGCGCTTCCACGATCCGGAACAGTTTATCAGGGTTAATAATAAGCTGGTCAGCATCCCCAGCAGCAAAGACCCCGACCTCCACAAAACTGGTGAGCGGGTCTCCACTCCCAGAGGGTCTTTTGCCGTTACCTCTCTTACCCGTGAGCAAATGGAGGCAGCCGGCTACGGCTGCCATCACAGGTCGGAGGACGGTAAGTACCTTATCATGGGAGATGGCACCCGTGCCTTTGCTGTTGCTGCCGAGGCGCCAGAGCTGAAGAAAGAACTGCCCCGGCAGGAGATCTCCTTCTGCCGCATCAGCAATCACTACTATGCCAAGGTTCAGACCGAGAAAGGCGTCGAGCAGTGTGCAATGCAGTTCCGTCCCGGTCGGTACTTCTTCGAGACGGCAGCCGGCAAGGTGCATATGCTGACCCCCACGGAAGTTGAACGCTATATGAAATTTGTGGCGGAAGAAGTCAACCTTGAAGCCGTCCGTCAGCAGACGGAGCTGCTGCGTCAGAAAACAGCAGGGCAGATTGAGCAGCGCAACAAAACCATTTAACAAAAGCCGATGCAGGCAGGTGTTCAAGTTGAACACCTGCCGCATGAAGGAGGTTATTACTTTGAAAGAACGCAATGATGTGAGACACTGCGATGTGCCACTGCTGCATCCGACCACTTCGGCGGAGGATCTATATGCGTTCCCGCAGTCGCCGAATATCACATACAGCTCCGGCTTTATCGGATGCCTTAAAGGGGAATTTGAGGATAATAACCTCTTTACCCTTTGGAGCGATGCTGCCAGGCATCTGAAAACAGATGAGTTTGTCAGCGAGATGAACTCGGTGCTGGACACGCTCAAGGAAAAAACGCTCCTGAACCGAAAGAATATGCGAAGCTATTGCCGGTCTCATAGCAGCGCGATGATGAGCGGGAAAGAGGAGCAATACGGCTTCCGTGTGGATACCGACCAGTATTCCTATCTGTTCCGCCTGCGGGTCGGCGCCCATGATCGGGAAATCAAGACCAATCTGGGCACCATACCGATCGAGGATTACCGCGAGCTGGTGGCGTCGCAGCGTGGATTTGACAGCTATGCCGATATGCGCCGCCAGGGGTATCGCCTGCCGAGTGAACGGAATGAAGATCTTTCCGATGTGTATTGTTACTGCTATCGGAAGGATATGCTGGATGCCCATATGCGGCAGGCAGAGCGCGGGATCAGTTTCCTGGATGAGCATTACGAGGAACGCTTCCGGCTGCCGGACGGCGGCAGGATGCGAGTGACCTATGCCAACGATGACCGGCAGGATTTCGTCTGTCGCTATGTTGACGATTACCACTTCGAGATGGGAACCGGCAGCGACACCTGCTGCCATATCAACCAGTTCGCGGAGAAAATGGCGCAGTGCGGCTGCCTTGTGGAGCCGTTGGATAAAATGCCGGAACAGAAGAAAGAGGAACAGATCGTGTTTTCCTGTGATGGCAAGAATTACTTTGCGGAGATCGAAATCTGGGGTCAGATGGAGCGCTGCCCTATCCGCTGCGTCAATGGGGTGAGACGGTTTGACCGTCTGAACCAACAGGTCAAAAGGGAGGTCGTCTACAGCTTCACAACTTCTGACGGCGTGGTCCATCAGCTTTCGCCTGAAAGCACTAATCGCTATAAGGAGTTCGTAGAGCGGACGGTAAGGTCGCAGGCTATCGAGGAAGAGACAAAGCGGCTGCATGAAGCTACGACAGCCCTGAACGCCAGAGCGCTGTGACGACGGCGGCAAGGGGTGAAAAACTCCCCTTGCCGCTTTCCAGACCTGATATTGGTGGATAAAATGATGACCTAACGATAGAGTTGCCAAATCCGAAGAATGTGGTAGGATTGGCGCGAAAGGACGACCAAACGGTCGGCGGTGTCCTCTTGATTTACTTCAGGGGGCTTCAACTACATAAAAGTGCCCCCTGCTCCAAAGGAGAGGGGGTGATGCCCATGGTTACATGGAATGAGCTTCTTGCTTACTCCGGTGTGATTATCGGTATCGTTACACTCGTTGTAACCATTATGAAGAAGAAGTAACCGCCCTGCCCTCACAAAGCAAGCGGTTACTAAACTTCTTGTTCTTTGAGGACTACCGTCACCGGTCGCCCTTTCACCTTTATTGTAGTCCACCCCGCAAAAAAAGTCAACACCGTCATTGGAGCCGATTGGCATTACTGCCGTTGGCTCCTGTTTTTTAGGAGGCATTTTAGATGAAGTGGAAGCAAAAGCTGCTGATGAGCTGCCCTTACTGTAAGGCTGCCCTGACCCTAAATATCCGTGAAACACGCTGCTTCCCCACAGCAGACTTAAACACTGAAACGATCTGCATGCAGCTTTCAGAGGTGGGAAGATTAGGAGAACGGAACATGGAGCTTCTTTGTGAGCGGTGCTTTCGGGAATACAGTTTTGAAATCACAAAAAACGAAAAGCATGAAATTGTGATCCGGATACGGGACGAGATTGTTGAAGGGAGGCAGAGACAATCTCGTTGCTACAGTCGACCGAGCCTTGAATTTCGCACCATGCGGAGCTGCCATATAACCAAAGACGGAGATTTGGCAACAAGAAATTTGACCGACCCAATAGGGGTATTCAGTTGCTCTAAATTCCTCTCGGATATCAAAGACGACGGATACGACAAGAAAGGGGAAAACAAAATGGATACTAATTTATTGCTGCAATGTCCTGACTGCCATGTGCCGCTGGCGCTGGAATTCAGTGATGTACGCACATTTCAGGTCTCATCCAGCGGTATAGAGATTTATTGTTCTGTCGATATGGTTGAGAAACCAGAGCGCCAGACCATGCAGCTCCTTTGCCCAAAATGCAAAAGAGACTATCCGTTTGAAATCAAAATGGTCGGTGGCTATGAGTGTATCAAGATGAAGCGTTGAAACTGGGTGGTGGTTGGAATGGTTTTGCATCTCGCTGCTTGTCCGACCACATCGAACTAATATTGTTCTTCTCACAGAAATCAGCAATTTGATCTCCCATCATCATGCGTGTTTTTTCTACATTGCGAACAGTCTTTCCATCTGCACGATGGTGCATCCAGCCACGGAAGAATATCTTGTCAGCTTCCGGCACATTTCTCTTGTAGTAGGCAATGTCTCGAAAAGAGACTTTCTGACGGGAGCATTTGGTTGGTGCATGTGCATCAATTTTCCAAAACAGCTTGAAAGAGGTGAATTGATCACCTGATTTTTTGAGGTTGAGGAGCCTGCGCAGCTCCCGTAGGTCGGCATCGTTCAACCATTCTGCTGTAAAGCCTTTATAGAGCTTGACAATAAAACCAAACTGCGTTCCGACGACACCAACGATCAGTTCAAATGGCTTGCGGTCAATAAGAAAAATAGATTTTAGTGTGACCCCGTTAATAGTGAAGTCGAAGGCTTCTCGGTCTATTCGCTGCCGCAGCATATCTCTATACAGGGCTGGTATTCCACTGCAAAACCGGAAGGTAGGACGCTTGGCACTTTGCTACATAATAGAACCTCCTTAAATCGGAAAAGTGGAAAGCCTTATTTTTTCTATAATAGCATACCGAAAGAGAAAGCCAAAGCACATCGTACCTGCGAGGAATTCTCGCGGTCATCAGCTGAACTGGTAGAGCAATGTTCATTTGAACATTGCTCCACTCTCCCGCAGGTGTTCAAGTTGAACACCTGCTTTTTTGAGCGCCAGCGATTGTTCCTTTTGACTCCAAAAGGAACCGAAAAGAGGACGGCGCAGCCGCTGCTTTTCGTCGAAAGGGGTCAAGGGGAATACTCCCTTGCAAGCGAATTTGTGGCCACAAATTCGCTTGCCTTATAAAAAACCTCGGTTTTTATAAGATGCCTTTTGGCTTTTCTGCCCTTGGTGTTCAACTTGAACACCGTTCAAGTCGGAACGCCACACAACACCAGAGAGGAGAGATCTTTTTTGACAAAAGAAAGGAAGGAAGTTGAGTTCCACCTGCGTCTCACGCAGAGGGAAAAAGAGCTTCTGCAGCGTCGGGCTGCCGCGGCACGGATGCCGCTGTCGCAGTATCTCATTGCCATGGGGCGCAGGGGGAAGATCGTCAATTATGACCACCTGCTCAAGTGCTTCATTCAGCTCCGGCGGATCGGCAGCAACATCAATCAGTCGGTCAGGATTATGAATACCTTTCGTTCCGACTGTGACGGAGAGTTCGACTATGTGCTGCGCCAGCTCGATAAGGTGCAGTCCGTCTTAGATCAATATATCAACCGCGAGCTAAAGGAGAATAAAGATGGCTTACTTGAAGATCCTGCCGGTGGCATCGAATATGCACCTGAACAATCTGATCAAATACATCACCCGACCAGACAAGACCGATGAGCAAGTCCTGGTCAGTTCCACCGCCTGCCAGACAAAAACGGCGGTGCGGGACTTCGCCACTGTGCGCACGATGTCCGGCAAGCAGCGCGGGCTGGTCGCGCACCAGCTGGTGCGATCCTTTCCGCTGGGCGAGGTCGAGCCAGAGCAGGCGCAGCAGATGGCGGAGGAGCTGGCAGCGAAGATGCTGCCAGGTTATCAGTATATCGTCTGCACCCATGTGGATCGAGACCACATTCACACCCACATCGTTTTCAATTCGGCAAGCTACCTCACCGGAGAAAAGTATTACGGCAACAAGAAGTCGCTGTGGATCATGCGTGAGGAGAGCGACCGGCTGTGCCGTAAGTATGGCTTGTCGGTCATTGACCCCAGTGCCCGCTCCGGACTGGATCGCCGGACACTGGAGGCGGCACAGCGGGGCGGCAGCTGGAAAGTCCAGCTTGCCGTTACCCTCGATGATCTCATCGATCGGGTCACATCCCTGCCGGAGCTGCGAACCGAGTTGGAGCGAACGGGGTTCCATGTCGAGCGGTGGACGGAGCGGGACGCGACGATCCGCCGTGACGGGGAGGCAAAGGCGATCCGTCTTTCCACCCTCGCAAGGCAATTCGGCTGGCAGTATTCGCTGCCGGCGCTGCAACAGCGGCTGCTGGGAGAGGATCTGACGCCGCCGGCACCGCCGGAACGACCGGAGGCACCCGCTGAAGCCAGCGAGTGGAGCCGATACCAGGCATGGGCTTTTGACCGGTATCCGTCGCGTTCAAATCTTCGACAGCGGACGCAGCTGATGGCAAAGACGGTATTTTACAGCCGAGATCCTGCCTGCGCCGCCGCAAAAGCACTTACCCTGCTGCTGTTGGAACGGCAGTCTCAAAAAACAAGCGCTGCCATTGGGCAGCTCATCGGTAAAGCGACCGTAGTTCACCGCGAAAGCGATAACGGACGGCTTTGCGGGAATATCGATTACCGGACACTGACCCAAGCCTACGGTAAAAGTATCTCTGTCCGATTGTCTGCTGCAGAGCTGATTCAAATGCAGGCAGCGGACTTTTTCTTCGCTGCGCGCTTGCTGAAAGGCGGAAAAGCCGATGTGACCTTCAAGGAAGCCGATGCCGATAAGGTATCCATGCTGCTTGGGGTCAGCGTCAACGACTTGCTGAACCCTGTCGTTGCCCGAACTGGTTGGGGACGGCAGTCGGATACTATGGAGGAACTGCGGGAACTGGCAGCAGAGAAACACACCCGCATTTGGAGGATGCCGATCTCGCCTGCCGAAGTGCGATTGCTCCGGCAGACCGGTTTGACCGTTGCTTTCTGGCGCAGCAAATCGGCGGTCGGCATGTACGATGCCTGCTTTCAGGCAGAGGATCTGTATCGCATTTGTGCCCTGCTGGGCAAGGACTATGCTGCCGAGCGGCAGAAGCGTATCGGACAGGATGCCAAGGCAGACTATGCCAGGCTGAAGGCTGACGCCACCCGAAAGGATGCGAAGATCGTCTATCTGGTGGTGGACGAAGCACTGTACCGCCAGCTGCAGCAGTGGGAATTCCCGATGGCGGCTTTTCCAAAGGGTGCTGCCTACAATGTGGCATTTCTGGAGGGAAAGCTGAAACGATACGAACAGCTTATGCGGGAATTTGTCACCCAACAGAATCTGGCACAGCAAACAGAAGCCCGCAAAATCTGGCGAGATAACTGAGGTGTTCAAGTTGAACACCCCAAAAAGGTCGTTATGGATCTGAGAAAGCTGCTGGATTAGTGAGAGATATAATCCGGAACCATTTGCAAAAGGCTGAGAGAATGTAAAAACCCTCCGCTGGATGCTGCAAAGCCTGCGGCGGAGGCGAGTAGAAAACAGGCGCCCCTGCTTTTTGCCGGTGCGCCTGTTTACATATAAGTCAGAAGTTATTTGATTCATTTTTATTTCCTGTACATACTCCATCTATGGTACAATATGCGCGGAAGGATCCTGTGCAAATATTGCTGTATTTATCACACACGGTATATATTTGAGTGATAGAGGCTTTTTCGCTTGCGGAATTAGAATTACGGGTGGTCAAATTACCTAATGCATAGGCGCTGCCAATTTCATATTGTTCAAAATCAGGGTTCATATTCTGGGTTGACGCAACAACGCTTGTCCCCGTCCACTTAAATGATAAAACCAACTCGAGCGAACAAATTTTTGCACCCTTTCGAAACCAAGTGTGACAGATATCAATCCTAGAAGTATTTCCGCCATTAAGATTCATCGTTGCAATTGGAACTTTTTCGAGAAATACTGTTTCAACGCATGTAAAATCTCCTTCAGATTCTATTACAGAAGTCGAAAGCAACTCACAAGTTGGTGACTTATCAAGCGAGGATAGCGCTACTTGAACATAGTCTAGTTCCTGATTAAACGGAATTGCCATAGCTGCAGATTGACCTATAAAGCAGAAAATAAGTATGGATAAAACAATAAACAGGGTTATCTTCTTCATAATTTAATACTCCTTTTGTCAGATAACGGTTTTGGTTTTATTGAAAATATTATAACTGTGTCAAATCGTTCCTCCTTTCAAACATCGTTATTATATGTAGCCTTTATATATAACCTTTCGAAGAGTGAATTTGTGACACAATTTCAAAAAAAAGTAGAATTTCTAGACTTAGAAACTCTACTCATTTTAGTTTTATATGCTTTTTTATATGCTTTTTATCATTCCCGTAAGAAAAACTGGGTGACCAGAGCTTGTATCAACATTCACTACCATTGGATCATTGCCATATTCCGAAGGCTCATTTGTTCCAGGGGCTATTACCTGCAGTACGACCTCCATTGTAAATGTTCCATCTTCATTTTCACTGTATCCGGTTAATACTGCGTCAACAATCGGAGTGAGTTCTATCCCATCATTATAAACATCACAGTAGCCACGGTCTACATCATAGCAACCAGAAACTTTGCTTGCCTTTTCCTGCAGCATTTCCGGAGTTACTTCAAAATACCATTTTGCGAATTCCTCTAATGCATCGGCTCTTACCCATGTGTTTGTGGCATCGCTGTAGGGAATCTTTGCACCGGTGTATATACAATGATAGTGAAGCATCCTAATGAGATCAGTAACGGTTAAAGATGAGGTTTTTCTAAAGCACGCGCTATCCCTAAAGCTTACCCAAGTATCAAAAGCTTCTTGTACCTGTTCATTGGGTATTTCCAACGCATTCAGTTCATCGTATCTATACCGAGTCTGTTCTACCATTTCAGAGGTATTAGTAAGCAAATCGGTATGGTTACGAATTACATTGAGAATATGCTGGAACACGCTAGTTCTTACCGTATTAGATGCCGCAAATGCCGTGGTAAAAGTAAGCGCCACTGCCAAAAATAGCACTGCCACGCGGGTAACACCCTTTTTTAGGCCATATAGAACTGTATCTTTGGCGTCCTCCCAATGAACCTGACGAAAAGCCGCTGCAACCACATTTCCTTTTGGCTGTGGTGCAGGAATGTCTTCCGCATCTTCTTGCTCCAGCTGCTGTGCTTGTTCTTTCATGTATGATTTCAGGGCAAGTTTAATGAGCAGATCCCCATATTCATTTACTAATGCTTCTTTGTCCAACGGATACTTACTCACAATCAAATCCTCCTCTCTTATCATAGACCGTAAAAACTTTCTTTTTGATCCTTGATATGATTTTCCGCACATTTTCGGGAGTTAATCCGGTCAATTTGGCTATTTCCTTTTGTGGTAATTCCAGTGTGTAAAAGTAATTTAGAATATCAATTTCTCTTTGGGACAGCAATTTCAGACACTCTTTTAATAATTCGGTTTTTTCTTCTCTGATTAGAATATCATCGATACAGCTGCCCTCATCAGAAAGGCTGGCCGCCCAGTCATCTATGACCCCCAGCGCAGCTTTTTGATGCTGCTTGCTCTTGTTGTAGATGGTGATACTGGCCGCCTGTACAATGGTGATAAGGTATGGTAGTAATTCGTCCTGCGGAATTTCACGCACCCGATCTAAATACCGTATGACCTTCAGCATTGCCTCATGGACAGCTTCTTCGGCATAACTCTCATCATTTAGTACCTTCCATGCTTTTCGGTATAAAGCAAAGTGGTATCGTGTGTATATATCGGCAACAAATTGTCGATCATCATCGTTTTCTATTGTCATAATAAAGAGCGGCAGCATGGTGTTTTCTCCTTTAAGTCATTTTTCTTGATGATACCATAAAAACAAAATTGTGCAAATAGCAATCCTCCTATTTTGTGGTGCATCGGGTTCATAATATAACTACTTAAACAGAAAAAATGTGGCACATGTCCCCTAATGTGTCACATTTCTGCTTTATATTTGGTTATATATAGTGAGAATACTTGATGGGAGTGGATTCCAATGGCGAAATAGTACTGACCATATAAGAAGAAAAGACTAACTCAAAAGGAGACTACACAATGAAAAAGATAACAAGAAACATCATTTGCTACTTGATAATTTTTTGCATGTTGGTTCCCCAGTTAGCCATGGCTGAACCCTTGATGTCTGAATATAGGCTTGAAGCAATCGTTGAATCTATTACCCCTGAAAAAGCTGCACGGCTGACGCTTCCTGAGCTGCAGGAGGCAGTAACGCTTGCAGAGACCGACGAACAAGCTACGATTATTTTTAATGAGTTGATTCGCTATTATAACGGGGAAAAGACGGGTCTACAGACAAATGCTGTTACTGCTGCTAGCAACACGATAGACAATTATCTTAGTTTCACTTCCTCGTATAATAGCTCTACGAATAAGCTTACTGTCAGCTATACCATTAAGGGTATTATACCCAGCGGAGTAGCATTTACTTTGGGCTATGAATACCCAGCTACCACAAGGACTGCTGGCGCATCGATTTCCCTCGTTGGAAAAGCAAAAGGAAACTATACGCAAGAATTTACCCCGAAAGGATTAGTTTGCGCATTCCGTTCTTGTGCAGAGTTTTCAGCACATGGCTATAATGAAAGCAAAGCCGGAACAACCTTCTATCCCACCCTTCCGTATTATGATAAATACCATACTGTGACACAGGCGGAATATAACGCAAAGAAAATCATTTTTACGGCAGGAAAACTTGCTGTTGAACTCTATATCACAAAAGGGCTAAGTAAATACACTGGAGTGATTAAACTTCCAGTTCAGGATATTAACGCCGCGAACTTCGCGTATAAATTGGTTGAGCCAATTCTTTTTGATTATAATTTTGGTACAGTTGGACCCGCAACAGGAAATTATGTTCATACCGAAATATGGGGGACGGCAACCTCCACCTCAAACAAAGTGTACTCTAAAATAACTGTATGGCAAGACAGCAGTCAGTCTACTCAATTGTACTCTTATACAGCTATATCGTATATGCCCGGTTTTTGAAATGCAGTTCTAATTTAAGGAGGACTCGCATTGGAAAAATATAGTTCTAAAAAATGGCCCACTCTTATTGCTATAAATTTTATTGTATGGGGTCTTTTCACAAACTTGAGCCAGCCAAATACGATCTGGTATTGGATAGGCGGAGGTCTAACTGCCGCGCTTTCGGGATATTATGTATACCGATATGAAGAAAGTGGCAAAAAACATGATGGTTGGAATTATTTCCGCTTCCAAACTCTAATGATCCTTACCATTGCTCGATGCATTGGGTGGATGATACGCAATTACGCATAAGGGTTCGTTACGAAAAGAAAACATTAGATCATCCAAGGTCCCCATGCCGAAAATGGCATGGGGACTACGGCTGTATAAAGCGGCTTTCAATGCACAGTTATTAACTGACAGGAAATGAGATATGTCACACCAGAAAGAAGATTGCCTTGAACAAAATAAAACACAGGGCGCTTGCAATTCAGTTTGTGCCGAAATGGCGATAGAGATCCGGAGAAAAATGGAGGAGCTGTTTTGCCGCCTCGAGAAAATAGAGAATGAACTGGAAAAGCAATAGCATAGCTTTTCAGAGCTATAACGGGAAGCAATGTTCAACTTGAACACCTGGCGACATGGCTGATCTGCTTCCCGCATTAACGCTATGCCCCGCCGCCCAGGTTGATATTCCCTTGCATTTCTGATACTATTTGAGGGGAGGTGCTTGGGTTCAATTTACTTTGCCCTCCCGCCATTGTCGAGAATGACTGAAAAAGAGAAAACACAAGGAGGAAAGCCCAAATGAAAACAATGTATAAACTACTTCTGGTTTTTGCCTGTATTGTTCTATTAACTCTATGCGCCTGTGGAGAGCAATCGTCACAAGAGCCTGCGAGCCCGATAAATGGCGAAAGCGGACAGATGATAACAGCTGATGATGAATCCAAGACCGAGGAACTGACCGCATTATTTGAAGAAGGGGTCAGTAGGATTTATTGTCTATCGATAAATGAACCGATACTTATTTTGGAGGATGTATTCGGCGATGTTCAGACATATCGCGGAAACTCTGATATAATATTTGTAACAGACACCAGTGCCTACTTCAGAACATCATTGAAATATTCGGATGTCTCAGACTATTATGGAGAGGTTTTTGCTGACGAAGCACTGGAATGGATCCTTTCCACCAGATATCTGGATGTAGATGGAGTGTTGTATTGCAGCAGCACTGGCGGCGCAACAGGCGTGGGCATTTATGATGTTTCCATCGAGAAAGTCGGGGAGAATGCCTATATCGGAACATTCCATCAAGGGCTGGACATGAACAATCCATGGGAAGTGACTTCCCGTTTTGAAGTAACAGCAACCGATGCCGGATACAGAATATCCAGCATCGATTACTGTCCGAGTTTTTTGAAGCAGAACTAATTGCTCTTCATCCAACCATGAATTGGTTACTGAAGTTCAAACGGCGCAATCCGAACAAAATAGAATCTCTCTTTCAAGGTCTTTTTCGTTTTTGTTCCTCCCCAGTGAATCTTACAATCGTTCCCGGAGTTGTTGCATTCGCCGTAGACTACATTTTCGCCATTGACCCCTGTTACAAAAATTGCATGCAGGTTTTTGGCATCCCCGATTTTTGCCGAATAATATCGTATAATGTCTCCCGCTTTTATACTATCAAGCATATTGACATCCTCCGATTTTACCCAAGGGGCACCGTCTCTTGGATTGGACCCTGAAAAGTCATATCCGCACTTTTCAGCAAATCCCAAGCATTGCGAGGAAGATCCAGAAGTAGAACCGGGGACTGTAAAACTGTTGCAGGTATCAGTACTCTTCGAATGATCACACGCGGTACTCGTGCATCCATCCTGGTTATTACTTACTGACAACCCTGCGTGGTTCCAATACTTCCCGTCGGGGAATTTCGCCTTGAGTTCTGCAAGAGTCATTTTTCCCTGATAAGTACCCGGATCCGGATCAGGAGGGGTAGTTCCACCATCAACATCAGGAGACACAATCCATTCCTGCATAGCATTTGTGTTCCCTTCTGCCCAATATACATTGCTTTCACCGCCGGTACCCCCTTTCAAAGCGGTCTCGTTCTCGATGGTAGATGCGGGATAGCCAGTGCTTTTATTCACCTTGGAATTCGTTGCAGTCAGATAGAGGTTCTTTCCGGGTAGATAAATCTTATAAATGTTATTGCCCTTACCTTCAAAGATAACTCTGCTATCCGTATCGGAAGTCTGCCCGGTGATACACAAATGTGCATTGTTTTTGTACGATTTCTTCAAAGAGCCATCGCTGCAATCCAATACATACGACTGATTTACAGCACTATGCAGCCGATACCCACCATTACGCTCCTGGACTACCCAGTCCTGCATAATATCAGTAGGGTCATTTGCATACAGGCATACATTTCTCCCCGTGCTGGCAGCTTTGGTTCCGAAGACATTTAGGGCAAAGCCCGCATAACACCTGTTAACAAATCGATAAGTTTTTCCATTTTCAAATGCCATAATACATGTTTCCTTTCTTTATTCTTTTTTGTTTTTGAAAACCTCGGTTTTTCAGCACTCCGCGGCGAGCCGTTAAATCCAATGTTTTCTCTCTCTTTAGGAAGTTCACCTGCCTGTACATATGCCTATCCCCTTGACTCCATGGGGAATAAGTGATATGATCTAAGAAGTCAGACTTCCTAATTTATATTGTAAGAAGTTTAACTTCACAAGTCAAGGGCTTTTTGAAAAATTTCTGAAGGAGCACCATACATTATGACTTTCGGTGAAAAGGTGAAGCAGGCGCGAACAGAACTTGGGCTGACTCAAGTGCAGCTCGGAAAGATCTTGGGGGTTTCCCAGCGTACAATTACTGCCTACGAGACCGATACATTTCCTCCCCGTACACGGGATGCCTATTGCAAACTCGCAGACGCTCTCCATGTCAATGTAAACTACCTCCTAACGCAGGATGACGCCTTTGTGCTGGATGCCGGCGAGCGATATGGGTATCGCGGCAAAAAAGGTGCCGAAGCGCTTGTTGGTGAGCTGACCGGTCTGTTTTCCGGCGGCGAACTGGCAGAAGAAGATATGGATGAGCTGATGCTCGCTATCCAAAAGGCTTATGAGATTGCCAAGAAGAATAACCGGAAATATGCGCGGAAAGATCATACCGAGAAGAATGATTGATTCCCTCCTGCGTAAGTCAAAGGAGGTGTATCCATGCAGCTAAACTCGTCCATTCACATAATGGACAAAGCAAATCGTATAGTAAAAGCGACTGGCTCACGGGAACCCGAACCCATCTCCGACCATTTGGGGATCATCATTATGCCGGTAGACTTCACCAAGCAAAAGGGCGTCTACAAGGAGATAGAGAGAAACCGTTTTATTTTTATAAAAAAAGACCTATGCCCTGAAATGCATAGGATCGTTCTCCTCCATGAAATCGGTCATGCGGTTCTGCACCGGAAAGAAGCAAAACTGTTTTCTGATCTCAATGTATTTGGTGTGAAGAATGATCGTATGGAATATGAGGCGAACTGCTTTGCTGCGGAGGTCGCTCTCCCCGACGATGAGGTCTTGAATTATATACAAGAGGGCTTCAATGCGGAGGAAATCGCCAAAGCGATGAACACAGATATCAACTTGGTTGCCATGAAAGCAGCAAACCTGAACCGTAAAGGGTATTCTTTCCATCTACAGGATAGCAGAAGTGACTTTTTGAAGTAGCGAAAATGAAAAAATGAGCAGAAAAAACACAGCCCGCCGCAGGCAGAAATGCCGGCAGGCGGCTGCTCTTTTTATTGATGTTCAAGTTGAACATCAGATCCGTTATTTTCAACTGAAGGCGAAAACATAAATGAATTTCCCCTTGTCTCGCAAAAATCTTTCCCACCGTTACCATTGACAACCTGTCCAATAAGCGGTACAATGGCAATAATAAAAGAAAAAAACACCCTGCGGGGTGGGAAAGGATTGCCGTCCTTTCGCCACCCATCTTTGTGATCCCAACGCGATCACGCAGACTTTATACACGAGAGTGCTGTATTTTCGTGCTTACCATAGCACGATTGATACCAGAAAGTCAAGCGTATCGTTTTATCTACGGAGAACGGGGCTTGGCTTTTCTTTTTGTACCATGTGTATGAACATTGAAAAATCGATTACCACGGGCTATGGTTCAGATAGCCCACCGCAACCGGATTTCCTTTGCACATGAAGGCCCCGGTGCCTGCCAGTAGAACACAGAACGCTGACAAGGGTAATTGCAAAGTCGAAGCAGAAAAAGATACCTTTGTTGCCTCAAGGAGCTTGCCACGACCCTATTAGCAGTAGGAGAGCAAGCCGGCAGCAGAAACGAGGGTGAAAGACAGATCAGGGAAAAGGCGTGTGTTGCGCCGGTGTCCAGATCCTCTGGCCAAACTATTCTGCGCCCTGCGACACTAAATTTATTTTTTACTGTATTTACGACTTTTGCATTATGCACCACCAGAGGGAGCTCACAAAAACTTCTTTTTGCAATATCCCTCTGCGGTACATATTTGGTGGACGATACAGGACTTGAACCTGTGACCCTCCGCACGTCAAGCGGATGCTCTTCCAGCTGAGCTAATCGTCCATTTTAGCTGCTCGATTATTTTACCACAGTCCCGGCGGCGCTGTCAAGTCCTTTTTGCGTGGCCCGCCGCAAAAAAGTCGTCCCCGGCCCTCGCGTGCGTGTACGCGTATGCGCGCGCTGAACGCGCGCGAGAAGGCCCCCAGCCGCCTTGCCAGGGGTGGGCCGACCTGCTACAATGGAGAGGCCAACAGCCTGCCGGGAAATGCCCGCGGCAGGCGTTTTTTCTAAAAAAAGGTCAGAAACCGTGTCACAAAAGCCGGGCGGGAGCGGTTATATAGGGCGTAAGGCAAAAAGCCCTCCGCCCCTTCGGCCCCGCTTTTCCGGAAAAACGACCCAAAGGAGAAAACATCATGCTGCCGCTTTTTATCATGGCTATCGAAAATGACACCGACCGGCAATTTGTTGCCGGGCTGTACCAGCGCCACCGAGATTTCCTGCTGCGCTGCGCCCAAAAGATACTGAATGACCCCGACCGGGCCGAGGAAGCCCTGCACGAGGCCATGCTGCGGGTCATCCGCTCCCTGGAACGGGTGCGGCAGATCCCCGCAGAGGAGCAGCTGCCTTACCTGGTCACCATTGTGCAGACCGCCAGCATCGACCTTTACCACAAAACCAACCGGGAGCGGCAGGCCGCGCAGGGCCGGGCGCGGGACTGGGCCGAGAGCCTGAGCGGCACGGAGGATACCGAACTTCTCCTCATCCGCCGGGAGCAGGCCGAGCTGCTGCGGGAGTGCCTGAAAACACTGCCCCAGCGGGAGATAGACCTGCTGAACTACGCCTACACGCTGGAGCTGTCCTCGAAGGAGATCACCCGGCTGACCGGCCTGGCGCCGGACAATGTGCGGCAGATCCTGACCCGGGCCCGCCGAAAAGTGCTTGCCGCCTATATCGAGAAAGGAGGTATGAACCATGAGTAACAACAATTATCCGCTGGATGAAAAAGCGTTGGAGGAGCAGTATGCCGATCTCCTCCTCAAGATCGCGCTGAAGGAATACCTGAAGGAGCAGGCCCTGCAGATGAAGCAGCAGGAGGCCGAAGCCGCCCCCGCGCCGCAGCCGACACAGAAGAGCAGCAATGTGGTGGCGGTGGCCTTCCGGCAGGTGGGCTGGCAGGAGACCAAAGAGACCCTACTGCACGGCCTGAAGAAGGGTGTCACCCGAGTGGCGGTGGTGTTTCTGGCGGCCGCCCTTACCGCTACCACAGCCTTTGCCCTCTCCCCGGTGGAAAGGAAGGAAAGCATTCTGGAGAAGGTGATAAACACGATCCGCAATTATGCCGATATGCTTACCAACACCTCCACCATGGTGGAAGTGCCCCGCTACCGTTATGAGGAGTATTCCTTCATCGAGGTGCCGAATGAGCAGGTGCAGGAGGTCATTGATACCTGGGTGATCTTCCGCAACAGCGTCAATTTTACCGAAAAATCCGGCATCAGCCTTTCGGCAGTGATGAAAGCGATGTACTATTACTGCGAAGCCAAGGGGCTGGAATACCCCTACACCGATGATACCCACACCTGGGTAGATGCCAAGGCGGTGCAGCAGTTTGCCGAATATCTTTTTGGCGCCACCAAGGAGCACCTGGACTGGGAGGTGTACCTGGAGCCCCGCTACTACGATGCCGAACGGGACGCCTACCGGGATATCCACTACGAGGATGGTTACCCCAATTACACCACCATAGCCCGGAGCGGGCTGGTGAGCTATACCGAGAATGAGAACGGTACCTTTACCATAGAGCTGGTGATGGAACCGGATAGTGACTGGAATGAGTATTGCTATTCCCCCGTAATTATTACGGCGGATTACAGCAGCGGCCATCTGGTACTGGTTTCCGGCACGGTAAAGGAACTGCTCAGCGAAGCAGAACCGACCCTTACCCAGCAGCGCCTTGAATACGAGCGCATAAACCCCACTGGCCGCCGGTAAACCTCCTCGCCGCCCGGCACACCAAAGCCGCCCCCGACCGCAATGGCCGGGGGCGGCAGTATTTGGGGCAAAAGCAGCCGGGACGGTTACTTCATCCGGCTGACCTGCTGGCGGATCAGGGCGCGCTTGAGGCGGGCTTCCGCCAGGGCCAGCTCGGTATCGGTGAGATCGCCGTGGCCCAGCTTTTCCCTGGCCCGTTCCTCTGAGGCGTGGCTGCGGGCGGTGTCGATGTCCTCGGCCCACTCGAAGGTGGTGGCGGTGAGGGTGACGCGGCCGCCCAGCACCGAGACCATACCGCCCATGCAGGCGGCAATGTGCTTATTCCCAGCGGTGATGACCTCGGCGGGGCCCATGCCCAGCGCCGTGACATAATCGGTGTGGCGGGCACGGATGCAGAGATCGCCCTCGATGGAGCGCAGCCGCAGGCTTTCAGCCCGGCCGGAGAAGATCTTGCCATCCGGCGTGACGATATCAAGCGGGAATTCCGTCATGGCTTACTCTCCTTTTTGGGTCTTTTCCGCCACCTCATCGATGGTGCCGGCATACAGGAACGCGCCCTCGGGCAGGTCATCGTGGCGGCCCTCGATGATCTCGCGGAAGCCGCGGATGGTTTCCTTCAGCGGGACATACTTGCCCGCCATGCCGGTGTACTGCTCCGCCACATGGAAGGGCTGAGAGAGGAAGCGCTGGATCTTACGGGCGCGGCTGACCGTCTTTTTATCCTCCTCGGAGAGTTCCTCCATGCCCATGATGGCGATGATATCCTGAAGCTCCCGGTAGCGCTGCAGAATGCGCTGGACGGCACGGGCGACCTCGTAGTGCTCCTGCCCGACGATCTCCGGCGAGAGGATGCGGCTGGTGGAATCCAGGGGATCGACCGCCGGGTAGATGCCGAGGGAGGCGATGGCACGATCCAGAACGGTGGTGGCATCCAGATGGGTGAAGGTGGTGGCGGGGGCGGGGTCGGTGAGGTCATCGGCAGGGACATAGACCGCCTGCACCGAGGTGATGGAGCCCTTGCGAGTGGAGGTGATGCGCTCCTGCAGGGCGCCCATCTCGGTGGCCAGGGTGGGCTGGTAGCCTACTGCGGAGGGCATACGGCCCAGCAGGGCCGAGACCTCGCTGCCGGCCTGGGTAAAGCGGAAAATGTTATCGATGAAAAGCAGAACATCCTGATTCTTGACATCGCGGAAGTATTCCGCCATGGTAAGGCCGGTGAGGCCAACTCTCATACGAGCCCCGGGGGGTTCGTTCATCTGGCCGTAGACCAAGGCGGTCTTATTGAGGACGCCGCTTTCCTTCATTTCATTGTAAAGGTCGTTGCCCTCACGGGTGCGCTCGCCAACGCCGGTGAATACCGACAGGCCGCCGTGCTGGGTAGCGACATTATTGATGAGTTCCATAATGAGAACGGTCTTGCCCACGCCCGCGCCGCCGAACAGCCCGATCTTGCCGCCCTTGGCGTAGGGGCAGATAAGATCGACGACCTTGATGCCGGTTTCCAGGATCTCGGTCGCGCCCTGCTGATCCTCAAACGAGGGGGCGGGACGGTGGATGGCCCAGCGTTCCTCGGCCTTGACAGGCGCGCCGTGGTCAATGGGCTCGCCCAAAAGATTGAAAATGCGTCCGAGACATTCCTCACCCACCGGCACGCTGATGGGCGCACCGGTATCAATAGCTTCCATGCCGCGCACCAGGCCATCGGTGCTGTTCATGGCGATGCAGCGCACCACATTATCGCCGATGTGCTGAGCAACCTCGGCGGTGATGACCTGCTCCCCATGCTGAATGGTGATGGCATTGCGCAGTTCGGGCAGTTCCCCTTCCGCAAAGCGGATATCCAGTACCGGACCGATGATCTGCGTTACGATGCCTTTATGTTGGGAGGACATGATGCTTCACTCCTTATTTGTTATTCTTCCGCGCCTGCCACGATCTCGGTCAGCTCCTGCGTGATGCTGCCCTGCCGTGCGCGGTTATACTGCAGGTTCAATTTGTCGATCATTTCATCGGCGTTCTGTGTGGCGGAATCCATCGCCATACGGCGGGCAGAAAGCTCGCTGGCCAGCGATTCGCACAACGCGCCGTAGATGACGCCGCCGAGGTATTCCGGGATCATGGCATTGAACACCGTGGCGCAATCCGGTTCGTAGAGAATATCCGCAGGGCGCTTGTCACTTGCCGCGGGCTTTTCCGGCTGGGGCAGCGGCAGCAGCCGCAGCACACACGGCTCTTGAGAAAGGAGACTGTTCCAGCGGGTAAAGACCAGCTCGATGGCATCCACCTGACCGGAGCGGTACAGCCCCGCCAAATGGCGCGCCAGTGTAAAGCAGCCACCCACCGAAAGATTCTCGGCGGTGAGCCAGTCCTCGGTGAGGATCTCGGCGCCGCGGTGACGGAAGTATTCCCCTGCCTTTTTGCCAATAGGCACCACACAGTTTTCCTCACCGGTGAGGGTTTCGGCGGCCAGCCGTAGCACATTGCTGTTGTAGCCGCCCGCAAGGCCGCGGTCGCCGGCAATGGCCACGCAGCAGACCCGCTTTTCCTCCCGCTTTTGCAGGTAGGGGGAGGAAAAATCGCGGGTGGCAGCGGCGATCCCGCTGAGGGTACTGTGCAGGGTGGTATAGTAAGGACGGGTGCGCAGGGCTTTTTCCTGCGCCTTGTTCATCTTGGAGGCAGCCACCATTTCCATGGCCTTGGTGATCTGCCGGGTATTCTGCATGCTGTGGATCCGCAGCTTGATGCTTTTCATGGAGGCTCCAGCCATTGGTGTTCCCTCCCCTTACAGCGCCGCGAGGAACGCGGAAACGGTTTCGGCGATGGCGGAAGCAAGCTGCTGTTCCGTTTCTTTTTCCAGCTTGCCGGCGGTACGGATGGCCGCCAGCAGACCGGCATAGCGGGCATCCAGTGTTTCATAAAGGAATGCCTCGTACTCGCTGATCTTTTCCACCGGAACTTCTTTGAGGAAGCCCTTGGTGACGGCATACAGGATAGCCACCTGATGGATGACCTCCACCGGGGAGCTGTTGTGCTGCTTGAGTACCTCTACAATGCGTTCGCCCTGGGCCAGGGTGGCCTTGGTATTGGCATCCAGATCGGAGCCGAACTGGGCAAAGCTTTGCAGCTCGCGGTACTGGCTGTAAACCAGCTTAAGGGTACCGGAAACCGACTTCATGGCCTTGATCTGCGCGGCGCCGCCGACACGGGAAACCGAAATGCCGGGATTGATGGCGGGCATAACGCCGGAATGGAACAGCTCGGTTTCCAGGAAGATCTGGCCATCGGTGATGGAGATGACATTGGTGGGGATGTAGGCGGAAACATCGCCGGCCTGGGTTTCGATGATGGGCAGCGCGGTAAGGGAACCGCCGCCCTCTTCCTCGGAAAGGCGCGCGGCGCGCTCCAGCAGGCGGGAATGCAGATAGAATACATCGCCGGGGTAGGCTTCCCGGCCCGGCGGGCGCCGGATGAGCAGGGATAGCGTACGATAAGCGACGGCGTGCTTGGTGAGGTCATCGTAGACCACCAGCACATCTTTACCCTGCTTCATAAAGTATTCGCCCATGGTGCAGCCGCTGTAAGGCGCGATGTACTGCAGGGGGGAAAGCTCCGAAGCGGAGGCGGAAACAACGATGGTATAGTCCATCGCGCCGCCGGCGGTAAGGGTTTCCACCACCTGGGCCACGGTAGAGCGCTTCTGCCCGATGGCGACATAGATACAGATGACGCCGTTGCCCTTCTGGTTCAGGATGGTATCCAGCGCGATGGAGGTCTTGCCGGTCTGGCGGTCACCGATGATGAGTTCACGCTGGCCGCGGCCAATGGGGATCATGCTGTCGATGGCCTTGATACCGGTCTGAAGCGGCACGGTAACGGGCTGACGCTCGATGATGCCGGGCGCGGGGCTTTCCACCGGGGCATAGCCGGCGGCTTCCACCGGGCCTTTGCCATCGATGGGCGCACCGAGGGCATTGACGACACGGCCGATGAGGGCTTCGCCCACCGGGACCGACACAACACGGCCGGTGCGGCGGACGGTATCGCCTTCCTTGATGCCGCCGTCATCGCCCAAAATGATGACAGCGACGGTATTTTCCTCTAAGTTCTGGGCAATGCCGTATTCCCCATTGGGGAATTCCAGCAACTCATTCATCATGCATTTTTCCAGGCCGGAGGCACGGGCGATACCATCGCCGACCACCAGGACGGTGCCGACCTCTTCCTGCACGATGTGGTTTTCATAATTTTTGATCTGGGACTTGATGATCTTGGTTATTTCCTCCGGTCTCAGTTCCATGGAACCACCAGCTTTCTCTTGATGTTTACAGAACGGCGCCGCGCAGCAGGCCGCTCAGTTCCTCCAGGCGGCCGCGCAGGGAGCCATCCCACACACGGCCGTCGATCTCCACCCGGATGCCGCCGATGAGCGACGGGGAGACGGTGCCTTCCAGCAGGACATGCTTGCCCAGCGTTTCCCCCATGCGGGCGGCCAGCGCCGTAAGCTGTGTCTCCGTAAGCGGCACCGCGGAGCTGACACGGCCCCGGACGGTATTGTGGTCTTCCAGCCAGCGCTGCTCGTAGCGGGCGGCGCAGCCGGCAAAGGCGGGAAGTCTGCCCCTTTCACACAAAAGGCACAGAAAATTGACAAGATAGGGGTGCACCTGCCCGGTCAGCGCTTCCCCTATCAGGTGCAGACGCTCCTCCCGGGGGATATCCGGGCTGGTAAGCAGGGCGGGGTACTGCGGATTTTCCCGGAACAGGCGGGCCAGCAGCTTTACCTGCTCCAGCAGCTCATCGCAGAGTGCTTCCTCCGCCGCCAGGTCATACAACGCGTCGCCGTAGGTTTTTCCGGTCGCTGTCATGCCGATTCACCCATTTCCTTTATAAACTGATCAATGAGCGCCTGCTGATCGTCGGCGTTGATCTCCTTTTCCACGACCTTTTCCGCCAGGGCGACGACCATGCCGGAGATGTTATCCTTGATCTCATTGACTGTTTTTTTCTTTTCCCGGTCGATCTCGGCATAGGCCTTTTCCTTGATCCCAGCGGCCTCCTGCTGCGCCGACTGGATCAGCTGTGTCGCGCGGGCCTCGGCATTCTCGGCAGCGGCCTTGACAATCTGGCCGGCCTCCACGCGGGCATCCCGCATCAGGCGGTCATATTCCGCCTTTTCCTCCTCGGCGGCGGTACGGGCGGCTTCGGCTTCGCCGTAGATGGCGTTGACCTCACCGCGGCGCTTGGCGATGATGCCCTGTACGGGCTTAAACAAAAACTTTTTGAACAGCGCCGCCTGAATAAGCAGGTTGGCGATCTGGGCAACGAATTCCCAGGGAACGATACCGACAAGAGACAGATGATCCATGGTTTCGTTCTCCTCCCTTAATGATGGATTACAGAAGTCCGATGAAGATGCGGGGCACCACGAACATGAGCAGCAGGCCGGTAACAAAGCCGTAAATACCGGTGGTCTCGGCGATGGCGCAGCCCAGCAGCATGGTGGAAGTGACCTCGCCCTTGGATTCGGGCTGACGGGCAATGGCTTCGCAGGATTTGCCGACGGCGTAGCCTTCACCAATGCCGGGGCCGATGCCCGCGATAAGAGCGATACCGGCGCCAATGGCGCAGCCTGCCAGAATGATTGCTTTTTCCATAGTGATTTCCTCCCTGATATGGTTTTTTGGTTATGTAGAGCCGGTCAGTCCGCTTCGGCGGCTGCCGCGATATACATCATGGTGAGCATGCAGAAGATGAATGCCTGCATAAAGCTGGAGAACCAGTCAAAGTAAAGAGAGAATACGGCGGGAATACCGACCGAAAGGAACGGGATCTGAGAAAGGAGATCCCCCACGACGCCGGGCAGCAGCCCGAACAGCGCATGGCTGGCGGCTCCCAGCGCGGCATAGATAAGGGTGCTGATGACAGTGCCGGAAACGATATTGCCGAAGTGACGGAACGCCATCGAAATGGGGGTCGCGATCTCGCTGATGATATTGAACGGGGTGAGCACCGCGATGGGCTGGGTGTAGCCCTTGAGGTAGCCGCCAATGCCATTGGTCTTGATCTTGGTGGCGGTGATGAGCACAAACACCAGCACCGCCCAGGCCAGCTCGGTGGAAAGATCGGCCGTGGGAGAAAAGACCCCCAACAGCCCGGAAAGGCTGGAAAGCAGCGAAAGCGAAAAGATAGCGGCCACAAACGGCGCATAGTGGGAAAAGCGCGTGCCCATATTGCTATCTACAAAGTTCTGGGCGGTATTGACCAGAAACTCGGCGACGGTCTGCCGGGTGGTGACATGATCGACCCGCAGATCATGGGTGAGCCAAATGCAGAACAGGGTAAGCAGCAGCATGATGCTCCAGGTGACCACCAGCGTGGCCGTAAGGGGAATGCCGCCGAAGATGGGCAGTGTGGTAAGAATCGGGGACCCATTGATCTCTACATTCATGCGGCGGGCGCCTCCTTTGGCTGCGGTTTATAGAACCCCAAAAGCTGCATGACCGAGATGGTGATGCGGGGGAAGAACAGGGCCAGCGCCGTGGCTACACCATTGAGTGCACCCAGCTGGAAGCCCAAAATAGCAACGACACAGGTGAGGAGCATCCGCACCGAGTAGGAAAACTGGGCGATCTGCTTGGCCTTTTCGGCATTGCCGGCCGCCCGCTGCATGGTAAAGCCCAGCAGAACGAAATTAAAAACCGCAAAGCCGGCGCCGACCGCCGTGCCCAGCCATACCGTTCCATCCAGTCGGCCCAGCAGCGCAAAGACCGCCAGCTGCACCGCGGCGCAGGCCACCGTACCGATGGCGATATGCCGGACTTCCCTTAGAACTGATTTTTGGAGCTTCATTTTCAGCACCTTCCTTTTATCCTTTGCCGGGGGCTTGTCCCCTACCCGGCCAAAAGCTATTCGTGGTCATTATAGGCGATGGGCTTTTCGCCCTTTGTTTCCTTTTCAACCGTCCTTTTGCAGTAATGCAGGAAGGTCACCGCGCTGCACGCGGAGGCCGCCAGGCCGCTTACAATGGCGACGGCCATGATCCAGCCGCCCCAGCCCCATTTGCTTTGGGCCAGGTGGGCCAAAAAGATGCACAGCAGCGGCGGGGTAACCAGGGAGATCCCCAACTGGGTAAGCCACAGGAGCTTGCGGAGCTGTTTCATCTTGTCCCTCCCTGCCGGTAAAATGCCGTTTTCTTGGCGCGTTCTTTATACTTCTTTTCGATGGGAATATAGCGCACCGTACATAAAAATGCCCTTGGGGCAAAGCGGCTCCGGCGGTTTTTACCGCTTCCTCTGCAATAAGCGGTAACCGCCGGAGCGCCCCCAAATCAAGGAGGTTACAGGGAAAATTCCATGTCCGATGGGTCAGCAGCGGGGGCTCCTTTGCCATAGGAGCGCCCAGCTGACTACCGCTATTATAGCTATCGCCCATTTGAAAGGAAATAATCAATGCTATTGCATTCTCTTGCATTTTTCTTGTGGTTATGCTACAATTCGTGCGGTTTTCTACATAATATTGCGTAGCACTACTTTCCAATGCCCAGAAAGGAGTTCCCCCGCCGATGCGTTCCTCTTTGTTCGACTATGAATGGCAGTTCCTCACCCAGATGATCACCCGCATTCACTATACCGCCAGCTACGAGGAGCTGTGCCGCCTGCTGCTGGAGGACCAGCTGCCCACCCTCATTCCCTTCGACCGCGCGGTGGTCTTCCAGACCGGGCGGCAGAACGGACAGGGGACGGTTGCCGCGCCATACACCGTAGGCATGCCGAACGACCCGAAGGAGAATCCCTTTTTGGACCGCGCGGTCATTCCCCGCTGGTCGCAGTTCATCATGGCGCCGCACAGCACCGTCTTTTTGCAGTCGGATCTCATCGCCGCCGAGGACTGGATCCACTCCGATATCTACCGGAACATCTGGGAGCCGTGCCGTCTTTACTGGGCGCTGGGGGCTACCATCCAGTACCGCGACCGCCCGCTGGCGCTGGTGGCGCTGTTCCGGGAGCGGGACAAGGCTGACTTTAACCCCAAGGAGTTCCATATTCTGCACACGCTGAAGGACGCGCTGGAGCGGAAATTCTATGACCTGCTGGCGGAGCCTGCCGCCGGGGTGCTGCCCGCCGAGCGCCTGCGGCAGGTGGCGGCCGGCTATGGGCTGACCAAGCGGGAGACCGAGATAGCCGAGCTGGTATGCCGCAATCTTTCCACCGAGGAGATATGCGAAAAGCTATACCTGGCGCCCGCCACCCTCAGCAAGCACCTTTCCAATATTTACGGCAAGGTAAAGGTCACCGGGCGCATAGCGCTGATGGCGCTGCTGACCGGCACTGCGAACAAGGCATAAAGAAAAGGAGCCGGGAAGGCTCCTTTTTTGTTTTATTGTGATGCGCCCCTGTGCCGCTACCGCAGCAGCTGGATGCTCTCGGCAATTTTTATTACTTCTTCGGTATCTTCGTTTGAGAGCAGGCTAAGCATGCTTTCGCCAACCTGCCATACAATCGAGGTTTCTCCGTCCTTTAGATTGTATATCCCTTCGCTGTAACCAATCATAATGGGGCGGGTGATCTGCGCGTTCTCGGAATCAACATGAACTGAGCAATGTGTCCCAGAACTAGTCTGTGTAAAATCCATGTATTTATCACCTTTCTCATAAGACACAAGCAATTCAATCCCCGCAAGATCCTCAAATATTGCCAACTCATACCCCTCCGGCAAATATGTTGGGGCAAAGCAGTGCTCCCAGGTGTAAAGGTCCGCATCGATGAACATGCCCGGCTGGTGTGGGGCCACCATTACATTGGTAAAGCGGTCCTGCGGGGAAATTATCATCTTGTAAACGGCGCTCCTGACCGACGGGGATACCGCAAAAGCGGTGCTTAAACAGATGAAAAAGGTAAGGAACACCACCGCCACCCGGGTAACCACCCGCCCGGAGACCTGCCAGGCCTTTTGCCCGATGACCTGCCAGCGCTGCCGCCGCATGGCACGGTCCACGGCGTGCTCCGCACTTTCCCGGTCCTCCGGCGGGTCCGGCTGTTCCTGCATCCTGGCCCGCAGGCGGTCATTTTCCCGCTCCAGGTAGTGGAAAAGCGCCAGCTTCAGCAGCAGCTCCTCCTGCTCTATTCGCAGGCGGTTCCTATTCAGTGGATATTCGTAGTTCATATCAGCATCTCCTCCGCCTCCAGCACCGCAAAGGCATTTTTTCGGGCACGGCTCAGGCACATGCGCACGCTGCCCGGCTTGATATTCAGCAGCCCAGCGATCTCCTCATCGCTCATCTCCAGTATGTAACGGTACATTAGGATATCCCGGTCCCGCTGGGGGAGCTTTTCCAGCCCCCGGCTCAGCAGATCCACCCGCTCCATATCAATAAAAGCGCCCAGCTGCTCCTCCGGGGCGGCGCTCCACCCCTCCGCAAAGTCCTCACTGGCACCCACACGCTCCTTTTTCCGCCGGCGCCAGCGGTCTATCGCCGTGCTTTTGGCCGCAATAACGGCATACGGCAGCAGCTGGCCCTGGGGCATGGTGCGCAGGGCCGCCATGCGGCCAATGAGCTTGACGAGGGTATCCTGCACGGCATCCTCGGCCTCGCCGTGGTCACGCAGAATATCATAGGCCTGGCGATACATGGCCTTGTGGCACTGCTCGTAAAGATTTATCATAAATGCGCGGTCGGCGTCGTCCTCTATCGCCATTAGGATCATCGGGATCATGGTGGGCCTCCTTCATCCACGGGGGTGGTTTTCTCTTTGGCTAAATATTAGCAGAACCCTCCCCCAAATCAATGGCGCAGAGGCCCGGCGGGCCTTCCGCTTTACAGGGTATAGCTGCTATCCCGCCACTGAATCTCGGTCGCACTTACCCACTGCGGTTTTTCCCCCTCCCAGCGGCCGTACTCATGGCCGCGCAGGAAGCCGATCTTGGTCCGCGCTCCGGTGGCGATCTCATAAAGCATCAGGTTCATGCCCCCATCATCAATGAGTTCGTAGGCGATATATTTTTCATCGGGAGAAAGGCTGGCATCCATGCTCTTGGCGTCCTTATCGGTAGAAACAAAAGGAGGTCCCGGTGAGGTAGGGGTATCCTGAGAGACCCAGGTGTAGCTATCCTCGGCACAGTTATAAATAACCACCGGGCGGCTGGTGATCAGCAGCCGGTTGCTGTCGGCAAACCACTCCACGGTGGGGGCAGGCATATCCTCATACCCAAAAACCCTAACATCACAGCGGATGGGCTCCTCCCCCTTATCGAGGGCTCTTTTGTGGAACCTTACATCGTAATAGTCTCCCTCGCCCTTGCACTCTTCAGCCTCCAGGTACTGCACGATCTCTCCATTTGGCGACCAGATGGGCTCCCGGTAGTGGTTTTCCCCATGCAAATAGCCTACCGAAGCACCATAGACCGCCTCACCGGCCTCGGGATCGGTATACCGGCGATACACCAGGTAACTGCCGCCATTACAGGAAATGCAGGCCACCGCCAGGTTTTCATCGGTGGGGCAGGTGACAAACTGATCATCGAACTGCGAAAAATCAGGCTCCTGTGGCTGTGGGTCAGGCTGCGGCTGCGGCTCAGGCTGCGGCAAAACATTGATGTTCCCCTGCGCACCGCAGGCCGTCAGCAGCATCAGTGCCGCCGCCAGCAGACAAAGCACCCTTTTAGCGTGTTTTCTCATTTCTTGTTTCCTCCTTGTTGTATGTTGTACTGTTTATTGCTGCAATGGTTTCAACTCCGTTACAATTCGGCCAATGTAATTGACACGCCTGCCACGGGGGACTATAATATGTTATGTTATTCCAAAAGAGCCTGGAGGGTATCCCATGAAACTGTTCTGCGCGGCACTCACCGCCGCTCCCGTTACCGGCGATAACAGCATCGTCCCCATCGCCATCATTGCCATGGCCGTTGTGGTGGTCATTGCCGCCGTACTGCTGCTTACCTCCCGCAAAAAATAAGTGCCGCCTACCCACCGCTTGTCATGTACAGGCGGTCTTTTTTTATTTCTGGGCGGCCCATTTCCTTCCTTAACCTATATAACTATAACGATTTCCGTCCGGGAAATGCAACACCTCCCGGGAAAATTCTACGCCAAGGTCAAAAAAATCCGTGCGATTTGGCAAATATAACAAAATTTTCCGTATTTTCTTCTTTCGCTTGTATCATTCATCATAATTATGGTATGCTGGGCTTGCGGCGGGGGCGGAGAATCCCCAGCCGCAGGATAAAAAACGAAAAACAGCTAAGGAGGAGCAACAGAATGAGAAAATTCCGTATTCTGGCACTGATGCTGGTACTCATCATGGTACTGGCAGGCTGCGGTACCGGTAATTCTACCCCCGCGGCCAAAGACATCGTGATCCTGTACACCAATGACGCCCACTGCGGCATCGAGGATGGCATGGGCTACCAGGGCCTTTCCGCCGCCAAGCGTGCGCTGCTGGCCGCAGGCAATAAAGTCCTGCTGGTAGATAACGGCGACGCCGTTCAGGGCGACACCATCGGCACCCTTTCCAAGGGCGAGTACATCATCGACATCATGAACAAGCTGGGCTACGATGTAGCCACCCCCGGCAACCATGAGTTCGACTACGGCATGGACCAGTTCAATAAGCTGGTGGAAAAGGCCGACTTTGACTACATCAGCTGCAACTTTGTAGACAAGGACGGCAACCCCGTGCTGAAGCCCTATGTCATCAAGGAAGCCGACGGCGTAAAGATCGCCTTTGTCGGCATTTCCACCCCCAAGACCATCACCACCTCCACCCCCACCTACTTCCAGGATGAGAACGGCAACTATATCTATGGCTTTATGCAGGATGATACCGGCGAGAAGCTGTATACCGCCGTACAAAGCGCCGTAGACGCTGCCCGCAAGGAAGGCGCCAAGTATGTCATCGCCATGGCGCACCTGGGCATCGAGGCCGACTGCCAGCCCTGGACCTCCTCGGATGTCATTGTGAACACCAGCGGCATTGATGTGGTGCTGGATGGCCACTCTCACTCCACCATCGCCGGGGATATCGTAAAGAATAAGGAAGGCAAGGATGTCATCCTCACCTCCACCGGCACCAAGCTGGCCAATATCGGCTGCCTGACCATCACCGCCGATGGCAAGCTCTCCACCGCCCTCATCAACGATGACGGCATGGGCGATACCATCGCCGAGATCAAATCCGGCTACGAGGAGATCGTCAATACCGTCGTAGCCTCCACCAAGGTCGAGCTGACCGTCAATGATCCCGTCAGCGGCGAGCGTATGGTTCGCCGGCAGGAAACCAACCTGGGTGACCTGTGCGCCGATGCTTACCGGGCCATGTCCGGTGCCGATATCGCCGTAGTCAATGGCGGCGGCATCCGTGTCAGCATCCCCGCGGGCGATATCACCTACGGTCAGATTATCGCGGTACATCCCTTCGGCAACGAAATGTGCGTGGTGGAAGCCACCGGCCAGCAGATCCTGGATGCCCTGGAGATGGGCGCCCGCAATGCCCCCGGCGAATGCGGCGGCTTCCTGCAGGTCTCTGGCATGAGCTATGAGATCGACCTGAATGTGGAGCCCACCGTAGAGGTGAACGCCGATGGCATGTTCACCGGTGTTTCCGGCGAATACCGCGTAAAGAATGTCAAGGTAGGCGATGAGCCGCTGGACCTGGCCAAGACCTACACCCTGGCCAGCCACAACTACATGCTCAAATCCGCCGGTGACGGCATGGCCATGTTCCAGGGCTGCACCCTGCTGCAAGATTCCGTCATGATCGACAACCAGGTGCTCATCAATTACATCGTGGATGTACTGGGCGGCGTGGTAGGCGAAGATTATGCCGATCCTTACGGCCAGGGCCGCATCACCGTGATCGAGAAGAAGTAATTTCTCTTCAAACACACCAAAAAGCTCCCCCACGGGGGAGCTTTTCCTTTCCTTACAAAAATACTCTGCATTTTATGTGCAGATTGTCCGTTGACAAAGGTATTACCTTTGTTGTATCCTAATCCTATCATAGGAAAGAAGAGGAACACATGAACCGCGAACCCATCAATAAACAGAACCTGAGCGACGCCGTGGCGGAAAAGCTGCGGGAATATATCCGCAGCAGCGATGCCCCCCGTTCCCTGAAGCTGCCGCCGGAAGCCGTCATCGGGGAATCGATGGGCGTCAGCCGCATCACCGTACGGCGGGCCCTCAGCGATTTGGAGCAGGAGGGCCTTATTCAGCGCATCCATGGGCGCGGCACCTTTATCAATCCCAATATTTCCAAAATCAAGGCCACCATCACCCCTGGGCAGGATCTGCACCAGCTCATCCGGGAAAGCGGCTACGAATCCCGCAATGAACTCATTAGCTTGGAAACCGTCCCCACCGACCTGCACCACGCCGAAGCGCTGGAGGTAGCGCCGGGCTCTCCCCTCATCAAGGTCGTCTGCTCCTACTATGCCAATGATATTTTGGCCATTGTCAGCATCAATCACATCCCGGAGGGCCTGCTGAAAACCATGCCGAGCCGGGAGGAATGGGGCACCCACACCAGCTATGAGCTGCTGCGCACCCACGCCGGTCTGCTGGTCACCAATGAGTGCATCACCATCCAGAGTAAAAGCCGGGCGGAGGCCCTGACCATCACTCCCGCCGCCGGGGAATTTGACTGTGATTCCTTTTTGTGCATGACCGGTACCTCCCTGACTGCGGAAAATAAGCCGGCCCTCAGCGGCCAGGCCCTGTATAACACCAACTATGTCCACTTCCAGATGCTGCGGAATATCAAGGCATTCTAAGCATAACTGCCCTGCGTAAACAGGGCAGAAATTTGCAAACACATTTAGGTAATACCATATTATCTTTTATGGCTTGCCGCCAGCGGCCAGCACATCGCCCCACACCCCTGCTGGAGTCCGAACTTTCCCCCTTATTTCCCTCCCTTCTCAAAAAGCATACCCATAGCCATGCACTTCTCCCGTCCAAAAAAGAGAAGCCTCTTCTATTTACTTTTTATATCTTTTATAAGGTAATACCATATTATCATATCTCTAATGTAAAGGAGGAATCAACCATGCAGACACTGCTGTATGGCGCACACATCATCACACAGAACGAACAGGATGAGATCCACAAGGAAGGCTGGATCCTGCTGGAGGACGACCGGATCATCGGCATCGGCGCTGGTGCCCCGCCGGAGGTTCCGGAGGGCACCGTCAAGCGCTGCCTTCCCGGTCGGGTCATCATGCCCGGCATCGTCAATATCCACACCCATGTAGGCGGCACCCTGTTCAAGGGCCTCACCGAGGATATCAAAGGGGCCTTCTACGGGCTGGCTTTCCCCATGGAACGCTTTATCACCCGGGAATCCATGTACAGCATCAGTATGCTGGGGGCCATGGAGGCCGTCAAATTCGGCTCCACCTTCATCGATGACCTGTACCACTTCCCGGAATCCACCGCCCGCGCGGCGGAGGAGCTGGGTCTGCGCGGCATCATCGCACAAAAGATCTACGACCCAGACCTGCAAAACCTGCACGATAACGATTATTCTTCGGTGCCGGGGCAGGCCGCCCAAAAGCTGCAGGCCAATGTGGACCTGTACGAAACCTTCAATGGCCGCGGCAACGGCCGTATTGAGATCGGCTTTGCTCCCCACGCCACCGATACCGTCCCCATCGCCCTGGCCAAAGAGATCGCGGCAACCGCCGGGAAGTACCATGCGCCCATTCATACCCATGTGGCGCAGACTCCCCAGGAGATTGCCCACGACCGGGAAGCCTATGGCATGACTCCCGTGGAGTACCTCTTTGAGACCGGCCTGACCCAGCAGAAGCTCATCGCGGCGCACTGCGTCTGCGTTACCAAAAATGATGTCCGGCTGCTGGCAAAAAATAAGGTCCATGTAGCGCATTGCCCGGAGGTCTTCTTCAAGGCGGGTTATTTCGCCCCAGTGGATCTATGGCACAAATACGGTGTGACCTACGCTCTGGGTACCGATTGGGTCACCCTGAATCCCTGGACCAATATGCGCATTTACCTGGGCTGCTGGCGTACCCTGGGCGGGCTGGATGAACAGCAGGCCGGTGCCAAGCTGGCCTTCCGCAAGATCACCATGGATGCCGCCCGGCTGGTGGGCAAGGAAAAGGAGATCGGCTCGCTGGAAGTGGGCAAAAAGGCAGATCTCATCGTGATGGATGCGCGGGAACCGCATCTCCAGCCAATGTACGATCTGGATATCCGCTCCACCCTAGTGTGGAACGCGACCGGCAATGAGGTAGAAACCGTCATCATTGACGGCAAAACGATAGTGGACGGCAAGCGGGTGCTTACTGTGGATGAAACGGCCGCCACACAGGAAGCCACCGCGATCTGCCACAAGTACCTGGCGCGCCAGTTAGGCGCCCAAAACCAATTGTAAAGGAGGACTAATAATGTTTGACGCAGTCTCCGGGCTGATGATCGGCTCCTATATCGTAGTTTATGTAAATGGCCTGCGTGGATTCCATGATCCACTGCATCAGCGCCATGCTCTCGGTCGATATCTATAAGCGCACCCTAGCGGCAGCTGTCTTGGCGGTCATTGTCACAGTCGCGGTCAGCCTTTTCACCAAGCCGGTGGACCCTGCTGTACTGAACCGCATGAAGGGCCTGAAAGCCGAAGGATGACCTCCCCTGCGGCCTGCGGCCGGGCCGCCCCCTGCTATGACATTCCCATTCCCTATTTCAATTTGGCTCCTCAAGGAAAGTATCCCTGCCCCGGCGGGGATATTTTTCTGCTCCACGCAAAAAGCTCCCCATACAGGGGAGCTTTTCTCTATCTTATCCAATATTACAGATCATCCAGCGTCATGCCAAAGGGCGGTAGGAACTGCATCATAAACTGCTCCGCCTCCGGCAGCTCCATCTCGTGGATCGCCTGCAGCAGGATATCATAGGCCCGGTCAAATTCATGGTTGCCCGCCCGGCGCTCCTCGGTGCACTTGATCAGGGCTGAAAGCTTATCCGCCGCCTTAATATAGGGCCTGTACTCCTCGGTAGGGGTAAACCACGGGGTCATTTCCTCCGCCATCAGTACCGGCAGGCGGCTCAGCAGTGCCGTCTGCGCTTCCTTTTCCACCGCCTTGTACGCCGTTTTAATGCTCTCGTTCTTATATTTCACCGGCGTAGGCAGGTCGCCGGTCAGTATCTCGGTACAATCATGGTACAAGGCATACAGCACCGCCTTTTCCGGCTCCAGTATGCCGCCTCGTTGGCGGTTCAGCAGTGCCAGCGCATGGGCAATATACGCCGTTTCCAGCGTGTGCTCACACAGGTTCTCCGGCCGGGAGGTCCGCATCAGGCACCAGCGGTCAATATATTTCATTCGCCCCAGCAAGGCATAGAAGGTATTCAGCATGGCTTTCTCTCCTCGGTTTCATTGGTTACAGGGTACAGGCTCCGGCCGCCCCCTCGGCCCGCTTCGCGGGCTTGCGCGGATCCGCCGCGCGGGCGCACCGCCCTTCGGGGCGGCGCCCCGGGGGCGGCCGGAGCTCCCTTCATCACTGCCACTATTCTACCACGCCAAAGGCCCCCCTGGCAAGCACCCTCTCATTTTGCAGGAGTCCCTGCAGGAATCCCTGCAAAATTTGCAAAAATGCAGGAAAAATTAAAAACGATTCATATTTGTTCAATTTTCATCTCATAAAAAGGCTATTTTCTTGCCAAAATGAATAAAAAACAAAAAATCTTGCAAAAAGGGGTTGCAATTCCATTTTGCGGTGCTATAATAATGACCATAGTCCACTGTGACCCATATTAAAATGAATATTGATAAGGAGATCCCACCATGAAAAAGTTATTTGCCCTCTTGATGGCCGCCATAATGCTGCTGTGCTGTGTTGCCTGCGGCGGCGGCAATGACACCCCCGATCCCTCCGGTAATACCACCGCTTCCATCACCATTGGCACCGGTAGCACCTCCGGCACCTACTATGCCTATACCAATGCCGTCGGCATGATCTTGAAGGACGCCACCGGCTACACCTACAATGTCATTTCCACCGGCGGCTCCGTTGCCAATATCAATGGCATCGAAGACGGCGACTACAATATGGCCATCGTACAGAACGATACCATGATCAAAGCCTACAATAAACTGGATGACTTCAATTTCCCTGTTGCCATCACCTCCTTCTCGGTTCTGGGCGAGGTTTACTCCGAGGTCATGCAGGTCGTTGTCCGCAGCGACCTGAAGGACACCGTCAAGACCCTGGCCGATGTCAAGGGCCTGCGCGTTTCCATCGGTGATGCCGGCTCCGGCACCGAGGCCAACGCCAAAGCCCTGCTTGCCGCCTACGGTGTTTCCACCGATGATATCACCGTACAGAACCTTTCCGTCAATAACAGCGCCGATGCCATGAAGGATGGCAAGCTGGATGTCTTCTTCTTCACCTCCGGTGCTCCCACCACCGCCATCACCGAGCTGCAAACCGCCATGGATATCTACCTGCTGGGCCTGGATGACGCCGTAATGGATGAGTTCATCACCAATAACAAGGTAGGCGACTATGCCGTTTACGCCAAGATGGCCGTCACCCACGATCAGTACGCGTGCATCCCCGCCGATGCCCCCATCACCACTATCGGTGTTACCGCCACCTACATTGTTTCCAATTCCCTCTCCGAGGATCAGGTCTACAATATGACCAAGGCCCTGTGGGAGAGCAAGGATGAGATCGCTAAGGCTCACGCCGTCGGCTCCGGTATGGATATCAACAATGCCTTCGTCACCATCGGCAATGTTCCGCTGCACCCCGGCGCTGCCAAGTACTACACCGAGATGGGCCTGAATGTAGGCTGAGCTGCAAACCATTAAGTTCCCCATACGCCTGCGGCGGGAGGAGTTCCACTAAGCCTCCCGCCGCGGCTTTCCTCATTTATTTGCCGGGTAACAAAAGCGAACCGGCCCTATTCCATGCTGTTCCTCTTTTGTGATTCGGTAAAAATCCATATCAGAAAGGATGCTGCCCCATGAGCCATTCCCTGCACCACACCGATGCTGCCGATACCGCCAAGCTCCTGCAGGAGCTGGACCGCGACAGCAAAAGCCGCAGCTTGACCGGCGGCTATAAGACCGCCATGACGGTGCTGTTTGTTCTCTATTCCCTCACTATGATCGTTATGGCGCTGGTCGTTTCCGGCGCCACCCAGTATACCCGCCTGCCCGTTTTTGTGGGCATGACCCTCTTTGTCGGCTACCTTAAATACCCCGCCAGCAAAAAGGACGCCCTGCGGGATAACTACTTCCCCTGGTACGATGTCATCCTGGCCTTCACCTCGCTGGGCGTGTTCTTCTACTATGCCATCGAGCAGAAAAGGATCATCCAGATGGCCAACCGCATCGGCACCACCCAGATCGTTTTGGGCATCATTGGCATCCTGCTGCTGGTGGAGCTGTGCCGCCGCTCCACCGGCATTCCGCTCATCGTGGTCGTGGGGCTGTTCACCGTCTACGGCGCCTGGTGGCTCACCAATAATAACCCCAAGACCGCCCTGCGCAATCTCATCTACAACCTGTTCTATAACCTCAATTGCGGCATCTTCTCCTCCCCCATCACCGTCTGCTCGTCCTTCATCGTGCTGTTCATCATCCTCGGCTCCTTCCTAGAGAAAACCGGCATCGGCACCTTCTTTGTCGATCTGGCCAATTCCATCGCGGGCGCCAGCGTGGGCGGTCCCGCCAAGGTCGCCGTTATCTCCAGCGCGCTGGAGGGAATGTATTCCGGCTCCTCCGTCGCCAATACCGTCGGCAGCGGCAGCATCACCATTCCCACCATGAAGCGGGTGGGCTATAAGCCGGAATTTGCCGCAGCGGTGGAGGCCGCCGCTTCCACCGGCGGTCAGATCATGCCGCCCATCATGGGTGCCGCCGCTTTCCTCATGGCGGAGATCACCGGAATTCCCTACGCCTCCATTGTGGTCGCCGCCATTCTGCCCGCCATCCTGTACTTCACCGGCATTTTTCTTATGGTGCATTTTGAGGGCAAGCGGCTGGGGCTCAAGGGCCTGCCCAAGGACTCCATTCCCCACTTCTTCCGGCTGCTGGCCAAGAGCGGCTATCTGCTCATTCCGGTCGTCATCCTCGTCATCTGCATGAACTACTACACCGCCGGGATGTCCGCCTGCTTTGCCATCCTGTTCGCCCTTATCATCAGCCTGATCGGCCGGGATAAGCGGGATCTTCTGCGCTCCGTCGGGCTGCCGCTTATCCCGCTGGCCGTCCTCGTCGTTCTGTGGCAGGTCATCAAAATCGATACCGGTACCGCTGTCTTTGTTTCGATGGTGGTCGCCGTCCTGTGCAGCTTCCTTACCCGTTCCGCCATCCTCTCCCCCCGCCTCGTTGCGGAGGGTCTGCAGGGCGGCGCCGGCAGCTCCATCGGCGTTGCGGTCGCCTGCGCCATGGCCGGCATCATCTCCGGTGTTGTTTCCATGACCGCCCTGGGCACCACGCTGGTAGCGGTCATTGTCCCCCTTGCCCAAAAGAGCATCTTCCTTGCGCTGTTCTGTACCATGCTGGCATGCATTGTGCTGGGCATGGGCGTACCCACCACCGCCAACTATGTCATCATGGCCACCATCACCGCCCCCATCCTCATTAAAATGGGCATCCCGCTGCTGGCGGCGCATATGTTCGTGTTCTACTTCGGCATCGTGGCGGATATCACCCCGCCTGTGGCATTGGCCGCCTATGCCGGCAGCGCCATCGCCCACTCCAATCCCCTTAAAACCGGCATCACCGCCACCAAGCTCGCCATCGGCGCGTTCATCATCCCCTACATCTTCGCGCTCAATCCCAGCCTGCTGTTCATTGATGTGGAGTCCGTCTGGGCTCTTATCGGCATTATGGTCACCTCGATCATCGGCATGGCGGGCATCGCCATGGGTATGACCGGCCATGTATACGCCCATGTTCCATGGTACATGCGCATCATGCTGCTGGCCGGTGGGATCTTCCTTATTGATCCCAGTCCTGTCAGCGACCTCATCGGGCTTTTACTCATCGGCATTCCGTTTGCGTTCCAGCTGCTGCAGAACCGCAAGCTGAAAGCTACTGCCGCTGAATAATACTTGCATCAAAAGGGCAGTCCCTGCGGGGGCTGCCCCTTTTCTTATTTCTGCCGAACCCCAGCATGGGCCGCAGGCCAAGCCGCCCTCCGGGCGGCTTATGCGGGCT
>URGQ01000006.1 GCA_900547385.1 uncultured Oscillospiraceae bacterium | reverse complement strand
CCGGCGAGGGGTTACTTTTCTGTGAAGAAAAGTAACCAAAAGTCACTCGGGGAGGCCCCCGAGACCCCCACGCGTCGGTACACCCCGCCCGGAAACGCTGCGCATTCCCGGAGCGGGATTAGACGACGCTTATAAGGTGCCGCAGGCGCATTTAATTCGGCCCCTGCTGCATCCCAATAAAATGCGCCGCAGGCACCATGAGAGCGTATCCAGCCGCAGCTTAAGCGTTAGGGGGTCTTGGGGCACAGCCCCAAGTGTGTTTTGCCTACTTTTGCACACACAAAAGTAGGCCCCCGCTGGGTAGGCGTGCTAACTAAGCCTTGCAAAAGTCTCCGCGACGACGACAGGCGAGATGAAATGATTGCCTTAATATTTGCCGTCAACCCCTCAGTCAGCCTTGCGGCTGACAGCCTCTCGCTGCGGCTCGGTCACGGCGCGGCTCTGATATGCCACTGGCATATCATTCACTACCGCGCCGCCACTTCGTTACCCCTTACACAGGGGAGGCTATGGATTGGAGCGCCGCTTACCCTTTGCATAAGGGAGCCTATGAGGACTCGGCAAACTGTGCAGATATCGCATCGAAAAGGTCCATTTGTATCGTCCAAAATATCTCTATAGAATCCATTATTTAGAGAAATATTGCCACCCTATCCCCTAAAATCCACCAAAAATAAAAAAATTTTCAAAAAACGGACATTCCATGCAGGAACATCCGTTCTATTTTGCGTATTATATTAGTAGAGGGCTTTGCAAAGTGCGACGGATCGTCCTCCCGGGCCCTCCCTTTCTCGAGAAGGTGACAATTGAATCATTTGGTGCAAACCGGCGTTTTGGGCGGCGGCTTTCTTTCCTGCACCCTAAATGGCCCGTATCTCCACCTGCGGCAGCAGGGCGCCTATGTCGCTCATCACGGGGGGCTGCGTTCCGGCCCGTACCACCTTTGCGGTAGCGGCCGCTACCGCAAATCGCAGGGTCTCCTCGGGTGTGAGCCCGTGCAGCCGGGCATAGATGAGCGCGGCCGTCATGGTGTCCCCGGCCCCGGTGGTATTAAGCACGGTCACAGTAGGGGCCGCGGCAAAAAGTACCGCTTCCCGGGTGGCCAGCAGTGCCCCCTGTGCCCCCAGGGAAACCACCACCTGCCCTACCCCGCGGTGCAGCAGCTGCCAGGCCGCTTCCGCCAGGGATTCGGTGGTTGCCAGGCGGTAGCCGTACAGGGGCTCCAGCTCCTCCCGGTTGGGTTTTATGCAGTCCGGCTTCGCTGTGATCCCCAAAATCAGCGGCTCCCCGGCAGTATCCAGGTAAACGGCGGCCCCCTTTTTCCGGCACTCAGCGGTGAGATCCCGGTACCATCCGGCCGGTAAATCTTGCGGCAGGCTGCCGCACAGCACCACCACATCCCCCGGCAAAAGGCGCTCCAGCAGCTCCTCCCGCAGGCGCCCAGCAGGGGCGGCCTCCCCCAGCAGACCGGGGGCGTTCAGCTCGGTGGTCAGTCCATCTCCCCGGGAGGAAATTTTGAGATTGACCCGGGTGGGGTGAGGGGCGGCATAAATGGCGCAGGGCAGTTCCTCCTGCCGCAGCAGTCCGGCCAGCTCCTGTCCGGTCGTCCCGCCCGCGATGGTCAGGGCAACGCAGTCCTCGGCAAAGACACGCAGGGCCCTTGCCACATTGATGCCCTTGCCGCCGGGGTACCGGCCGCGGGAAAGAACCCGGTGGGTGGCGCCGGGCCGCAAATGCTCCACTTCCAGTGTTTCATCAATGGCGGGATTGAGGGTGACGGTGTAGATCATAAAAATCACCTCCGGGGCAAATTTCCATCCCCAGTATAGCGCATAAGTGGGGGAGTTGTCCACCAAAAGAAAAGCCCTCTCCGGAGTAGGGGAGGGGATGCGCTGTGGCCAAACAGCAGTCTACCTGAAAACCGCTATTGATTCGCAACGGCGGCTGGGGGCTTTTGCGACAAATGTGGTTGCGTTATTGAAAATTGGGGTAAATTTCTTCCCTTAGTGTAGTGCGTAAATGGAGGGAGTTATCCACCAAAAGAAGGCCTTCTCCGGGAAGGAAGAGGGCAGGGGATGCGTTGCGACTAAATGACAGGCCGCCTGAAAATGCTAATGACTCGCAACGGCGGTTGATAACCTTGTGATAAATGCGGTGGCTTTGTTTTGGCTATTTTATCTGCGATTGAGGTGGGTTTCCGTTCTAAAAAACCCTCCATGGGGAAAGGGGAGAGTATGCGGGGAAGTGCGAAGGGGCTGGTTATTGCTGATGGAAGAGCGGGCCGCAGGCCGCCCCGGCGAAGCCGGGGCCAGCGGGCTTCGCCCGCTGAAACCGCCCGGAGGGCGGTTTGGCCTGCGGTCGGCATCCCGGATTTTGCAGGGGCCATAAAAAGCGGTTTTGCCGGTTGATTTTTGGTTTGCTGCGGGTGATACAGTAGCAGCGGGTATAGCCGCACGGCTAAACGGCAGGCAGTCAAAAAAGCAGATTACCCGCAATAATGCTCGATGGCTTTGCTAGTAAATTCAGCAGTACCTGTTCCACCGGCAGTGTCGATGCTTTCGGTAAGTTCTCCTCCGCTGGCGTACATCTTTCCGAGTCCGTTCAGAATTTTGGGGGAGCAGGTATAAAAATGCTCTGTAATATAATCTTGGAGTTTTTTTGCCTGTGCCTGAACCGGTTCATCCGATGGGTTCATTTTTTTCATCTGTCCGAACTCAACAAATATTTTCATAAATTCATCTGCGACGGCAGCTTCGTCATCTTTTGTCCAGTCCTTTGTTTTTTCTTCATACTCTTCGTACTCTGCTGTGTGACCCCACTGCTCTTTTGCGAGCTTAGAGTACTCATCGATTTTTTGGGTATCAAATGCTTTGAAATCCATATAGTTTACTCCCATTACTTTTATTCCTCGGGCGAAAAGAATGAGATTTTCGAGATGCTCCTTTTTCATCGTAAGCAATTCAATTTGCTGCTCCAGCGCTTTGCTTTGATCAAAATTGGGAGAATCGAGGATGCGTTTGATTTCTTTTAGTGGAAATTCCAACTCCCTAAACAGTAAAATCTGCTGCAAGCGTTCCATCGCTGCATCGTCATACAGCCGGTACCCCGCCTCAGTATATCCGGCAGGCGGCAGAAGCCCGATGGCATCGTAATATTGCAGAGCGCGTATACTCACTCCAGTCAATTTGCTTACTTCGTTTACTGTCATCATTTGCTTTTCCCTCCGCTCGATAAGGATACAATAAACTATTACGCAGCGTAGGAGTCAATAGTTTTCCTGAAAAATTGATACAAATTTCGGCTTAGGCGGATGATACCTTTCTGAGGGAGGGCAACGGCGGTTTTACCCGGTCTTTGAATTCTTACCGCAATCGGTACGGTGGCAGCGGGCGCAATCGCCACAGCAGCTGCCGGTATGGCCCCGGCGGACGGCCCGGAGAGCGAAAAATGTGCCGGTGGCGATTACTGCCAGCAGCAGCCAATCGAGGGGGCCCATCAGAACAGCCCTGTGATGGCATAGGCCAACCAGCCTACTAGCCATGCTACACCGCATTGCAGGATTACCACGCCGACTGTTTTCACGGTGGAGCCGAGCTCCCGGCGGATGGTGGCTATGGCCGCCACACAGGGGGTATACAGCAGGGTAAAGACCAAAAAGCTGATGGCGGCCCGGGGAGAGAACATCCCAGTGACGGCCGCACCGCCCAGCAGGACCTCCAGGGTGCTGACGACAGATTCCTTGGCGACAAAGCCAGAAATGAGGGCGGTGGCGCAGCGCCAATCGGCGAAGCCGAGGGGGGCGAAAAGGGGAGCGATCCATTGGCCGATGAGCGCCAATAGGCTATAAGAGCTATCCGCCACGACATTGAGTCGGGTATCGAAGCCTTGCAGGAACCAGATGATGATGGTGGCCAGGAAAATGACAGTGAAAGCGCGCTGCAGGAAGTCTTTGGCTTTTTCCCACAGCAGCAGTCCCACACTTTTGGCACTGGGGAGCCGATAGTTGGGGAGTTCCATGACAAAGGGGACGGGCTTGCCGCGGAAGGCGGTGTGATTCATGATGAGGGCCGCCACGATGCCGATGAGGATGCCGAGAAGATAAAGGGCGATCATCACCAGGGCGCCGTACTGCGGGAAAAATGCCGCCGTAAAAAAGGCGTAGATGGAGATTTTGGCAGAGCAGCTCATGTAAGGGGTGAGGAGAATGGTCATTTTGCGGTCGCGATCGGAGGAGACGGTGCGGGTGGCCATGATGGCCGGCACCGAGCAGCCGAAGCCGATGAGCAGCGGCACGATGCTGCGGCCCGAAAGACCGATGCGGCGCAGCGGCTTATCCATTACAAAGGCGACACGGGCCATGTAGCCGGTGTCTTCCAGGATGGAGAGAAAGAAAAACAGGGTGACGATGATGGGCAGGAACACCAGCACGCTGCCCACGCCGGCAAAGATGCCATCGATGATGAGGCTGTGGACCACCGGATTGATGCCGTAGGCAGTGAGAGCGCCATCGACCAGGGCGGTGAGCGCATCAATGCCGACGGCCAGGAGATCGGAAAGACGCTGGCCGATGACATGGAAGGTGAGGTAGAAGGTGAGAAACATGACCGCCAAAAAGGTGGGAATGGCGGTGTACCGGCCGGTAAGGATCTGATCGAACCGGACGGAGCGGGCGTGCTCGCGGCTTTCGTGGCATTTGGTGACCGAGGCGGCGACGACCCCTTCGATGAAGGTATAGCGCATATCGGCCAGGGCGGCATTGCGGTCCAGCCCGGTTTCGTTTTCCATCTGGACGATGCAGTGTTCCAGCAGCTCCTTTTCGTTTTCATCCAGCCGCAGGTCCTGCTCCAGCGTATCGCCGCCCTCAATGAGCTTGGCGGCGCAGAAACGGGTGGGGACGCCCAGCCGTTCGGCGTGATCCGAGATGAGGTGGATAACGGCGTGCAGGCAGCGGTGGACGGCGGAATCATCGGTGCAGAAATCTGTGACCTTGGGTAGGATTTTGCCCCGGGCGACGGTGAGCGCCTGGGTGATAAGCTCCGATACACCCTCGCCCTTGGCGGCGGAAATGGGTACCACCGGGATGCCGAGGGCGGCGCTCATTTTTTGCACATCGATGGAGCCACCGTTGGCGCGCACCTCATCCATCATATTGAGGGCCAGTACCATGGGGACCCGCAGCTCCAAAAGCTGCAAAGTAAGGTAGAGATTACGCTCGATATTGGTGGCATCCACAATATTGATGATGCCATCCGGCTTTTGATTCAGGATGAAATCCCGGGTGACGATCTCCTCCTGGGTATAGGGCCGCAGCGAATAGATGCCCGGCAGATCGACGACGGAGCAATTTTTCTCGCCCCGGATATCGCCCATTTTCTGATCGACGGTGACGCCGGGAAAATTGCCGACATGCTGATTGGAGCCGGTGAGGGCATTGAACAGGGTGGTTTTGCCGCAATTCTGATTGCCGGCCAATGCGAAGATCATATTTCCGCGGCCTCCTTTACCTCGATCTTTTGGGCTTCCTCCACCCGCAGGGTCAGCTCATAGCCGCGGACCCTTATCTCGATGGGATCGCCCATGGGGGCGACCTTTTGCAGGGTGACGCGGGTGTGGGGGATGAGGCCCATATCCAAAAGGCGGCAGCGCAGCGGGCCATCGCCGCCCACGGCCGTGATGATACCGGAGGAGCCGGTTTTGAGTTCATTCAAAGTCATAGTGATAATCCTTTCCCTTGACATGTGGCAATTAAAATTAGGATAGACTAATTTTATTATAAGGCGGCAAAAATATCAAGTATCCTACAGGGATCGGGCGGTATTTTGGGCGGAGGGGCAAAGCGGGCGGAGGGCTTTGTCCATTTGAGGCGGGACTGGCATTTTTCTGTCGGCGGGGCATACCCTCTAAAGAGAGAGGGGGAATAAGTGATGCTGGGAGCAATGGTACTGACGCTGCTGGGCGGGCTGTGGCTGCTGACGCTGCATGTTTCGACTTCAGGTTCATTCCCGCGGCCGCTGACGGCTAAGCAGGAGCGGGACTGCCTGGAGCGGATGAGCCGAGGAGACCGGGCGGCACGGAACGAGCTGGTGGAGCACAATCTGCGACTGGTGGCGCACATCGTGAAGAAGTACTACGCGGTGAGCGGGGAGCAGGATGATCTGATCTCGATAGGGACGATAGGGTTGATAAAGGCGGTGGAGACCTATAACTTGGAGAAGAAGACAAAATTCGCGACTTATGCTTCTAGGTGTATTGAGAATGAGATTCTGATGTATTTTAGGGCGCGAAGGAAGACGGCGGGGGATGTTTCATTGGAGGACCCGCTGGATACCGACCGGGACGGCAACAGCCTGACGCTGATGGAGCTGGTGAGCGATGAGGAGGATATCATTACACGGCTGGATCTAACGCTGAAAGCTGAAAAACTACGGAAGGTCTTTGGGGTGCTGGAGGGACGGGAGCAGCGGGTGCTGCGGCTGCGCTACGGGCTGGATAACCGGCCGCCGATGACCCAGCGGGAGGTGGCCAGGAAGCTGGGGATCTCCAGGAGCTATGTTTCCCGGCTGGAGAAGCACGCCATAGAGCGGCTGCGGGAGGAGATGGGCAAGTAAGGGGAAAACAGAGGGACTTGCCGTTTGGGAAAAAATACGCTATGATGGGGAAAAGTATTTTTCCCGGAGGTGCCAGTATGCATATCCCTACCATAGCCACCAGTGAGATGGAGGTATTATCCTTTGCCGAGGCGATGCGCCAAAGCGGCCGGGAGGCGGACTACGATACCGGCCGGTGGCTGTATGTGCCGGACTTTTACACGGAGTACCGATATGTTCTGGGCACCAAGGGCGAGAAACCGCTCATCTGCATTGGGGTGAACCCCTCCACGGCGGAGCCGGACCATCTGGATAATACCCTGAAATCGGTGGAGCGGATCGCGCTGGGAAATGGGTACGACAGCTTTATTATGTTTAATGTGTACCCGCAGCGGGCTACCCGGCCGCAGGATATGGCGCTGGAGCGGGATGAGCGGCTGCACCGGGCCAATATGGAGGCTTTCGAGTATATTTTGGGACTGAGTAAGGAGCCGACGGTATGGGCGGCCTGGGGGAACATCATAGAGATGCGTCCCTACCTGAAAGGCTGTGTGCAGGATATGATAGCGGCCGGAGAGCGGCACGGCGCCCGGTGGGTCACGGCGGGGAAGCGCTCGGTGAAGGGGCACCCGCACCACCCGCTGTACCTAAGGAAGGACAGCGGGCTGGATGCCTTTGATGTGGCGGAGTACTGCGAACGGTGCATATGAGCTGCGGCAGGGAAAAGGCAGGCGGGCGCACCGGAGCGGGAAAGGGCTGCCCGAAGCGCAGCGGAGGCGCGGCCCTGGGGAGCACAGGGGTGCCCGCCGGGGGTGGAGAGCGCGTGGAAGAATAAAAACAGCACCGAGGAGCAGTTCCACGGTGCTGATTTTGTTATTCGTTTGGTTCCTGCGGCAGGGGAGGAGTTTTGGCGGCTTCCAGCTCCTTAAACTTGGCCTGCATGGTGGGATTGTTTTTCGTCAGGCGCTTGACTGAAAGCTCCTGGGCTTTATCATTGGCCAGGCGGAGATTATTTTCGGAGGAGAGCAGGGCGTCCTTGGTCTTTTGCAGGTGGTCGATGGTTTTATCGATCTCCTCGATGGCGGTTTTGAACTTGCGGCTGGCCAAATCGTAATTGCGGCCGAAGCGGGTCTTGAAGTCGTTCATTTCCTCCTCGAAGTGGGAGATATCGATATTCTGATTACGGATCTCCGCCAACTGCCGGCGGTATTCCACCGTATGGAGTGCCGAGCCCCGCAGCAGGGTGATGATGGGAATGAAGAACTGAGGACGGATGACATACATCTTGGGGTAGCGGTAGCTGACATCGGTGATGCCGCCATACAGCTCGCTGTCCGGCTCCAGCAGGGAGACCAGGACGGCATATTCGCAGCCCTTTTCCTGACGGTCCTTATCCAGCTCCCGGAAGAAATCCTCATTCTTTTTTTTGCTGGCGGTGGTATCCATCTCGTTCTTCATCTCGAACATGATGGAGAGAAATTCGATGCCATCGGAGGTGGACTCCCGGAAGATGTAATCGCCTTTGCTGCCGGTGCGGGCGTCGTTGTCCTTCTCAAAGTAAGCGTTGGGGAAAGCGGCGGACCGCAGACGGTTGAATTCGATCTCACAGTGCTGTTCCAGCGTTTCTCCCACCATTTTGGTGGAAAGGCGGGTTTTGAGGTCCTTATAATAGGCGATGACCTCATCCTTGCTGCTGAGCTCCCGCTTATAGCTTTCCCGCAGCTCCTGCTCCTTTTCCCGGCTGGCGGCTGCGGCTTCCTTCAGCTGATAGTTCAGCTTATCGATTTCCCGCTGACTTTCGATCAGTTCGTCCTTTTTCTCGGAGGTCACTTTTTGGATGGCTAGCTCCCGCTCGGTTTGGGCTGCGTTCAGGCGGGCCCGCAGTTCAGTAATGGTCTGATCCCGGGCGGAAAGATCGGCGGTCTGCTGCTCCAGGGCTTTCTGTACGGCCAGCGCCCGCTGGGCCTGCTGGGAGAGAAGCTGGGCCTTCAGTTCTTCGATCTGCCGCTGCAGCTGGGCCTCGGACTGCTCCTGAGAGCGGGCGGCCTGAGTGCGTACCAGGGCCAGATCTTTTTCTTTTTCGGCGGCCAGCTGCTTTTCCCGCTGGGCCAGCTCCCGGTGAAATTCTTCATCCCGTACCTGACCCACGATGGCTGCATAGCCGGATTCATCCACGGTAAAGACTTCGCCGCATTTGGGACATTTGATCTCGTGCATAGCCGTACCTCCTGGTGAACTTACTGGATGTGGCCCATGGCGTGGCGCTTGATGGCCTCCATGGAGGCATCGCTGATGACATGTTCCATTTTGCAGGCGTCCTCCGCAGCGGTCTTTTCGTCAACGCCAAGTTTGACCAAAAAGCTGGTGAGCAGGCGATGACGCTCGTAGATCTTTTCCGCCACGGCCCGGCCGGATTCGGTGAGGGTGATGCCGCCATCTTCCGCGACATGGATGTAGCCCCCCTGCCGCAGAATGCCGACGGCGCGGCTGACGCTGGGCTTGGAGTAGCCCATTTCCTCTCCGATATCGATGGCGCGGACAAAGCCTGTGCGTTGGGAGAGAACAAGGATGGTTTCCAGATACATTTCGCCGGATTCCTGCAGGGACATAAGGGGCACCTTCTTTTCTTGATGGATATATTTATTTAAGGATAGCATAAAACGCGGTCGGTTGCAAGGGAAGTGGGGGGAAGAAAAACTCCCTGCCCGAAGGCAGGGAGAATGGAGCTGGAAACGTGACTTGAACACGCGACCTGCTGATTACGAATCAGCTGCTCTACCGGCTGAGCTATTCCAGCATTTTTGAGGTTACTAAAGTATTCTATCATACCAGCTGGAAAAAATCAATCAAAATTCATGCACAGTTCATTTACTTTCGCGGCAGTGGGCACTATAATAAAAATATACCCCATTTTAACGGAGAACGAACAGAATGAAGAGAGTAACGGCGCTGCTGCTGGCAGCGATGATGATAATAACAACCGGCCTGATAGCACCGGCCATGGCAGCGGAGGATGATGTGCCGGAAACCTACAGCAATGCCTATGTGGTGATGGACGCCAAGACCGGGCAGGTGCTGCTGCAAAAAAACATGTACGAGAAGGAGTATCCGGCCAGCATTACCAAGATACTGACAACAGCGCTGGGGCTGACCTACGCCAAGCCGGAGGACCGCATCACCGTTTCTCAGGAAACGGTGAGCGATGTATGGAAGTGGGGCGAGACCACCCACCTGGCGCTGGAGCCGGGGGAGATCATTACCCTGAAGGATGCGCTGTACGGGGCGATGGTGGAATCCGCCAATGATTGCGCCAATGCCATAGCCCAGGCGGTGAGCGGGAGCCTGACCGACTTTGCGGAGCTGATGAACCAGCAGGTGGCGGTGCTGGGACTGAGCGATACCCACTTTACCAACGCGCACGGCCTGCCGGATAAGGACCACTATACCACTGCCTATGATATGGCGCGCATCACCCGGTGGGCGATGACGGTGCCGGGCTTTGAGGAATATTTCTGCGCGACGGAGTATACCATCCCCAAGACCAACAAAAAGGATGTGGCAAGAAACATCGGTACCCACCACCATATGTTGGTGGAAAGCGCTTACTACTATCCCTACGCCAAGGGCGGCAAGCTGGGCTGGACCACCGAGGCGCAGCATACGGCGGTGACCTGGGCGGAGAAGGATGGACTTTCTTTGCTGTGCGTGGTGCTGGACTGCAGCGACAAGTGGGGCAAGTACAAGGACACCATAGCGCTTTTTGATTACTGCTTTGAGCGGTACAGTATGGTTTCGGTAAAGACCGATGAGATAGCGGCGTATGATATCCCGGTGGGGAGCCTGACCAATACTGCCGGGATGGTGCATATAGCGGCGACGGGCGACCTGGATGTGCTGGTGCCGAAGGGAACGGCGGTAGAGAGCATCGCGCTGAAATATAATATCCCCAGCCGATATAAGGTGGGAGAACGCATAGACCCGCAGGTGGAGCTGTGGTGCGGTGGTGAGCTGGTGGGAACTTTCCCAATGGAGTACACTGTGGAGACCTATGCCCCCGTGGAGGATGTGCCAAAGGATGATGTCACGACGGCCGGCAGCGGCTCTGTGGTGCTGACGGTGCTGAAATGGATTGGCATAGTGCTGGGGGCGTTGATCGTGATCCTATTTGTGCTGCGGGCGTACTTTATGGCGCGGCGGCGCCGCCGTGCCAAGCAGCGCAGGCGAGCTCAGCGCCGGCGCATGAACTGAATATTCGGCAAAAAATATAGGGCGGGCCGCTGGGCCTGCCCTATATTTATGCAACTGCACAAATATGGGGAAAATGCATCCTTTGCGGCAAATTGACTGGACAACTTTCCCCAAAATGAGTTACAATAAAACAGTATGCAAAGATGAAGTAATGGGCGGGTGGATGCCCGAAGGAGAAGAAGACATGGATATTTTTGCGCTTCTGCGGCTGGTACTGGGCCTGGCCTTTTTCCTGTTCGGTATGAATGTGATGTCCAGCAACCTGGAAAAGATGGCGGGCGGTAAGCTGGAGCAGCTGCTGAAAACAATGACAGCGAGCCCCTGGGTGAGCCTGCTGCTGGGCGCGGCCATTACCATAGCGGTGCAGTCCTCCTCGGCGGTCACGGTTATGCTGGTGGGTCTGGTCAATTCCGGGATCATGAAATTTGGCCAGACGCTGTATGTCATCTTCGGCGCGAATATCGGCACGACGCTGACGGCGTGGATCCTCTCCCTTTCCGGCATTCAAAGCGGGAATGTGTGGCTGAAGATGCTGAAACCCGAAAATTTCTCGCCCATTTTAGCCATCATCGGCGTAGTGATGATGATGGTGTGTAAAAACGATAAGAAAAAGAGCATTGGTACGGTGCTGGTGGGCTTTACCGTTTTGATGTACGGCATGGTGGTGATGAGCGACGCGGTAAGCCCGCTGGCGGAGATGCCGGAGTTTTCGGCGATCCTAGCGGGGCTGCGTAACCCGTTACTGGGCCTGGTGGTGGCCACCCTGTTTACCGCCGTGATCCAAAGCTCGGCGGCCTCGGTGGGTATTCTGCAGGCGCTGGCGCTGACCGGCAGCCTGACCTATGAGATGGTCATTCCCATGGTGATGGGCCTAAACATTGGCACCTGCGCCACCTCGCTGATTTCCAGCATTGGGACAAGCTACAAGGCCAAGCGGGTGGCGGTCATCCACTTTTCCATCAAGGTCATTGGTACTGTTATCTGCCTGCCGTTGTACCTGTTGATCACCTCGGTGCTTCAGCTTGATTTTATCCATATTGCAGTGACACCATGGAATATTGCCATGGTGCATACCATATATAACCTGGCTATTACCGCCATTTTGATGCCATTTACCAAGTACCTGGTGAAGCTGGGCAAGTGGCTGGTGAAGGCCAAAGACGAAACGGCACCTAAGGACTCCATGCAGTACGCGCCCGACCTGCTGCTGCTCCGTTCCCCTTCGGTGGCGCTGCAGGAGTGTGACCACTATACCTTCCGGATGGCCGGGACGGCAAGGGATTCGCTGGAACGGGCAATCTCGCTCATCGGCGCCTACAATGAGCAGGACGCCGAGGTGGTACTGAAGCAGGAGGACACGCTGGATCTGTATGAGGACCGGCTGGATACCTACCTGGTGTACCTTTCGGCGCAGGCGCTTTCCCAGCAGGATAGCCGCCGCGTGGGGAAAATGCAGCACGCCATCGGGGACTTTGAGCGGCTGGGCGACCACGCCGTGAACCTGGTAAAGGCCGGCAAGGAGCTGGAGATCAAATCGCTGTTTTTCTCGGAGGAGGCCCGGCGGGAGTTGGGGGTGCTTTCCGCTGCGGTGCGGGAGATTTTGCAGTTGACAACCGATTGCTATATCAATACCGACCATGAGATGGCCCACCATGTGGAGCCGTTGGAGCAGGTCATTGACGCACTGACCAAGGAGATAAAGCAGAACCACCTGGCACGCCTGCAGGCGGGCCGCTGTTCCATCGAGCTGGGATTTATCCTAACCGACCTGCTGACTGACTATGAACGGATTTCCGACCACTGCTCCAACATTGCGGTGGCGGTCATCGAGCTGCAGCACGACGCGCTGGACTCCCACCGCTACCTAAACGAAATGAAGCGTGACAGCGATGCGTTCCGGGAGATGTATGTGAAATTCAGGGAGAAATATACACTGCCGGAATCGGCCTATATTGCCAGACAGGCGGCGGAATACCGCTGAGCACAGAGGAGGATTGCAGGGTCCTCCTTTTTTTACCCAAATAGGTCGGTGTGTCCCAAATTAAGATAATGTTAATATTCCCGGATGGAAATAAGGCGGCCGCGATGCTATAATACCTCTTACAGCTTTTTTCGCCATACTGTAAATGAGGAAAAGGAGAAACCTATGACGATCTTGACGCCCATTTTGATCTGTCTGGCCGTAGCGGCTATCCTGGGAGCGCTGTGGCTGTTTGCGCCGGAGGCCGCCCTGCAGGCGACCATCTCGGTGGGGGTGATCGCGGCTTTGGGCATCAGCGGCGGGATCATTGGGGAGCTGCTGCCCCGCCGGTGGTTTCACTGGGATCGCTTCCCCTACAAGACCTGCGCATGGGAGAAAAACGGCAAGATCTATGAAAAAATGGAGATCCGCAAGTGGAAGGACAGGGTGCCGGATAAAAGCCGCTGGGGTGGGCATGAATATGCCAAGACCATTCGTGGGCAGAACGACGCCGAAAACGCTACCCGACTGCTGCAGGAAACCTGTGTGGCGGAGCTCATCCACTGGGTACTGATGCTGGCGACGCCGCTGGTATTTGTCTTTGCTCATGGACCGATGGCGATATTGGTAGTGCTGCTGTATGGGTTCTCTCACATTCCGTGTATTATCATCCAACGGTATAACCGGCCGCGGCTGTGCGCCCTGCTGCGGCGCTGCCAAAGAAAGGGGGCCGAAACGACATGAAAGTTCTCATCCTGACCTGCAATACCGGCGGCGGACACAATGCCGCGGCGGCAGCCCTGCGCCGGGAGCTGGAATCCCGCGGGCACACCTGCGCGGTGGCGGATGCTCTTTCCTTTGGGCCCAAGCATTTTTCGGAGGCGATCAGCCACCTGCACACCATCGCCTACCGGTATTTCCCCAAAATATACGGGGCGGGCTACCGCAAAAAAGAGGAGCGAGTGCTGGGGGAGGACGAGACCTCCTTTGAATACAAGATGAATGCCATCTGTGTGCCGCAGCTGTACCGCTACCTGCTTTCGGGTGGGTTTGACGCCATAGTGACGCCGCATGTGTTTCCAGCGGAGATGCTGACCAGACTGCGCCGGAAATACGGGCACACCAAGCCGTTTTATTTTATAGCGACCGACTACACCTGCAGTCCTTGTGTGGATGAGATCACGCCTGATTACTGGGTCATTCCGGATGAGAGGCTGATCCCGGAATTTACCGCCCGGGGCATCCCGGAGGATCGTCTGCTGCCGCTGGGTATTCCCACCAACCCGGCAATGGCCGCCCATGTGGACCGGAATGTGGCCCGGCGGTTGCTGCACCTGCCCCAGCAGGGGGAGATGGTGCTGGTGATGAGCGGCTCCATTGGCTGCGGGCCGATGACGACCCTGGCCTTGAAACTGCTGCGTCGGCTGCCTAAGGATAGCTTTGTGGTGGTCATCTGCGGGAAGAACAAGGGCGACCTGAAGGAGCTGCAGCGGTATGCCAAATTCCTGGAGCGGCTGTACCCGGTGGGCTTTACCGACCGGATGGATCTTTACTATTCGGCGGCCGACCTGGTAGTGGGTAAGCCTGGCGGGCTTTCCTGTACCGAGATCGCCCAAAAGGGGGTGCCGGCGGTGCTGATGCTGAGCGTCCCCGGCTGCGAGAGCCGTAATCTGGAATTCTTTACTCGCTATGGGATGGCGCTGGGGACCGAGAGCGTGCGGGATACCCTTTCTGCCGTGCGGCGGCTGCTGAGCAGCGCAGCCATGCGCAACCGTATGATGCTGGCGCAGCGGAGTATTCCGCAGGGCGCGGTGGCGGCAATCACGGATCTGATAGAAAAGGGAACGGTACCTTTGCCCACAAAAGAAGAATAATGCTGCATAAAAAAAGGGAGCCTTTTGGCTCCCTTTTTTGCGTGGGGTTGGCTTAATTGCAGCCACAGCCGCAGCCGCCGCAGCCGTTCGTGCTGGTATCGCCGCAGCCGCAGGTGCGGTAGGCGGAGATGTTGGTGGCATTGCCGCCGGTGAGCCACAGCCACACCAGAATGAGAATGATGATCCACCACCAGTTATTGCCGCAGCCGCAGCTGCCGCCGCATCCACAAGAATTGCAGCCCATAGTGTACCCTCCTATTATTCAAAAAAGGTTAGTTGCAGCCGCAGCCGCAGTCGCCGCAGCCACTGCGTCCGCCGCCGCATGTATTACAGCCACAGCCACAGCCGCCGTAGCCGCTCAGTCCGCCGCTGCTCAGCAGCCAGATAGCAAGAAGAATGATGACCAGGGTGGCGTCATTCAGGCAGATGCCGAAGAGCCCGCGGTTGCTATCGGCAGGGCAGCAGGTATTGCAGCAGTTACCAAACATAGCAGAGATGCCTCCTTTACATTGGGATCACCCCATCTTATGTCGCGGGGAGATTTTGGTGCGGCGTTTAAGCGGCTGGATGCAGCCAATATTAAGGGCAGAACAAAAAAGGAGGGGAGACCCTATGAATCAATACAATGGCTTTACACCGCGGGCGGCCGCGGCATTGGAGGGCGCCCAGCGGGCGGCGCAGCAGGCAGGGCATACCTATATCGGCAGTGAGCACCTGCTGCTGGCGTTGCTGCGAGAGGGGGCCGGAGCGGCTTATACGCTGCTTTTTCAGCGGCGTGTAACAGCGGGAAAGACCGAGCGTGCCTTGCTGCAAATGGTGGGTAGGGGACATCCCACCCTGCTGGAGTCGGAGGAAACGACGGTGCATTACCGCGCCGCAGTGGAGGAAGCGCTGCGGGAGGCCCAGATGGGCGGATTTTTGCAGGCGGGGACCGAGCACCTGCTGCTGGCGCTGTGCGGACAACAGGATTCCGGGGCGGTAAGACTGATGAATAAGCTCGCAGTGGATATCCCCAACCTGACCATTGCCCTGCGGGAGACGATACGGCTGGAGCAGTGTGAGCAGAATAACGACCGGCAGATCCCCAAAGTGGTGGGAAAGGCCCAGCGGCAGACCCGCAGTGTGATGCTGGACCGCTTTGGCCGGGAGCTGACTGAGCTGGCCCGGCAGGGGCGGCTGGATCCGGTCATTGGGCGGGAACAGGAGACAGAGCGGTTATTGCAGATCCTTTCGCGGCGTTCCAAAAATAATCCCTGTCTGATCGGTGAGGCGGGAGTGGGCAAGACCGCCGTGGTGGAGGGGTTGGCGCAGCGCATTGCGGAGGGCCGGGTGCCGCTGGCTCTGGCGGATAAGCGGATCATTACTCTGGACCTGCCCGCAATGGTGGCCGGTACCAAGTATCGCGGTGACTTTGAGGAGCGGATCCGGTCCATTATGGAGGAAGTGGCGGCGGCTGGGGATGTGATTCTTTTTATTGATGAGATTCATACCATTATGGGCATTGGCGCGGCGGAAGGCGCGGTAGATGCGGCTAATATCATGAAGCCGAAACTTGCCCGCGGGGAATTGCAGGTTATTGGTGCCACCACCATAGCGGAGTACCGCAAGACCATCGAAAAGGACGGCGCGCTGGCCCGGCGGTTCCAAAGTGTGCTGGTGGAGGAGCCTACCGAGGAACAGACAATGGCGATCCTGCGGGGGCTGTGCCCGCGCTATGAACAGCACCACGGGATGATCATTACCGAGGACGCACTGGAGGCGGCGATCCGGCTTTCGGTGCGGTATTTCCCGGCGCGCTTTTTGCCGGATAAGGCGCTGGACCTGCTGGATGAAGCGGCAGCCAGGCTACGAATCCACCGGGCGGATATGCTGGGAAGCGGAATGAGAGCATCCCGGCGGCTGATACTGACCCAGCGGGAGGTACAGCAGGCGGCGGGGGCGATGACCGGGCTTGCGGTGGGACAGGGCCTTTCGGCCGAGCGGCTGGAAAACGGCCTGCGGCAGAGTGTGGTAGGACAGCAGGAGGCAGTGGAGACGGTCATTCATGCCATCCTGCGCAGCAATGCTGGGCTGCGGGATCCCCGGCGGCCCATTGGGAGCTTTTTGTTCCTGGGGCCCAGTGGAGTGGGCAAGACCCAGTTGTGCTACGCATTGGGCAAAACGCTGTTCGGCAGCGAGGAGAATATCATCAAGCTGGATATGAGCGAATACCGGGAGCCGCACAGTATTTCCCGGCTTATTGGGGCGCCCCCCGGCTATGTGGGGTGTGAGGAAGGGGGCATCCTAACTGAGGCGGTGAAAAAACACCCAATGAGCGTGGTGGTCTTTGACGAGATAGAAAAGGCACACCCGGATCTTTACAATTTGCTGCTGCAGATCCTGGAGGACGGGCGACTGACCGACAGCCAGGGCAGATTGGCGGTCTTCAGCAACACGGTGGTTATCTTGACCAGTAACCTGGGAGCGGAGGCGATGCTGCATCCGCAGAGGATGGGCTTTGGCGATGCCGGGGCGGACGCGAAGACGATGGTGCTCTCCAAACTGCGGGAGCAGCTGCGACCGGAGTTGTTGGGTAGACTGGATGAGACGATTCTGTTCCAGCCACTGAGAAAGGAAGAGCTGCGGCAGATCGCGGTGCAGCTGCTGCAGGGGGTGCAAAGCCGCCTGCGGGAGCAGGAGATCGGGATGGAATTTGAGGACACGGTGGTGGAACAGATTGTTGCGGGGGCGGAGGAGGGCCCCTATGGGGCGCGCCCGCTGCGGCGGCTGGTACGCACCATGGTGGAGGATCCACTGACGGAACGGCTGCTGGCCGGGGAGCTGCGTGCCGGGGATATCCTGTGCTGCGGCTGGGAGCAGAGCACCCTGCAGATGCACGAGCGGATACCGGCGGCGCAGTGAGTGAAGTTTCTGTATGGAGCGGGCCGACCTGCGGCTTTTGCGGATTGTAAAAAGATGTCGCTTTACAGATGCGGCGTCTTTTTTTATAATAGAGGTGGAATGACAAATGCTATTTTGGACAGGCATGAAAATGCATGAGAAAAGACGATATGAGGCTACGGATATGCGAAGGATTACAGAGGCGCTAAACCAAATCGTTCACAGTATAGAATGTAAAAATGTTTTGGAAATTGCTTGCGGCAGTGGAGAATTTTCCCTCGAAGCGGCCCAGTATGCTCATTCTGTAACATGCATTGATTTAGACGATAGTCGCTTGCTGCCATTGGTAAGGAATGCAGAAAACATAGTTTTTCTACTGATGGATGCCATTAACTTACAGATGGCAAGTGATAGCGTCGATGTTATTGTGTTCTATAATGCACTTGCGCATGTTGAAAACGAGTTAGAAAAGATCTTGAATGAATGTTATAGAGTTTTACGGAAAAGAGGGGAGCTATATTTTATCAGCTCTTTTGGAATTGATAAAATCGCTGTAGAAGCCACACTGTTGCCAATGTTAAAGAAACAAAAAATTTATTTCAGCTTGAGTCAAACAAAAAATTTTATAATTGTACAAATAGGTGCTTAATTCAGTTTGAGTAATTCACACAGGATATAACGCTAAATATAATTGTCCATTCAATATGTTTGGCGAGAAAATACAACATAAAAGGAGTACCTACTATGGAAAACAAAATCTTTACCTTACATAAAACCGTTACCGAGGCAGATACCGCTGCCCATGTGGGGAGCGGCAGCCTACCTGTATTGGCAACCCCGGTTCTTATTGCGTGGATGGAAGCGGCAGCCTGTGGCTGCTGTGCCGGACTGATGGAGGAAGGCACCACCAGTGTGGGAACGGAGATGAATATGCGACATACCGCGGCCAGCCCGGTGGGGATGAAAGTGACTGTTACGGCGGAACTGACCGCGGTGGAGGGCAGAATTCTTTCTTTCAAGGTTTATGCCGAAGATACCGCCGGTGCCATCGGCGAGGGCAGCCATACCCGCGCCGTAATACGGGCGGAGCGCTTTATGGAAAAGACCAACGCCAAGCTGGCCCAGTGAGGATGAAGCATGGCCATAAAAACCACTGAAAACCCGAAAGTGATCATGAAACGGGGCGGCATCATTGCCTGCACGGTGTTGACACTGCTGACGCCAGTGGGGTTGCTGCTGATCCATCTGGCGCGCGGCAATGCCGAAGAAGTGGAGCATCTGTACAGCCGCGGCTGGTACCATGGTATGGCAACGGCTCTGACAGCGCTGACCGGGAGGGTGCCCTTTTCGGTAATGGAGGTCATCCTGCTTTTGCTGGGGGCCGCTGCGCTGGTGTTCCTTGTTCTTTGGATACGGGAAGCCATCCGGCAGAAAGGACGCTGGTGGCTGGTATGCTTAAAGCGGCTGTGGATCATAGTTTCGGCGGCTTCGGCGGTATTCTTTTGGTTTATTCTTACCGGGGATCTTAATTACTACCGTATTCCGGTGGGGCAGAGTCTGGGGTTGCAAACCGAGGCAACGGATGTGAAAACGCTTCGGTCACTCTGTCATCTGCTGGCGGGGCAGGCGGCGGAGCTGCGGCCACAGTGTGAGGAAGATAGCGAGGGGGTATTTGCTTCTTCCGTGACCTATGCGGAATTGGCGGAGACCGCTACTGGTGCGGTGACGGCACTGGATGAGATCTATGGGGTACAGCTCTTTGACCTGGCGGGACAGACCCGCCCCAAAGCCATGTATTTTTCAGAGGTCATGAGCTATATTCAGCTGACTGGTGTGATTTTTCCTTATATCTCGGAGCCGAACATCAATGTGCACCAACCGGCCTATGGGATCTCCTCCACCATGTGCCATGAGCTTTCCCACATCTGCGGCTTTATGCGGGAGGATGAGGCGAATTTTATTTCTTATCTGGCCTGCTATAATAGCGATAATACAGAGCTGCGGTACAGCGGCGCGATGATGGGACTTATCCATGCTACAAACCGCCTGTACCGCTATGACCCAAACGCCTGGCAGGAGATTTATACGCTGCTGCCGGAAGGAGTGCTGCGGGATCTGGCGGCCAACAGCCGTTACTGGAAAAAGTATGAAACGCCGGTAGGCGAAACGGCTGACCGCTGGAACGATGCCTACCTAAAGGCCAATGACCAGACCGATGGGGTGCAGAGCTACGGCCGTATGGTCGATCTGCTCATCGCTTTTTACAGGGCGCAGGGATTGATTTGAGTAGTATATTTGCCGGTTCCTGCAAACCGAGAGAGGCCGACCCTGTGGGTTGGCCTTTTTTGCAAGTTAAGGCCATGTTAAATTTCATTTTTGGCTTGACAAATGCCGTGGGCAGGCCTATACTTGCAGATATATTTTTTACGCAAAGGAGTGCGGAACAATGAGTAAAGTGTTCATTCCGGCAGGTTACCACAGCTGCCTTTCCCTGTACGATACCCAAAAGGCCATCAGCCTGATCAAGCGGGTGTTTGAGGATACTCTCTGCGGAAATCTGAATCTCAGCCGGGTATCAGCCCCGCTGTTTGTGGAGGCTTCCACCGGCTTGAATGATGACCTAAATGGAGTGGAGCGTCCCGTTTCCTTTGATGTGCCGGATATCGGCCGGGATGCACAGGTGGTGCACTCCCTGGCTAAGTGGAAGCGCTTGGCGCTGCACCGCTACGGCTTCCGTCCCGGCAAGGGCCTTTATACCGATATGAATGCCATCCGGCGGGATGAAACGCTGGATAACATTCACTCCATCTATGTGGACCAGTGGGATTGGGAAAAGGTCATCACGCCAGAGGAGCGTAATGTGGCCTATCTGAAGGCTACGGTACAGAGTATTGTGGATGCGATCGTTTCCACTCAGCGCACCCTGCGGGCCATATATCCGCAGCTGAATACGGTTCCGGACCTGGTGCCGGAGGTCACCTTCATCACCACACAGGAGCTGGAAGACCGTTACCCGGAGCTGACCCCTAAGGAGCGGGAAAATGCCATTGCGAGGGAATGCGGCACTGTATTCCTAATGCAGATTGGCGGTAAGCTGCGCAGCGGCCAGCCCCATGATGGCCGTGCCCCAGACTACGATGACTGGACCCTAAATGGTGACCTGCTGGTTTATAACCGAGTGCTGGGAACAGCATTCGAGCTGTCCTCCATGGGCATCCGTGTAGATCCTGCGGCACTGGACCGCCAGCTGACCCTTTCCGGCTGTGAAAACCGCCGTACATTGCCCTTCCACCGGATGCTGCTGGCCGGAAAGCTGCCGCTGACCATTGGTGGCGGTATTGGCCAATCAAGACTGTGCATGTTCCTGATGGGGACCGCCCATATCGGTGAGGTGCAGTCTTCGGTGTGGGATGACGATACCATGCAGAAATGCGAAGCCGCGGGTATTATCCTGCTGTAAGTTCTTTAATAAAAAGACCGTCCGGTTTTGTGCCGGGCGGTTTTTGGCATTCCACTTTGTGCAGATACAAAAAGAGGGCACCTGTGGGTGCTCTCTTTTTGTGAGAAAATATATTTAGGGAAAAACATTGAGGGGACGAAGATATTATTTAGCGAGGGTGGTAATGAGGTTATACAGGGCACGAATGGCCAAACCCAGGGTAGCTACAGCAGCAATGCCGCCCAGTACATTACGAATGACAGAGTTGGTGTAGTTGCCCAGCAGTTTTTTGCTATTGGCAATGACCAGCAGCAGAATAGCGATAAAGGGAAGAATGAAACCGCTGATGGCCTGAGCCGCTACGATGATGGCAGCGGGGGAGGTATTTACCATGGCCAGCACGGTGCCAAATACGATAACGATGATCGCCAGCAGCTTGGCCTTGGTGCAGGAGGAACCGCCCTCCCAGTGGAACAGGGCGCTGAAGATGGTCTTGAAGGTGAAGCCGACTGCGATAGCAGAGGACAGACCGGCGGCCAGCAGGCCGATATCGCCTACCACACGGGCCCAGGAACCCAGTACCGGCTCCAGAGATTTAGTGAAGGTCAGGGCGCCATTGACGGAAGTGCCGGTCCCATACAGCACAGTGCCACTAGTGATAAGAATAGAAGCAGTGATGATAATACCGATAATGATGTTGAAACGAATGTCAAAACGGGCATCGGGCAGCTCCTCAATGGAAGTGTACTTGCCCTGAGAGGTGATGGAGTGCAGGATGAGGTTCATGCCGATAAGGGTGGTACCGATGAGCGCCATGGTATTCATCAGGCCGCCTTCGGGAACAACAGGAACCAAACCGGTTACGACTTGGCCCAGGTTGGGGGCAACAGCAATAGCGGTAACAAGGAACAGAACACCCATGACGCTGACGAATACCTGCATGATGGTCTCCAAGACCTTATTGGAGGCTAAGGCGGCGATAAGGGCGATAACGCCGATGATGAGAGCGGAGACCCACTGGGGCATACCAGTGATATCCTGCAGACCGGCGGAGGCGCCGATCTCATTGCCAGACTGGAACGCGAAGCAGGAGATACCGACGGCTAAGCCGACAAATATCTGGACAAACAGGCGCCAGCCGCGGCTTTCGGGCTTCAGGGCGATGGCTGCATCGATGACATTCTTGTGAGAAGCGATGGCGATGCGGGAGGACATTTCCATGAGGACGATGAGGGCGATGCCGGAGAAGACAACGGCCCACAGCAGAGCATACTGGAACTTAACGCCCACCAGGGTAGCGGTGGTAATGGTGCCAGGGCCAATGAATGCGCTGGTAATAATAGCGGCAGGTCCCATATTTTTCAGCTTTTGCATAAAAGTCTTTTTTTCCATTAGAGTTTACCTCCTAAGTGAACTTCAGATCACATTTTTGGTTAAGTGCTTGTTGGCACAGGACCTGCGCCCCTCACGCACGGTCTATGCCAGCTTGCACTTTAGCAGATTTGAACGATAGAACTTATTTGGTTTGGTTGAGACTCAACTTTCAAGGCGATTATACCAACTTGATAAGGCATTAACAATGGTTCTGTGCACGAAATATCGCCTATAGTGGTGGGCAATCTGCACAATCAATTGAAGTTTGTTAAAGAAGAATCAAAGAAATGCGGAAGAATTTTGTTGATGCTGCATATTGTTTCCTCCATCGCCACAAATAATTTGGCGAATTTATTGCCGACTAATAGAAAATGGAGACTTTGTAGTGCTGTGCTAAGATAAATAATGAAATGGCCTGTTGTGCACCATGCATATTCCAAATCGTTTTTTTTAGATACCGGAAACGATGACGAAAAGCCAGGAAAGTGGCACAATGAAAAAGCAAACCAGCCCAAGTATAAGTGGGCTGCCCCTCCCCGGCACCCCTCCGCCGCGGTAATGCGACTAAATACGAAAGAAATTGGTGAATGATATGGAAAGAATAGAACAAGCCAATAAGGAAGCGCTGCGGCGCATCCTCAGTGGAGAACCGGAACTCATTGATGTGTGCCCGGCCGGGGAAGTGATCCCGGAGTTAGATAACCATTCCATCGGCCATGCGGGCCCGCCCATTGCCTGGGAAGAGATGTGCGGCCCGATGCAGGGTGCTATTATGGGGGCCGCGGTATATGAAGGGATGGCTTCCACCCTGGAGGAGGCAGCCAAGATGGCCGCTTCCGGTAAGATTCATTTTATCTCCAATCACAGTATGCACTGTGTAGGCCCCATGACTGGTATGATTACCCGTTCCATGCCACTGTGGGTGGTTCGTAATAAGACCTTCGGCAATTACGCCTACAGCACCTTTAACGAAGGAATCGGCAAGGTCATGCGCTTTGGCGCTAACTCCACGGAGGTTATTGACCGCCTGCGCTGGATCCAGAATGATTTGGGCCCTGCTATGAAGAGAGCGCTCCAGGAATCCGGCCCGATTTCCCTCAAGCTCATTATTTCCCGTGCGTTGGCGATGGGTGATGAAATGCACCAGCGCAATGTAGCGGCGTCCTCGTTGCTTACCCGTGAACTGGCCCCTTACCTTGCCAATGTGGTGGAGGACCCGGCCAAGCGCTTTAAGATTCTTAGCTTCCTTTCCACCAACGATCAGTTCTTCCTGAACCTCGCCATGGCGGCGGGCAAGGCAACCATGGATCCCGTTCGTGACATTCCTCATTGCAGCGTAGTTACCGCTATGAGCCGCAACGGAACTAACTTTGGAATTCAGGTCAGCGCGCTGGGCGACCGCTGGTTCCAGGCGCCCGCCTGTATGCCGGTCGGCCTCTATTTCCCCGGTTATTCCGAAGCGGATGCCAACCCCGATATGGGCGACAGTGCCATCTGTGAGACCTTTGGAATCGGTGGCTTTGCCATGGCATCCTCTCCCGCGGTGGTGCGCTTTGTCGGCGCCGGAAATATCAGCAGCGCCATGAAGTATTCCCGCGATATGATGGAGATCACCGTTGGGGAAAACGATGCCTATGTGATGCCGACCATGGACTTTACCGGTACCGGCACAGGCATTGATATCCGCAAGGTTATTGAAACGGGTATTCTGCCTGTCATCAATACTGGTATGGCGCACAAAAAGCCTGGTGTAGGGCAGGTGGGTGCGGGTGTCGTTAAGCCTCCTATGGAGTGCTTTGAACAGGCCCTGTATGCGCTGGCCGAGTACGAAGGGATAACCGAAGAATAATCGCAACAGATAAATAAAGGAGATAACCATGAGCGATCTGAAGGAAATGATCCGGCAGGCCAATGAAACCGCCGTGAATAAACTGAAAAACGCCCAGCCCTACTGGGTGGATATCAAACCTGCCCATGAGGTGCTGGGAATTGACAAGTACACCCTGCTGCATGCAGGCCCACCCATTGCGTGGGAGGAGATGTGCGGCCCCATGCGCGGAGCCATTGTTGCCGTACTGAAATATGAAGGCCTGGCGGAAAATGATGAAGAAGCCCTTGCGCTGGCAGGCAGCGGTAAGATAAAATATGAACCGTGCCATCACCACAATGCCGTAGGTCCCATGACGGGTGTGACCTCCTATTCCATGCCGATGATCTGCGTGCTGAATAAGGAGAACGGCAATTATGCCTATTCCACCATCAATGAGGGCACCGGCAAGGGCATCCGCTTTGGCAGCTGCGGCCAGGATACCGTAGACCAGCTGGTGTGGCTGGAAAAGGTGCTGGGCCCGGCGCTGAAGGATGTTGTCCGCACCATGGGCGGGATTAACCTAAAGATGATCATTTCTCAGGCGCTGGCCATGGGGGATGAGCTGCATATGCGCAATAATGCCGCTACCAATCTGTTTGTAAAGACCATAGCGGAAACGCTGTGCGAGGTGGTAGAAAGCCGTGCGGCGCTTACCCAGATTATGCACTTCCTGACCTGGAACAATGACCAGTTTTTCCTCAACTTTGCCATGGCGGCCAATAAGGCCTGCGCCGATGCGGCACATGGCATCGAGCATTCCACCATGGTGACCGCGATGGCCCGCAACGGCGTCAATATCGGCATCCGGGTGAGCGGCCTGGGCGACCGCTGGTTTACCGCTCCCGCAGCGGATGTGGCAGGTGCTTATTTCCCGGGCTATTCCGCGGAGGACGCCAATAAGGACATCGGTGACAGCGCCATTATGGAAACCGGCGGCATTGGCGGCATGGCCATCGCTACTGCCCCTGCCATTGTTCGCTTCCTGGGTGCTGGCAAGTACCAGGACGCTGTGAACTACACCAACAACATGTACGAAATCACCCTTTCGGAGCAGGATCAGTATGCCATGCCGGATATGGATTTCCGTGGTTCGCCCATCGGTATCGATATTCTCAAAGTAGTGGAAACCGGTATTTCCCCCATCATCAATACCGCTATTGCCTGTAAACGCCCCGGCGTTGGTATGATCGGTGCCGGTATTTCTAAGGCACCGCTGGAAATGTTCGAAGAGGCGATGGTTGCCTTTGGTGAAGCGCACGGCCTGCAATAATAACAAAGAGTTTGATTAGCCGGCAGGCGTCGGGCCCCTATGGGGAACCGACACCTGCTGTGCTATGCTTTAATAAAGAGAAAGAACGGAGTATACTATGGAACTCAGTCCAATCCTATTATGCCTGCTGGCAGCAGTGCCGGTACTGTTGCTCATTATTCTGCTGGTGGGCTGCAAGTGGAGCGTGGGCCGCGCGGCGGTCGTTTCGGTCGCCGTAGATGCTGTAATTGCTCTATCTGCATTTGGGGCGCATCCGCTGCAAATTCTGGTCAGCGCCGCCAAGGGCGCATGGAGTTCACTCAGCATTATTCTCATCATCTGTCCGGCAATCCTTATGTACAATATCGTGCGGGAGGCTGGTGCATTTCGTGTCATTCGTGCGGGGATTCAGCAGGCCACCCCCAATAAGCTTCTGCAAATTCTCATTATCGGCTACACATTTTCGGCATTTTTGCAGGGGATCACCGGCTTCGGCGTACCGGTGGCGATTTGCGCGCCGCTCCTCATCGAAATAGGTGTTTCTCCGCTCTGGGCGCTTGCTATTGCCCCTTTGGGCGAGGCGTGGGGCAACACCTTCGGTACGCTCAGCGCTGCATGGGATGCGCTGGCGGCGCAGGCGGGCTTGAACGAAGCCATGCCCCTTTACTGGCAAAGCGCTTTGTGGACCGCTGCGCTGCTCTTCGCAATGAATCTTGTTTCCGGATTACTGGTCTGCTGGTTTTACGGCAGGGGCGCAGCACTTCGCCGCGGATTGCCCGCTGTACTGGTGCTCAGTCTGGTGCAGGGCGGCGGGGAACTGCTGATGAGTCAGGTCAATACCACACTCTGCTGCTTTATTCCCTGCTGTCTGGCTTTGGTGGTATCGCTTCTTTTGGGGCGGCTTCCACTTTACAATACACCGTGGGAGCTGGAAAACAGCCGTGCCATGGAGCCGTCGCGCGGAACGCTTTTGTCGGAACAGGCGCCGCAGGGCATGGGGATCCTGCACGCCTTTTCCCCTTACCTTGTCATGACGGCCTTTTCACTGGTCTGCCTGCTCATTCCTTCGGTCAAGCGGGCGTTGGCGGGTGTTTCCGTTTCGCTCCATATTCCTGCCGTTGTCAGCGGCGGTACAGCCATTACCGAGGAGGTCAGCGGCTTTTCTCCGCTCAGCCTCACCAACGCGGGTGTGTTCCTGTTTTTGGCGGCAGGCTTCGGGTTCTTCTATTTTCGGCGTCGGGGCTGGCTTACAGCGGGCAGCGGGCAGCAGATCCTGCGGGACAGCCTGAAAAAAGCATGGCCCTCCTCTGTTTCGGTTATGGTGTTTCTGGTGCTTGCCAATATTATGAGCGGCACCGGCCAAACCGCTGCCTTGGCGGGTGGATTTTCCGCGGTATTTGGGCCGTACTATGCGGCGCTGGCAGCGCTGGTGGGAATGCTCGGCTCCTTTATCACCGGCTCCAATATGTCCAGCAATATCCTGTTTGGCAGCTTCCAGATGACGACGGCAGAACTGGTTGGTTTGCAGCCTGCCCCTATTCTGGCGGCACAGACCGTGGGCGGCAGCGCCGGCAGCCTCATCAGCCCAAGCAAAATCGTTCTAGGAGCTACAACAGCCGGCCATCCGGAAATGGTTGGTGCTATCATCAGAAAGCTGCTGCCGGTGGCACTGCTGTTTTCGCTCACCTCCGGCGCGGTAGTATTGCTTAGCGGACTGATACTGGGCTAAAAAAATATTGGTATACAAAAAAGACTGTGGGTATGATATACTTAACTTATATCATGTCCACGGTCTTTTTATAGGAGGGGGATATCATGTATACCATCGGTTCATTCCTGCGGGAAGAGGAGCTGACCGGCTTAAAGCTTATGACGGATACCGCCGATCTGCAGGCGGAAATCACCAATATCAATATTATCGATAACCCCGATTCCTACGATTGGCTTTCCTCCGGGGATTTTTTGCTGACCACCGGCTATTTTCTTCGGGATGATGAGGCTATGCAGCGGCAGCTTGTACGGGAGCTTTCGGAACTGGGTTGTGTGGGGCTGGCCATTAAAACCCGCCGCTATTTGGATGTGATTCCGGAGGCGATGCTGGAGGAAGCGAACCGGCTGGGCTTCCCGCTCATCAATATCCCGGTCCAGTATCCTCTCAGCAAGATCTGCAAGGTGGTGTTTGGCCGGCTTTCCGGCGGCGGGGTGGAAAAGGCCGACCGCTTTGTTTCGCTTTATCATTCCATCACCGAGAGCATGCTGGAGGCAGATGGCGTTTTCCGGATGCTGGGCGTCCTTAGCGACTTTATCGGTAATGCGGTGCTGCTGCTGGGGGCCAAGTGGGAGCTGATGGCCTATGCCGAAAATGCTGGAAACTCAATGCCGCTTTCGCGGTATCTCCCACTGCAAAAGGGGGAGGTTATTTTCCCAGAGAGCATTACCGGCAATATGCCTTCGGATTTTTCCAAATATGCCAAGGCCATCAAACGGGTCTTTTCCGCTGGGCAGGAGCGTGCGGTCTGCCGCATACTGCCGGTTTCCGGCGGCAATGCCCTGTTTGGTTACCTGGTGGTGTGGGAGACCGGCCGCAAAATGCAATCGGTGGAGTATCTGGCCTTGGAGATCGCGGCCTCTTCCTTGGCGCTGGAGCGCTTCCGCACCCGCCAGATCGAGGAGATCCGGATGCATATCCGGCAGGACTTCTTTGACGATTTGCTCAGCGGCAAGCTCCATTCTGCCGAGGAGGTGGGCAGCATTGCCGGGATGCACAATATGGACGCCGAGGGGACCTATCTCTGCATGGTCACTAAGCTGGACAGCGCCGCCCGCGGGACCGAAAACTATGTGGAAATGCAGGATGCCTTCCTGCGCATCAAGGACCGTATGATCGCCCAGATCGGTGAACTTTCCCGCGAGGAGGGCCGCAGCTGCATCTCTATTCATCGTGGCAGCCTTATTATCACCTTTCTGCGCATTGTCCATACCGAACCGGACCAGCGCATTAGTGAGGAAAATCGGCGGTTTATCCAGCGGCTTTACCACCGTCTGCATGCCATCACACAGCAGTATGTCCTCAATATCGGTGTGGGGGAGCCGACCGCCCGTCTTATCAATGTGCGCCGCAGCTTTACCCAGGCGCAGGAGGCTATCCGGGTCTCCGGCAATTTGCGCAGCGTGGCAGGGGTGCATTTTTACGAGGACCTCATCATCTATCAGCTGCTTAGCAGCGGAGTGGAAAATGAAAAATCCGCCGAGCTTTATACGCTGTCTATCCGCAGTCTGGTAGAGTATGATAAACAGAACGCGACCAACATGGTGGAAACGCTGGACTGTTACTTTGCCTGCAACTGTAATGTTAGCGAAACAGCCAAAGCCCTCTTCATCCATCGCAACACCCTCATTTACCGCATTGATAAGATCAAATCTATTCTGGGGAGGGATCTCAAAGATTCCGAAGAGCGTCTGCTGCTGCAGCTGGGCCTGCGGGTCTATCAGGTGCGGCAGATTCGTGAAGCGGCCGCCAATTCTTGAGCTTGACCGCGTGAATGTTTTTCTCTCTACTGCCATACAAAAGAGCAGGAGGGGGAGTTTGCATGAAAAGATGGATGACCCTGCTGCTGGGGTGCCTGCTGCTGTGCACCGCCTGTGGAAAAAAAGAACTGTTAGGATCCATTGCACTGCGGGAAGATACCACCCCGGAGCAGATGATAGAAGAGCTTTCCCAGCGGTATGATTTGCCGGAAAGTATGCTGCTGGAATCTGCCGCGGACCTGGCAGCACTGCTGCAAATAAAGGAAAAGTACCTGCTGTTGGGTTGTGGGCGTATTGCAGCCCCGGAGGACAACCCACAGCAAATACTATTGGCGCAGGCGGCCCCGGGCAAAACGGAAAAGGTGACTGCCACCCTGCAAAAGCGTCTGGAGACAGTACAGCGGGCATTTCCCGGGTATCCTTCGGCGCAGGCCGGGCGGGTCATTACAGCAGGGGATTATGCTCTTTTGGTCATCGTCACCGCCGATGATATGGATACTGTGCAGCAGGAGATTATGGATTATTTTATCGGAGGGAAATAGCAAGAAAAAATGGTTGCACACGAACTTAAATTCGTGTATAATATCGTAGTAGGCCATGACAGGTCGTGCAAAGGCAGCCTTTGTCATGCGGAAATCTGGTCCTGTGCGACGCAGTGCTGTGAACCATGTCAGGCGGGGAACCGAGCAGCATTAAGCAGTATTTGCGGGTGCCGCAGCCAACCGGGTTTCCGTATGATAAAGGCTGTCTTTTATTATAGTGGGGGAGGGGAAAACAGAATGTATCAGGCACTTTACCGCAAGTGGCGTCCCCGCACCTTTGAGGAAGTGGTGGGGCAGGAGCATATCACCACCACGCTGAAAAACGAGATGCTCCAGGGCAAGCCTGCCCATGCGTATCTGCTGATGGGCAGCCGTGGCACCGGCAAAACCACCTGCGCCAAGCTCATCGCCAAGGCGGTGAACTGCCGCAACCCGGTGGATGGCAGCCCCTGCGGCAAATGTGACTGCTGCCGCGGCGTGGATAACGGCAGCCTGGTGGATGTAGTGGAGATTGATGCCGCCAGCAATAACGGCGTGGATAATATCCGTGACCTGCGGGAGGAAGCCGTTTTTCTGCCCAATATCGCCAAATACCGCGTTTATATTATCGATGAGGCGCATATGCTTTCCGTCGGGGCGGTCAATGCCCTGCTCAAGATTATGGAGGAGCCGCCGGAGCATGTGATCTTCATTCTGGCTACCACCGAAGTACACAAAATTCCTGCCACTATTCAGTCCCGCTGTCAGCGGTTTGATTTTAAGCGTATTGCGCCGGAGGTCATCCGGGATAGGCTGCTTTTCATTGCCGGGCAGGAGGACATGACCTTGACGGAAGAAGCCGCGGCTCTCATTGCCCGTATTGCCGATGGCGGTATGCGTGATGCCCTTTCTCTCCTTGATCTTTGCTGGGCACACGCCCATGATATCACCGTGGAGGCCGTCAGCGAGGCGGCCGGGCTTGTGGGGCAGGACTATCTTTTTGAGATCGCCGATGCCGCCGCGACGGGGGATTTTACAGGCGCAATGGATGCCATGGAGCGCCTGGCCGGACAGGCTGTAGAATATGACCGCCTGTGCAGTCAATTAATCAACCATTACCGCAACCTGTTGGTGGCAGCTACCGCTCGCGATCCCGAACAACTTATTGTCTGCCTGCCACAGACGCTGGAACAGTATAAAAAGCAGGCGGCCTCCTTTACCCCGGCCGCGCTGATGGATGCCATCAGAACGCTGCAGGATACCCAGGCCGCTATGGCTCGCAGCACCAGCCGCCGGGCGGAGATGGAACTGGCTCTCTTAAAGCTCAGCGACCGGCGGGTAAGCCCCAGCCGGGAAGCGCTGGTCGCCCGCATCGAGGAGCTGGAAGCCAAGCTCAACCGGCTGCTGGCGGAGGGGATCCGCCCCGCTCCGGCCCCGGCGCAGCAGACGGCTGTCGGAGGAATGTTCCAGCCACAACAAGAGGGATCAGCCGAACCGGAGCAGGTAGCGCTGCCAGGCATGGAGCCGCCCCCGCAGCAGGAGGAAGCAGCCCCACCGGCTGCAAAGCCTGCCGCTACCCCGGTGGAGCCAATGCCGGAGGATCAGTGGCTGCAGGTGCTGGATCGTCTTGGCGTCATCAATAAGATGCTGGCAGGTGCCCTGCAAGGCAGCCATGCCCATTTCCGCGGGCAGACTGTCCTTATCGAGTGTGATAAGCCCATCTTCCTGGAGATGATGCGCAGCAATGACTTCACTCGTCAGAGCCTAAAGCGAGCTATCGCCGAAGTGACCGGTGTAAAATACGGTGTGGGGCCTTACACCGCTGCGCCCAAGGCAACCACCCCGCAGAGCTCTCCGTTGGAGGATCTCATCAAGCAGGCAGAGGGAATGGGCATCCCGGTTACCAGAGAATAATAACCAAAAAGGAGAACCAATATGAAAGCAAGAATCCCCCAGGGCGCCGGCGGCGCCGGTAATATGAACCAGATGATGCAGCGGATGCAGAAGATGCAGGAGGAAATGACCCGTGCCCAGGCGGAACTGGAAGAAAAGGTCTACCATGTTTCTGCTGGCGGCGGCAATATTGAAGTTGAAATCAATGGCAAAAAGGAAGTGACATCTGTTACCCTTAAGCCGGAAGTAGTTGATCCTGATGATATCGAATTTTTGCAGGATCTGATCCGGGAGGGCGTCAATGAGGCCATCCGTGCCTGCAATGCGGATGCCGAACAGACCATTGGCGCCATTACCGGCGGCCTGGATCTCGGCCTGTAATCTTATTTTTCCGTAAGAGGGGGAGGGGATCGCATGGATTCCACCGCAGCGCCGCTGCAAAAACTTATCGAGCAGTTTGCCCGCCTGCCGGGTGTCGGCCGCAAGATGGCTCAGCGGTTCGCCTTTTATGTGCTGGATCTGCCGGAGGACAAGGCCAAGGAATTTTCCGCTGCCATTCTGGAGGCCAAGAGCAAGATCAAAAAGTGTTCCGTTTGCGGCAACTTTACCGAAGGGGAGCTTTGCCCCATCTGCTCTGCCAAGGGACGGGATACCTCCCTTATCTGCGTGGTGGAGGACCCGCGTGATGTCCTGGCCTTTGAGCGCACCCGGGAGTACAACGGTGTTTACCATGTGCTGCACGGGCTTATTTCCCCCATGGATGGAATAGGCCCCGACCAGCTTACCATCAAGGAGCTGCTGGCCCGCACCGGCAAGGGGGATGTCGCCGAGGTCATTATGGCGACCAACCCTACCGTGGAGGGCGAAGCGACCGCAATGTATATTGCCAAGCTGCTCAAGCCCCTTGGCGTCAAAGTCAGTCGGTTAGCCTACGGCATCCCCGTGGGCGGTAACCTGGAATACGCCGATGAGGTGACCCTATGGCGTGCCATGGAGGGTCGCAGCGAGCTTTGATCTTCCCCTTGACAAATCGAAATTTTGTGATATGATGTGATTCCACCGAAGAAAAGGAGTGACTGCGCATGGCAGAAAAGCAGGGAATCAAGCAGATCGCCGCCAACCGCCAGGCGCGACACGAATACTTTGTGGAAGAATCCATGGAAGCCGGTATTGAGCTGTTCGGTACCGAGGTAAAAAGCCTGCGGAACGGCGGCTTGAATCTCAAGGACAGCTGGTGCAGCTTCGAAAAAGGGGAGCTCTTTGTGCGTCAGATGCACATCAGCCCCTATGAGAAGGGCAATATCTTTAACCGTGATCCGCTGCGGCCCAAAAAGCTGCTGCTACACCGCAAGGAGCTGAACCGTTTGTATGGTTTGGTAAAACAGCAGCAGGGGCTTACCCTTATCCCACTCCAGGCATATTTTAAGGGCAGCCGGGTCAAGATAGAACTGGGTGTGTGCCGCGGTAAAAAGCTGTATGATAAGCGTGCCGATGCCGCCAAGCGTGATGCCCAGCGGGATATCGAACGCGCCATGCGCGGCCGCGGCTAAACCCAAAAGTGAATACGGGGGCGTACCGGTTTCGACGGGGACTGAGAAACAGGGTAAGCGAGTAGAGGCGCTCGACCTCTATAAAACGGGTAACTTAAATATAAACGCTAACACTGATTACGCGTACGCTGCTTAATTAAGCAGCCGTCCGACTGCGGAGGACCACGGCCGCAGGAGGGCGTCGATGAGTGGTGAACGATCACGGGAAGGGTTCCGGGCCTGTGATTGTATCAGGAGCTACTAAAGTCTTCAGCCTGCTGTCCGGCGGGAGGCAGAGGGAACGCTAAAAGAGCAGCTACACTCGTAGAAAGCCGTGCGGACTGGTTTTCGGACAGGAGTTCGACTCTCCTCGCCTCCACCAAAAGTCCACCGTAATTTTGATAGAATTACGGCGGACTTTTTATATTGATATGTTATATTGAGTTTGATAAAGTCAGGGTTTATGGAGGTGATAAGAATGAAATGTGCGCTTGCAGGCGTTGGATTTATTAATGAAGATATCGAGTATAACAAAGCAGTTCTCGCTGATACACTTAGAAAATGTGCGGGAAGGGCGGATGTTGTTATCTTCGGAGAAGCATTTCTTCAGGGCTTTTATGGCATAAATTTTATAGCAAAACATGATACAACAGTATCTATTTCTCGTGATGATATGATTATTCGCGAAATATGCAGTATGGCCAAAGAGTACACCATTGCAGTATCCTTTGGATTCATTGAGAAAGATGGTGATGTGTTTTTCAGTTCACAGATGACAATAGATAAAAATGGCCAGATCATAGACTTATATCGCCGAGTATCTCCAGGCTGGAAAGAGTCGTTTGCGGGAAAAGAATACTGTGAGGGTGATGGGTTTCACACATTTCACTTTCTCGGTAGGGAGGTTGCCATTGGGTTATGCGGAGACCTTTGGTATGAAGAAAATATCACTCGTCTGAACGAGTTGGAACCGGATATCGTTTGGTGGCCTGTCTATACAGATTATAACTATTTAGAATGGAACAATACAGTAAAGTTTGAATATGCCAAACAGGCCGGCAAAATAAATGCCCCCGTTTTTTATGTCAATTCGGTATGCATGGATAAACCCGATAATCGCGAAATTGCCAAAGGCGGTGCTGCTTTGTTTGATAAGAGCCTCATAAAAGAGGGATTACCGGCAGGAAATGAAGGAGTCCTTATTGTTGAGGTTTAGTCCATATTCCATTGCCATTCACGCATGGCGGAAAAGCCAGGATTTTTGGCGGCTATTCTAACGAGAAAAGTAAACTAGTAGATGGGTCCATTTGTGCCATCTCAAAATTTCTAATCAAATAAAAAAGAACCCCTTGGGGCACCCTCCGTAAGGAAGGGACTCCAATGATTTGTATTTAGCTTTTTTCGCGGATTGTGGTGTCATAATCCGATGCTTGCTATCCCTGTGGACACGACGGCAAATGCTTCGTATTATTTATAATAATAACTCCTTTGTACCAAGTCGGAATGGATTTCGTCATATTCTCATACCAGCTTAGTACATCTTTTGCTTGATTTATCATTACTTGAATTTGGCTCTGCCCAAAAGGAATTGCCCAAGGCACAGAAGATAAAGTATTACTGCTAATATAAAGTGCGAGCAACTCCCAAAACGGAATTGGTATGTCATTGCCGAAGTATCCGTTTACCATTCCGGTTGCAAACAAAGAGGTAGCTTGAGCGCACCACACAATGCGGTTAAATTCTTCCCACGGATCTCCGAAGTCATTTCTATTAAAATCAATGATGTAGAGTCGCTTATCATTCCCTATCATCATATTGCCGATATGGTAATCTCCGTGCTGATAGGTTCGAGGGCGACCGCTGAGCAAATATCTGTGAGCGTTAATGTAATCAATGAAGGCTTGCCCATTTTCGTACTTGACAGGACATTCTTCATACATCTTGATTTTGTGGTCTGCTTTACGATTAAAATAGATTTCCCAATCTTCTATTTCTTTCGGAGCGGGGATTTTATGAATTTCTTTTAGTATTTTTCCCGCTTCAAAACCATAAGAATACTGTTCTTGGCTTGTTAAATTATGTATATTTTCTTCTGCATCAATGCCATCTATCCAAGTTTGAATAGAATAAACTCCTTCATCAAATGTGCCGAACTCTAAGGGGCGGCACATTGGTACACCGAGAGCTGCTACCTGACCCATAAGTTCATATTCACTTTTCTTCCTGTCATACTGTTCAATCGGAGAAACACGAAGCAAAAATTTATTTCCTTGCTCGTCGGTAACACAGTATTTTCTATCTTCTGACCAACCTTTATCTATTAGTTGCTTTGTAATAAATTCATGTTGTGGCATAGCCTTTCATCCTTTCAAAGAATTATTTGCCTTACAAAAATTATTCTTGGTAAAATTATATTTCTTATTATACAGAAAATAAAATCATTATTTACTATTTTTTGCTCCTACCGTAATCCTTCAATATGATTGTTTTTCCTATAAATCCAAATTCCGGCTGACGACAAAACCCAAGGGAGACAACTTCCTTACGGAGCGTCTCCCTTGGGGGGGCTTTTTTTGCATATTACGCTCCCGCAGGGGGCTTTTTATTTATTCATCTTCTGCTTCGGGGGTAAAAAGCCCTTTCGCGACCTCCAGTACCGAATCCAGACAGGAATTATCTAGCCGGTTCCAAATGAGATATCGGTTAAAGTATTTTTCGCCCTTCAGTGGGATAAACCGCACCGCGTCGGTGGCGGAAATGGGCTGGTGTTCCTTGTACAGCACGGTGATGCCTACACCGCAGGCCACCATCATCAGCAGGGAGGAAACCGTCTCCGCTTCTCCCACGATATTGGGAGAAAACCCGCCGGCTGAGGCGTGGTCAATAATGGACTGATACCCGGCAATGGAGGAGGAACGGGAGATAGCGATAAAGTTTTCATACCGCAGCTCGCTAAAGGAGACTTCCTCCCGGTCCGCCAGAGGATGAACGGAGGATATCACTACATAGTCCATCCGGCGGTCCACCAGCAGATACTTGCTTTCGGCGCTTCTGGGGCGGCCGCTGGCAATGATTACATCCACCAGGTCGTCATCCAGCGCCCGCAGCAGCCGGGTCGGGGTATTAAATTTCAGCTCAATATGAATACCGGAGTGCTTTTCAGTGATGGCACGCACCAGCTTTACCGCCAATGGCTCAAAGGAATCGATAGGGACTCCCAGCCGTACCCGTCCTACAATGCTTTGGGAGGCGGTCAAGGCATTCTGTACGCCATCCTGGTAGGTGCTTATGATTTTGCGGCACTCTTCGGCAAATACCCGCCCCGCCGGGGTCAGAGAAACGGTGTGGGTGGTGCGGTTCACCAGCTTGATCCCCAGCTCCTTTTCCAGCGAGGAGATGCTTCGGCTTAGGGCTGGCTGGGTGATATACTGCTGGCTGGCCGTTTGGGTAAAGTTAAGCGACTGAGCTAACGCGTAGTAACATTCCAATTGAAAGATCGTCATGGTTTTGCGTGTCCTCCATTCGTTTGGGCCACAGTATTCTCTTTGCCTTCCCTAATATTTTACCATGCGAGTAAGAGGAAAGCAACCAAATACAATATACAAAAATCCGTCAAATCGCTGGAATCATGTGCTTTTTGCACAAATATCACAAACAATATCACAGCACTTTGACTGTTATGCAAAAACAGCATCAATCAAGCTCGTTTCTTGGCATTTCACAATTTCGACATACTTGGCTATCATGGAATCGTAGATTAAGCTTCCGGAAGCGAATCTTGTGTGTTTTTGGGGGTCGGCCGCCCCCGGAGCGCGAAAAATGATTCTGGCGCGAAAGTATCGCGCCGCAGGAGGATTTATCATGACTAGACAGCTTCTCAAGGGCATCCGTGTGCTTGATTTCACCGACTTCCTGGCAGGTCCCTACTGTGGTATGTATCTGGCCGATATGGGCGCCGATGTTATCAAGGTGGAAAACCTGACCACCGGCGGCAACTTCGTCCGCAACGCGCGCCCTTTGGAAAAAAATAGTGGACTGAGCATGTATTTCCAGAATCTGAACCGCAATAAGCGTGGTGTTGCCATCAACCTCAAAACAGAGGACGGAAAAAAACTGTTCAGCGAATTGGTAAAGAGCGCTGATGTACTGCTGGAAAACAACCGTCCCGGTGTTATGGGCCGTTTGGGCTTCAGCTATGAAGAGTGCAAAAAGCTGAATCCGCGCCTGGTTTATGCTTCTATCTCCGGCTTTGGCCAGTATGGCCCCAATGCCAATCGTCCCGGCTACGACCTCATCGGCCAGGCTATGGGCGGCAGCATGAGCATCACCGGCTGGCCGGGCAGCGAGCCCACCCGTGCCGGTATGGCCATTGGTGACCTGTTCGGCGGTCTGAACGCTGGCTTCGCCATCTGCGCTTCTCTGTATAACCGTGAAAAAACCGGCGTAGGCAACCACATCGATGTCGCCCTCGTCGATTCCATCTTCTCCGGCATGGAAGCCAAGATGATGCAGTATGTTTACACCGGCGTCAGCCCTGTCAAGACCGGCAATAAGTACATCACCTCCGCCCCCTATGATTCCTTCAAGGCCAAGGACGATTATTTTGTTATTGCCTCCGGCACCGATAAGCATTTTGAGAAGCTTTCCGCTGCCATGGGTATGCCGGAACTGGCCCAGGATCCCCTGTACTGCGATACCGAGTCCCGCAAGAAGAACGCGGATTCCCTCAAGGAGATCATCGAAAAGTGGACCGCCGATAAAACCGTTTCCGAGGTCTGCAAGATCATCGATGAGGCAGGTATCCCTGTAGCGCCCATTTATAACTGCGAGCAGGCCGCCAACGATAAGAACATCGTGGAAGTGCGTGAGATGCTCGTCAAGGTTCCCGCGCCTGTTAAGCACCCCGATGCTCCCAAGGAGCTGACCGTCATTGGTAACCCCCTCAAGATGGAGGAAGCCCCCTGTGTTTATTACAAGGCCGCTCCGGATCTGGGCGAAAACAACGAAGAGATCTTTGAGTCCCTCGGCTTCACTAAGGAACAGCTCGAAGCGTTCCGTGCCGAAGGCGTCATCAACTGATAACTGACAAGGAGGGTACAAGTTTATGTCACTTCCTAAAGAGGTCTATATCCAGGAATGCTGCCCCCGTGATGGTTGGCAGAACCACGCGGAGTTCATTCCCACCGAAGTTAAAATCAAGTACATCCGCCGTATGATCGATTGCGGCGCCAAGGAGCTGGAAGTTACCAGCTTCGTCAATCCCAAGGTCATGCCCCAGATGGCCGATGCGGCCGCCGTGTTCGAGGCGATCAAGCCCTACGCCGCCGAAAAAGGCTGCACACTCAGCACCCTGGCCCTTAATAAGCGCGGCGCCGATGACGCCGTCGCGGCCGGCTCCCACATGCTGTCCTTCGTGGTCAGCGCCAGCGAGGAGCACAACCTCCGCAATTCCCGCCGCACCATTCAGGAGAGCATGGCTCAGTTCAAGGAGCTGGCTTCTCAGCAGACAGGCGATGTTCGCATCCAGTTGGCTCTGCCCTGCGTGTTCGGTTCTCCCTTCGGTGATGAGATCCCGCTGGAGCGCCTGGATTGGATCGTGGAAGAGGCCCACAGCGTCGGTGTGGAGTACTTTGGCCTGGCCGATACCTCAGGTATCTCCACCCCCACCCACACCCGGGAAGTCCTCCGCCACATGATCGGCCTGGTCGGCGCAGATCACATCTGTGCGCACCTGCACGATACTCACGGCATGGGCATTGCCAATGCCTTTGTAGCCCTGGAAGAAGGCGTCACCCACTTTGATGCCTCCCTGGCGGCCATGGGTGGCTGCCCCTTCGCCCCTGGCGCCAAGGGCAATATCGCCACCGAAGACCTCGTAAATATGTGCGAGAAGATGGGCATTCACACCGGTTATAACCTGGAAATGCTCACCCAGACCGCCCGCGATATGTGCGAGGAGATCCACGCCCATCTGGGCGGCAGTATGGCGCTGGCCTGCCACGGCTAAGATGCCGTTAATTCCCGGCTTTCCTTCCCGCACGGTTGTGGTACAATTAGGTCATATGTGAGAGATCACATGAGATAAAAATTCGGACAAAAAAGAAAGGAAGAAAATCATGAAAAGAAGTATCATCGCACTGATTATGGCACTGGCTATGATCCTGACCCTGGTTGCCTGCGGCAATAACAACGGCGACAACAACAATGGTGGCAACGATGTTAAGGCCATTCAGCTGAGCCTGGGCCACACCAACAACACCGATCACCATTATCAGGTCCTCGCTGAATCCTTCAAGAAGATTGTTGAAGAGAAGTCCAATGGACAGCTCATCATCAATATCTTCCCCGCCGAGCAGCTCGGTTCCGGCTCCGAGATGCTGGAGTCCGTTAAGTCCGGTACCCAGGATATGGTTCTGGATCCCGATGCTTACCTCGCCAACTATGATCCGCTGTTCAATGTTATCGCTATGCCCTATGCGTTCACTTCCTGGGATCATGTTCTCACCTTCGCTGATAGCGATGTAGCTGCTACCCTCAATACCGCTATCGAAAAGCAGGGCATGACCATCCTGGGCTGGGCTGCCAATGGCTTCCGTGTTGTTACCTCCAATAACGAGATCAACAGCCCCGCCGATTTCTCCGGCTTGAAGGTTCGCGTCGGCTCCGCTAAGCTCATCGCTGATATGCTGACCGCCTTGAACGCCAACCCCACCACCCTTTCCATGAGTGATACTTACAGCGGTCTGCAGACTGGCATCGTTTCCGCTCAGGAAAACCCCACCTCCAATATCATCGGCAGTAAGTTCTATGAGGTTCAGAAGTATCTAGCTGTTACCCATCATCAGTATGTTTCCGAGCCCCTCATCATGAACAAGGCCAAGTTCGATAGCCTGTCTCCCGAGCTGCAGCAGATCCTGCTGGATGCTGCCAAGGAAGTTTGCGCTGCTGATGTTAAGACCGTTTCCGAGTCCGAAGCTTCCGACCTCAAGTTCATCGAGGAGCAGGGCGTTACCATCACCTATCCCGATCTGACCGCTTTCGAAGAGGCTCTGGCTCCTGTAACCGAGTCCTACTGCAAGCAGTACGGCGAGGAGTTCACCGCCCTGTACAACCAGCTGAAAGGCTAACTGATTGAGTCATCTCCACGGCAGAGCCGGGCACACCCGCCCGACTCTGCCCCTCCTCAAGTTCTCTTATCAGTAAAGGAGTAATTCTATGTTCCGCAAAACGCTGAAAACTGCGGTCGGAGCCTTCAACAAGGTCTGCAATCTCCTTTTGGGCATTGTCATGGTCGCCATGTTCCTGGTTCTGCTGCTGCAGATCATTTCCCGCTTTATCGCGTTCGTTCCACTGCCTTGGTCGCAGGATCTCATCGTGTTCCTGCTAATCTGCAGTGTGTTCCTGGGGGCCTGCACTGCTACGGCCAATAATAAACAGATCCGCTTGGAATTCTTCGTGGATCTGTTGCCCAAAAAGCTCACCAAAGTCATCCTCATCATTGCTGATCTCATCAGCATTGCGTTCCTGGTGGTCGTTACCTCCCAGGCCTTCCAGATGACAGGCGAGAATATGCATGTTATTGTTGGCTCTTCTCCCATCACTTATGGCTGGTACTACTTTGTGGTAGGCGTTGGTGCCGTTGGCATGATCCTTAACTTCATCGTCCTCATTGTAGACCGCTTCGCTGATCTCTTTGCCAAAAAAGGAAAGGAGGAAGTCACCGCATGACTGCATTCCTGTTGATTTCCACCGGCATTCTGCTCCTTATCGCTGTTCCTATCGGCATGGCGATGGGCACCGCCTCTCTGCTCACCATTCTGCAGGGCGGCACTCTCAATGCGCTTATCATCACCCAGAAGCTTCTCAGCGGCGTCAGCAAGTTCTCTCTGTTGGCTATTCCCATGTTCACCCTGGCCGGTGAAGTCATGACCCTGGGCGGTGTTTCCGATAAGCTCATCTACCTGGCCAACCGTGTGGTAGGCCGGTTCAAAGGCGGCCTTTCCATGGTCACCACTTTGGCTTGCATGTTCTTCGGCGCTATCTCCGGTTCCGCTACCGCTACGGCCGCTGCCATCGGCGGCATCATGGTAGAGCCCATGGAAAAAGCCGGTTATAAGAAAGAATACACCGCAGCTGTTATCGCTTCCTCCGGTCTGCTGGGCCTCATTATTCCTCCCAGCGGCACCATGCTCATGTATGCCATCGTCGCTGATGTCTCCGTCCTGGAGATGTTCACCGGCGGTATCATCCCCGGCATCATCATGGGCCTCAGCCTTATGGTCGTCGAGTACTTCCGCGCCAAGAGAAACGGCTACGGCACCTCCGAGCTGGATATCGCTGAGTTCCATACCCAGAGCAAGGCCAAGATCGTTATTCAGAGCTTCCTGGCGCTGCTGTCCCCGGTCATCATCCTGGGCGGCATTTACAGCGGCAAGTTCACCGCTACCGAAGCCGCCGGCGTATCCGTTCTGTACGGTTTCATCATTGGCTACTTTGTGTTTAAGCAGCTCAATATCAAGAAAGCCTATGAGGCCTGCGTCAAGACCGGCGTCAGCACCTCTATGATCCTGTTCCTCATCGGCGCCGCTGCCGTGTTCGGCTGGATGCTCACCATGCAGCAGATCCCCAATCAGATCGTTGCTGCCATCAGCGGCATCACCGATAGCCCCGCTGTCGTTCTGCTGCTCGTCAATCTGGCCCTGTTTGTGGCCGGCGCCCTGCTGGATAATGTCGCCGCCATCACCCTGCTCACCCCTGTTCTGGTCCCGCTGATCAGCGCCTATGGCATCGATAAGACCTTCTTTGGTATTATCATGATCATCAACCTCTCCATCGGCCAGATCACCCCGCCCATCGGCATGAACCTCTTCGTCTCCTCCAGCATCTGCGAAGTTCGCCTGGAGAAGGTCATCCGGCAGGTACTGCCCTTCCTGGCGGTTCTCATCGTCGATCTGTTCCTCTTCACCTACATCCCCGGCATCGTCACCGTGCTGCCCAATGCACTGCTGCACTGATTCCGGAATTTAGCACGGGCCATACTCCGGTCGGTTTTCCGGCCGGAGCTTCCCTGCATCTTATCCCAATAGAACGGAGGCACCAGCCATGCTGTTTTTCCTGCTTTTCATCGTGCTTATGCCCGCCCTTACCTATGCGGATTACCGCCTGTACGGCAAAAAGATGGAAGAGACCCTGGCCGCCCAGCCGGATTACGACCAAAGCCGCGAAAACTACGATGCCCTGCTGGCCAAGCTGATGGCCCGCCAAAAGAAAACCGATACCCTCGTCTGCGCCGTACTGTGCATTGTGGCCTTCATCTTGGGCGTCTATACCTCCACCGCCGGCGGCATTATGTAACGGTTAATAATATTTGGGGATGCCATACATTCCCATTCTTAGCAAAAAGCCTTCCATCGCGGGGGCTTTTTGTGCACTTTTTAGGGCGTTTCTGCAATTCACACCGCTTTGCCCGCATTTCGCCCCCTGGGCGAAAAATACCCCCTTTTAGGGGGTATTATGGGGGTCGAAAGTAGGGCCTCTGTGCCCAGTAAAACCATAATTTTAAGAAAAATGAAAAGGAGGCCCACCCCCATGAAAAAACGCCTGCTCAGCGCCCTGCTCGCGCTGGCTTTAGTCTTTGTCCTACTCCCCACCACCGCCCTGGCGGATACCACCCCCGTAACCGATGAAAATGTAAAGATCAACGGCACCGCTGTCACCGTTGGCAATGATATTTCCCTCGGTGAGGGCAACGGCACTTACTCCTACGATAAGTCCACCCGCACCCTCACCCTCAATAATGCCACCATCACCGCCACCGGCAGCAACATCGGCATTGATTTTTGCGATACAACAAATTATGTAACCTACAGTGTGATCCTTACCGGAGAAAACACCGTAACAAGTAATAATATTGCAATCGAAACATCGGTGTACAAGGGGTACAAACAAGATAAAATAGAAATGAGGGGCGATAGAGCGGAAATGTCAGATTTTCCACTCTAT
>URGQ01000005.1 GCA_900547385.1 uncultured Oscillospiraceae bacterium | reverse complement strand
CAATACTACGATTTACAACACGGCGCTTTATATGAGATTGAGCCGGGACGATGAAAACTATGGTGACAGCGTAAGCATTGAAACACAGCGGACAATCCTGCAACAGTACGCAAAGGAACAGGGGCTTCATGTAGTCGGTGAGTATGTGGACGATGGCTGGTCGGGGACGAACTTTGAACGGCCGGATTTTCAGCGCATGATGGACGATATGGAAGCCGGAAAAGTAAACTGCATTGTTACGAAAGATCTTTCCCGTTTCGGGCGGGAACATGTGATGATGGACTACTATCTGGAATTTCTGTTCCCGGAAAAACGGGTGCGCTACATCGCCGTTGCGGAGAATGAGGACACAGAGAAAGGGCTTTCCGATTTTGTACCGTTCAAAAACCTGTTCAATGAATGGTTTGCGAAAGATACGAGCCGCAAGGTAAAGGCCGCTTTCAAAGCGAAGTTTGCCACAGGACAGCGTATCGGCGCTTATGCTCCCATCGGGTACAGGAAACACCCGGAAATCAAAAACAAGCTGATAATCGACGAGGAAACCCGCTGGATAGTGGAGAAGATTTTTGACCTTGCCATTCATGGCAGAGGGGCGGCCAGTATCACAAGAATACTGATTGCGGAAAAGGTTCCCACTCCGGGATTTATCAACTTCCAGCGTGACGGGACTTTCGCAAACATCTATGCGGGTGCGCCGGAGGAAAAAAGCTACGCATGGACGATAGCGCAGGTCAAGAGCATTATGAAAGATGAAACCTATATCGGCCATACCATCCACTACCGGGAAACAAACATTTCCTTTAAGAACAAGCGGAGGATACGCAAGCCCCAAAGTGAATGGGTACGGGTGGAGAATACGCAGGAGCCGATTATCAGCGAACAGGTTTTCCGGCAGGTACAGGAGCAGATAGCAAACCGCCGCAGAAAGTGCAAGGATGGTACGACGCAGATTTTTTCCGGATTGGTAAAATGTGCGGATTGCGGCTGGTCGCTGTCCTATGGGGAGAACAGGCAGAACAGCAAGCCTTACGGCCATTATCATTGTAGCAAGTACGGGCAGGGCACACGCCAATGCTCCATGCACTATATCCGTTATGATGTGCTTTATGCCTATGTCCTCTCCCGTCTGCAATACTGGTCGGGGCTGGTACAGCATGATGAAGAACGGCTCTTGAAGCGGCTGTTAAATGCCACTGATAAGGGACAGGCCGCCGCAAGAAAGAAGCAGGCCGCAGAACTGAAAAAGGCAGAGAAGCGAAAAGCCGAAGTCGATACTTTGTTTGCCCGGATGTATGAGGACTGGGCGGCGGGGCGTATCACGGAATACAACTTCTCTATGCTGTCCGGGAAGTACCAAAGCGAACAGGCTGAACTGGACGAAAAGATTGAACAGCTTCAATCCGCTATCGCCACTGAAAGCCAGAACGCCGCAGACGCAGAAAAATGGATTGCCTTGATGAAAGAGTGCGTCAATCCAACAGAACTGACCGCCGAACTTTTGAATACGCTGATTGAAAAAATCGTTGTCCATGAAGCGGTCAAAGGTGAGGACGGAAGCCGGGAACAGGAGGTAGAAATCTTCTACCGCTTTATCGGCAAAATTGATTAAATGACACCAATATCTTTAACTATGTGATACCGGCAATTCCATGCCGGATATCGCCAAGCTGCCGGAGTTGGCCGAAATTTTTGGCGTCACGGTGGATGAGATCCTGGGCGGCGGCAACCCCGTGGTGGAAAAGGTAACAGCCGGAGAGCCGGTACAGCCTGCCGATTACACCAGGGAGGAACTGAAAGAGGCTGCCGAGGTGCTGCGCCCCAGTCAGGTAGAAAAGCTAGCCGGGGAGGTTAGGGAAGATAGAGAGAGCCTGCTGACACTGGTGCCATTCCTGGACGAGGAAACCGTGGGCGAGCTGGCCACACAGCTGGCGCAGGAGGGTGGCGATGTTACAGGCCTGGTCCCCTTTATGGCAGAAGAAAAGGTGGATGAACTGGCGTTGCTGCTGGAGCAGAACGGTAAGGATACCGTGGCACTTGCCCCTTTCATGAGCGAAGAAGCGGTGGGCAGGCTGGCGGAACTCCGTGCCAAAAACGGCCGCTCCATCGGGGAGCTCCTCCCCTTTGCCGGGGAGGAAAAGCTGGGCGAGGTGGCTCTTGCCAAAGTGCTCCGCGGTGAGGATGTTACGGCCATGCTGCCCTTTTTGGGTGATAAGGCACTGGGGGCCATCACCAAGGAAAAGCTGGCCCGCGGAGAGAGCATCACCGAGCTCCTTCCTTTCTTGGATGACAGCACCCTGCGGGAATATGTCAAAAAGGCGCTGGGCCGTTAAATTTGCCGCTTGGCGCGGACTTTCCCGTTTAACAAGCATCTTCCCCTGCTGCGGCGGAAAAGCCCGCAGAAAGCATATACCCAGCCGTCTGCCCGCATAGGGCGGGCGGCTGGGCCGTTTATGGGGGAGCAGTTGGGCAATGAGCACGGTTTTTCTCGTCAGAGAGGCGTTTTTTCTCTGCCGGCGTCATTGCAAAATTCCTGCACCTGTGTTATAAATAAATTATCTTGGATGATAGGGTTGGCTGCGCAGCGGTCAACTGTTCTTTTTTGTGGAGGTCGTACTATGAATTACGATGTCATTATCATTGGCGCTGGCCCTGGAGGCATCTTTTCCGCTTACGAGCTGACCCACCGGGCTCCCGCCCTGCGGGTCGCGGTATTCGAATCCGGGCATCCCCTCAGCCGCCGTCGCTGTCCCATCGATGGCGATAAAATAAAAACCTGCATTGGCTGTCCCACCTGCTCCATCATGAGCGGTTTCGGTGGGGCGGGTGCTTTCTCCGATGGCAAGTACAATATCACCAATGACTTTGGCGGCACGCTGTATGAGTACATCGGCAAAAAGCAGGCGCTGGAGCTTATGCGCTATGTTGATGAGATCAACCTGGCCCATGGCGGCGAAGGGACAAAGCTCTATTCCACCGCCGGTACCCGCTTTAAGACCGTCTGCATCCAGAACGACCTGCATCTCCTGGATGCCTCGGTACGCCACCTCGGCACCGATATCAACTACAAGGTGCTGCAGAATATCTACGAGGAACTAAAGGATAAGGTCACCTTCTTCTTTGATACCCCCGTCACTGCAGTCGCGGCGGCGGATGATGGCTACCGTGTTTTTACCGCAGCAGGCGAGTACACCTGCCAAAAGTGTGTGATCTCGGTAGGGCGCAGCGGCAGCAAGTGGATGGAAGCCGTCTGCCGGGAGCTCAATATCCCCACCCACTCCAACCGCGTGGATCTGGGCGTGCGGGTGGAACTGCCCGCGGCGGTCTTTGCCCATCTTACCGATGAGCTGTATGAAAGCAAGATCGTCTACCGCACCGAAAAGTACGGCGATAAGGTGCGTACCTTCTGCATGAATCCCAAGGGCGCCGTGGTAAATGAAAACACCAACGGCATCATCACCGTCAATGGCCACAGCTACGAAGATCCCAGCCGCCAGACCGAAAATACTAACTTTGCCCTATTGGTGGCACAGCATTTTTCAGAGCCGTTTAAGGACTCCAACGGCTATGGCGAGAGCGTCGCGCGGCTGAGTAATATGCTGGGCGGCGGGGTCATCATCCAGCGTTTCGGCGATCTGATCCGCGGCCGCCGCTCCACCCCGGAGCGCATGGAGGGGGCCTTCATTACCCCCACGCTGAACGCCACCCCCGGCGACCTAAGCCTGGTGCTGCCCAAGCGCATCCTGGATGACATCGTGGAAATGATCTACGCATTGGATAAGATCGCCCCCGGCACCGCTAATGAGGACACCCTGCTGTACGGCGTGGAGGTCAAGTTCTACAATATGGAGGTTGAGGTGAATAAAAAACTGGAATCCAACCAGCATCCCGGCCTTTACATCATTGGCGATGGCAGCGGCATCACCCATTCGCTTTCTCACGCTTCCGCCAGCGGCGTTTATGTCGCCCGCAATATTCTGGAATAAAAAATATCCCCCGCAGACCGTATGGCCTGTGGGGGAATATTTCTGTTTTACAGCACCTTTGCCAGGAAGCTTTGCAGCCGCTCGCATTTGGGGTTAGCAAAGAACTCATGCGGCTCGTTCTCCTCCATGATGACACCCTCATCCATAAACAGCACCCGGCTGCCTACTTCGCGGGCAAAGCCCATCTCGTGGGTCACTACCACCATGGTCATACCGTCCTGCGCCAGCTCCTTCATAACATCCAGCACCTCGCCCACCATTTCGGGGTCCAGCGCGCTGGTCGGCTCATCAAAGAGCATGACCTCGGGGTCCATGCACAGTGCCCGCACAATGGCGATCCGCTGCTTCTGCCCGCCGGAAAGCTGGCTGGGATAGGCGTTTGCCTTATCCTCCAGCCCGACGCGCCGCAGCAGGGCCAGTGCCTGCGCCTCAGCGTCCTCCTTGCTTTTTTTCAGCAGGGTCATGGGGGCCAGCGTCATGTTGCGCAGGATGGTCATATTATTGAACAGATTGAAGTGCTGGAACACCATGCCCATCTTCTGCCGGTGCAGGTTGATATCGCACTTGGGGTCGGTGATCTCCGCCCCATCCACATAGATAGAACCGGCCGTGGGGGTCTCCAGCAGGTTCAGACACCGCAGGAAGGTGGATTTGCCGCTGCCGGAGGGCCCGATGACAACGACGACCTCGCCCTTCTGCACCTCGGTATTGATGCCCTTGAGCACCTGCAATGTGCCAAAGGATTTTTTCAGGTCTTTTACCTCAATGATCGGTTTAGTGGTCACTGCTGCGCAGCCTCCTTTCCAGTTTGCCTACCAGCCAGCTAAAGAACATGACCAGCAGCAGGTAGATGATAGCTACGGCCAAAAGCGGCAAAAGCTGCTGATAGGTAGCGCCGCGGATAATCTCACCGCCACGCGTCAGATCGTTGACGGCCACATAGCAGGCGACCGAGGTTTCCTTCAGCAGCACAATGAACTCATTGGCCAGGGCCGGCAGGGTATTTTTCAGTGCCTGCGGAATGACGATATACCACATGGTCTGCACAAAGTTAAGCCCCAGGCTGCGCCCCGCCTCACTCTGCCCGTTATCCACCGACATAATACCGGCCCGGATAATTTCGGCCACATACGCGCCGGAATTGATACCGAAGCACAGCATGGCCACCGGTACGCCATCCCGCGCCGTGGTAAAGATAACAAAGAACATGATGAGCAGCTGGATCATTACAGGCGTGCCGCGGATAACGGTCAAATATACCTTGCAGATGGCGTTGGCAATCTTCAGCAGGGTGCGACCCAGGCCCGGGCGCATCTCGTGGATATTTTTATCGTGGGCGCTGCGCACAATGGCCACAATGGAGCCGATGGCAATACCGATCAGTACAGCCACCAGCGCGATCTTCAGGGTGTTCCCCAGGCCGCGGGTAATGTAGCGCCAGCGTTCCTTGGTAACAAAGCAGGTGATAAAGTCAGCCTTCAGCTGCTCCCACCACAGCAGGAAATTACTCAATGGTTCCCCTCTTTTCTATCGTGATAAGATAGCAGCACGGGGCGAAGCCAGTGTGGCTCCGTCCCGCTGCATGGGTAATGAGGAAACGATTTTACTTGATGTACTTGTCAATAATGCCCTGCAGGGTGCCGTCAGCCTTCAGCTCGGCCAGTGCGGCGTTCACCTTGGTCAGCAGGTCATTGTTGTCCTTGTTGATGGCGATGGCATAGTCCTCAACGGCATAGGCGGTATCCAGAATGGAAAGACCGGCATCGGCATTGGCGGCAACCAGCGCCTTGGCAGGCTCGTTATCCAGCATCACGCAGTCTACCTGACCGTTGATCAGTGCGGCAACGGCGTCGGTGGTCTTGGCAAAGCCCTTTACCTTCTCATCACCAAAGTCATCGGAAGCATACATAAAGCCGGTGGTGCCGCTCTGGGTGCCGATGATGACGCCGTCAGCGCCCATATCGTCCAGGGACTGTACCTTGCCGCCCTCTTTGACGATAACGACCTGAATACCGGTGGAATAGCTGTCGGAGAAGTTGACCTGCTCCAACCGCTCCTCATTGACGGTCATACCGGCCATGCCCATATCATACTTGCCGGCCTGTACGCCGCTTACGATGGAATCAAACGCGATATCAACGACCTCCAGCTTCATGCCCAGCTTTTCGGCAATGGCACCGGCCACTTCCACATCAATACCGACCAGCTTATCGCCATCGTAATATTCATAGGGAGGGAAGGTACCCTCGGTGGCCATATACAGGGTCTTGGTCTCGTCAGGGGTGGGGGTAGGCTCAGGGGTAGGTTCGCTATTGTTGTTGCCACAGGCAACCATCGCCAGCAGCATCATGGCGGCCAGCATTACAGCAAGCAGTTTTTTCATGGTAGAATCTCCTTTTATCTTTTTCATAAAATATCTTTCGTTCCGGTCCCGGCGGGGTCCTCTCCGGCCGGGTGGTGATTACATGAATTATTATACATCACATTTCGCAAAAGTAAAGCATTAAAACGGAGATAACCGCCGAAAATTACGACTAAATATTAGTGATAACAAACAATTTTGCGATTGTACCGTGTATAATTATGCAAATAAAAATGAATATTCAAACGCTGCTGTACCGTTTCTCCGGTTGCTCCCTGCTCCCGGATAGGCTATAATAGAAAAGTAATTTTGCCCCGAAGGAGAGGAAAAACGATGGAACTCATACAGCAGCTCTCGCAGGAATTAAAGCTCCGCCCGGCGCAGGTGGAAGCCGCCGTGCGCCTTTTGGATGAAGGCAACACCATTCCCTTCATTGCCCGCTATCGCAAGGAGATGACCGACAGCCTGGATGATGCCGCCCTGCGCGACCTCAGCGACCGGCTGGAATACCTGCGCAACCTGCAAAAACGCCGGGAGGAGGTCATTCGCTCCATCACCGAGCAGGAAAAGCTTACCCCGGAGCTGGAGACTGCCATTCAGGCTGCGGCCACTCTGGCGGAGGTGGAGGACCTCTACCGCCCCTATAAGCCCAAGCGCCGCACCCGCGGCAGCATTGCCCGGGAAAAGGGCTTGGAACCGCTGGCGGCGGCCATCCGGGTGCAGAATACCCTGCGGGAGCCGCTTAGCATGGCCGCGGAGTATGTGAACCCGGAAAAGGGCGTGGAGACCGCCGAGGATGCTCTCTCCGGCGCTATGGATATCATCGCAGAGGATATTTCCGATGACGGCGAGATCCGCAAGGCGCTGCGCCTTTTGATCCACCGGGCGGCCGTGGTTACCGCCACCGGCGATAGCACCGAGAACACCACCTATAAGATGTATTACGACTTCAAGGAGCCGGTGGGCCGCATCGCCCCGCACCGGGTGCTGGCCATCAACCGCGGCGAAAAGGAGGGCTTCCTTAAGACAGCCATTGTGCTGGAGGAGGAAAAAGCCCTGGAGGCCATCCGCCGCAAAACGGTGATCGCCAATAATGCCTGCGGCCGCGCCGTGATGGAAGCTGCCGCCGATAGCTGGAAGCGCCTCATTGCCCCCAGCATGGAAAATGAAACCTTCCGGGAGCTGTTCGAGAATGCCAGCGAGCAGGCCATCCGGGTCTTTGCCGAAAATCTGCACCACCTGCTGATGCAGCCGCCCCTCACCGGTCAGGTGGTGCTGGGTTGGGATCCCGGCTATCGCAACGGCTGCAAGCTGGCGGTGGTGGATGCCACCGGCCGTGTGCTGGATACCGCCGTTGTCTACCCCACCCAGCCTTTTAATAAAATCGCTGAAACCAAGCGGAAGGTGACCGACCTGCTGAAGAAGCATAAAGTTACCGTCATTTCCATTGGTAATGGCACCGCCAGCCGGGAATCAGAAAAGATTGTGGCGGAGCTGATTGCGGAAAGCGGCCTGCCGGTGCAGTATGCCATTGTCAGCGAAGCAGGCGCCTCGGTCTATTCCGCCTCCAAGCTGGCCAGCGAGGAATTCCCGGAATACGATGTCAACCTGCGCAGCGCCGTTTCCATCGCCCGCCGCTTGCAGGACCCGCTGGCGGAGCTGGTGAAGATCGACCCCAAGGCCATCGGCATCGGCCAGTACCAGCATGATATGCCCCCCGCCCGGCTGGATGCCGCCCTGGCTGGCGTGGTGGAAAGCTGCGTCAACTCGGTGGGCGTCGATCTCAATACCGCCTCGCCCTCTCTGCTGGGGCACATTGCCGGCATCAATGCCGCCATCGCCAAAAACATTGTGGCCTACCGGGAGGAAAACGGCGGCTTCACCGCCCGTCCGCAGCTCCTCAAGGTCCCCAAGCTTGGCAAAAAGGCCTATGAGCAATGCGCCGGCTTCCTGCGCATTTCCGGCGGCGAGAACCCGCTGGATGCCACCGCCGTCCATCCGGAAAGTTACCCCATCGCCGAAGGACTGCTGACCCTTTGCGGCTGTACCCTTGCCGATATCGGTACCGATAAAATGAAGGAGCTGCCCACCCTTGCGGAGAAGATGGGCTATAAAGCGCTGGCGGCGCAGCTTTCCGCCGGTGAACCCACCATTCGGGATATCATAGCCGAGCTGCAAAAGCCGGGACGCGATCCCCGCGAATCGCTGCCGCCCACAGTGCTGCGCAGCGATGTGTTGGAGATGAAGGACCTGAAACCGGAAATGGAACTGACCGGCACCGTCCGCAATGTGGTGGATTTTGGCGCCTTTGTGGATATCGGCGTGCACGAGGACGGGCTGGTGCATATCAGCCAGATCGGTGAAAAATATGTAAAGCACCCCAGCGAGGTGCTGAAAGTCGGGGATATCGTCCGGGTAAAGGTGCTGGAGGTGGACCAAAAGCGCGGCCGCATTTCCCTTACCATGCGCGGGGTCAAGCAGCCCGCCCAGCTGTAACCGCCGCCAGTCTGTACAAACCGCAGGGTACGGCCCGCAGGGCACCCCGTCCTCCGGACGGGTTTGGCGGCCTCCGGCCGCCAGCTCCGGCGGAGCCGGAGCGCCCTGCGGGCCGTCTTGCCCCTTTCGCAGACGACACCTGGCCCTTCCCTGAAAGGTATCCCTCTCCGCAAAAATGTTTCACGTGAAACATTTGTTCTTCATTTGGCAAGCTGGTTTACTGTGCTGCGTACTTTGCATAACAGGGTGGGGAAAAGGGTATTGATTTTTGGGGAGAGTATGCTATAATACCCCTAAACAGGCTGGGTAACTGGCCTGTACTTGCCATTCCTTTGGCGGCATTGGGCTGCCCAAAGGAGGATGGCAACGAACCTGATCAGGAGGTACATAACTATGGCTTTCAAAATTGGCGATGCCTGCATCGGCTGCGGCGCCTGCATGGGTGCTTGCCCCGTCGGTGCCATCAAGGATGCCGGCGGCGTTTGCGAGATCGACGAGGGTTCCTGCATTGATTGCGGTTCCTGCGCCGGTACCTGCCCCGTTGGCGCCATCTCCGAGGCTTGATTTGATCAACGCCTGGTAAAGAGGAAAACGCTATGCGCTGCTTTTGCCAGCCGCATAGCGTCTTTTCATTTTTTATGGAATAAGGAAAATTTTTCCTGCAAAGGCGCGGCTGTATAATATAACAGGAACCAGCCGGCCAATAAGCATATTTTATATTTCCGGCATAATTCCAACAAGGACTTGATTCTATGGCACAACACCCTGTTATCGCTCCATCCGCCGGCGCGCCGGGCCGGGGCCGGATGATCCGCGCCGCCTTCCGGTGCGCGTTCCCCTACACCATCCCCATATTTGCCGGCTTCTGGTTCCTGGGGATGACCTATGGCATTTATATGAATGTTTCCGGCTTCAGCTTTTGGTATCCGCTGCTGATGAGCCTGACCATTTTTGGCGGGAGCCTGGAATTTGTGGCGGTGAGCATGCTGCTGGCGCCCTATGCGCCGGTGCAGTGCTTCCTAATGGCGCTGATGATCCAGGCGCGGCACCTTTTTTACGGCATTGCCATGCTGGATAAGTTTAAGGGACTGGGCTGGAAGAAGCCCTATCTCATCTACGGCATGTGCGATGAGACCTTCAGCATCAATTGCTCCGCCGAGATCCCGGAGGGGATCGACCGGGGATGGTTCTATTTCTTCGTCACACTGCTCAACCAATTCTACTGGGTGGCCAGCGCCACATTGGGCGGCGTGCTGGGCAGCTTCATCCATTTCAATACCGAGGGGCTGGATTTTGTGATGACAGCGATGTTTGTAGTTATCTTTCTGGAGCAGTGGCTGAAGGAAAAGCACCATACCAGCGAATGGATCGGCCTGGCGGCCAGTGTGGGGTGCCTGCTGCTCTTTGGGGCGGATAACTTCTTGGTCCCTACAATGATCTGCATTCTGGCGGCATTGACGGCACTACGCCGTCCGCTGGAAAAGGAAAGAGGGGTGACCGCACCATGACCCTGGCTCAACAAATCATCACCGTGGGGATGTGCGTACTGGCCACCCTGCTCACTCGTTTTTTGCCCTTTGCGGTTTTCAATGCCCGCAAACCTACTCCCCAGTATATTCACTATCTTGGAGAGCTGCTGCCCGGTGCGATCTTTGCCATGCTGGTGATCTACTGCCTGCGCAATGTATCCCTGCTGAGCGGGAGCCACGGCCTGCCGGAGCTGATCGGCATTGCCGTTACCGTGGGGCTGCACCTGTGGAAGCGGCAGATGCTGCTTTCCATCGCGGGCGGGACGATATGCTATATGCTGCTGGTGCAGCTTGTCTTTTAACAGAGAACCAAACAGAAGCCCCGGCAGGGTGAGCCTGTCGGGGCTTTGCTTTTATTCCAGGCCCGGCAATGAGAGCGGGTCGATGAATTTGCCGTCCTTTTTGGCGGCGAAGTGCAGGTGACTTTCCATAGCCACCTCGGCGGTGACGGTATCTACGCTGCCCAGCATCTGCCCGGCGGTGACACGATCCCCGGCCTTTAGGGCTTTTTCCGGCGCAATGCCGCAATAGATGGTTTGGGTGCCATCGGTGTGATCCACTGCGACAGTGCCGCCCCACATGGGGTCCATGGTCACGGCGGAGACGGTGCCAGCCTCAGCGGCGGTGACGACGGTGCCTTTTTCCGCAGCCAGGTCTATGCCATCGTGGGTGCGCCAGACATTTAGGGTGTGGTTTTTGACCAACTCTCCACCGCTGAAGGGGGCGATGGTCTTAGCGCCCTGCACCGGCAGGCAGAAGCACAACGGCGCCGCGGGCTCGGATTTTGCGGGCGGCTGGTGGGCATCGGCCGCGGCAGGCTGTGTGGGAGCGGGGTTCTCCGGTGCGGGAGAGGGAGAAGTGGGTAGAGAGGGCTTGGGCGTATTGGCCTCGCCGCCGGTTTGCTGCTGCAGGATATCCTCATAATCCCACTGGTTGCCTTCCCCCTGTTCGGTGACAGCGGGGGGCTTTTGCTGCTGTTCACGGATGCCGCTGATGGTATTCTGCGCGGTGAGCCAGGCGGCGGTGCCCGCCCCGGTGATACACAGCGCCAACGCGATGTAAAAGCCCTTGGCTTTTATAAAGGACCAGATCCGGTGATTTTGGTTCATATTCAACCATCCTTTTCACAAAGTGGTAGTGCGACTGAATGAGTCAATGCTATTGTTCACCATCCGGGGGCGGATTATGCATGGCGGGAGGGCAGGGCGGGCCGCGGGCCCGGCGATGCGGAGCATCGCCGCTATGGGCGGAGCCCACAGAAGCCGTCCGGAGGACGGCTTGGCCTGCGGCCCGCGGGCGCACCTACCCGGATTTTTCGCGGTCCTCCGGGGCACGGAATCGCCAGCCATCCCGGCGGATGGCCTGCACACCCAGCCATAGTTCCCGCGCGGCCAGCAGCAGGATGAGTACCCCGAAGCAGGCGCGCAGGGTATTTTCGCCCAGGCGGGTGCCCAGCAGCACCCCCAGCAGCACGCCGGGCAGGCCGCCCAGCAGGAGAGGCCAGGCGGCTTTGCCATCGGTCAGGCCGTTTTTACGGTGGAAGTAGAGGCCCAGCAGCCCAACGGGGAGGATCATCAGCAGGTTGATGCCCTGTGCGGTCATCTGCGGCCAGCCGGCCCATACCAGCACCAGCAGCAGGATACCGCCCCCACCCAGGCCCATAGCGCCCAGCGTGCCGCTGAGGACAGAAGCAATGGCGATCCAGAACCAACTCATAGCAGGCGGATCCCTCCCCACAGCATCAGCCCGCCAAAAACGAGTTTAAGCCAGCCGGTGGAGATTTTCGGCATCAGGCGGCTGCCAAGGTAGGCCCCTAACAGGCTGCCCGGCAGCCAGGGCAGGGCATCCATCACGGTGACACGGCCCTGCACAAGATACAGAACGGCGCTGACCAGCGAAAGCGGGACAATGACCATCAGAGCAGTGGCGTGGCTTTTTTTGCCGCACACCCCCAGGGCCGAAAGCAATGGGACCACCACCATGCCGCCGCCCGCACCCAGCAGTCCATTGATGACCCCGGCGCCGAAGCCGCCCAGAGAGCCCCACCATTTTTTATGCATAAAAAACACCCCCGCCAAGAAAATAGCATTTGCTATTATCTCCGGCGGGGGATATAAAATGCGAAATTTTTATTTTTGCGGAGGGAGGGGCATAGGCCTGGGCGCTAAGCCGGCGATATAATCGATGGAAACGCCGTAGAGCTTTGCCAGTCGAATGATGAGTTCAAAAGGCGGTTCCCGTTTGCCCTGCTCGTAGTTGGTGTAGGTGGTTTTGTGCATGCCCAGCTGCTTTACCAGTTCGTCCTGCGTCAGGTCCGCATCCTCCCGCAGGTCGCGCAAGCGTGGATAATATGCCATGGCGCCGCCCTCCTTTCCTATGAGGACATGATACACAAATACAACATATGTTGTTGACAAAATACATCATATGATGTATTTTTAGAGGAAGGAAAGGAGTGGAAAGAGTGGATTATTTAATTTTAACGATTATATTGCTGGTGCTTTTCTGGTGGATGCGCAGCCTGTTTGAACAATAAAAAACGCGCCCGGCAGGTGCATTTTGCCGGACGCGAAATTTTTATTGAGGAATCATTCCACAATATCGATGGAATCAATGGTGACATCGTGCAGGGGACGGTCGGCGCGGGCGGTGCGCACATTGGCGATATCATCCACGACCTTCATGCCATCGATGACCTGACCGAATACGGTATGGGCAAAATCCAGGTGGAAGGTGCCGCCTACCTCAGCGTATTTTTTGGCGATCTCGGTGGCATATTCCTTTACCTCCTCCGGCAGGCCCTGGGACTGGTAATCGTTGAGCTTGGTGTTTACTTCATCAATGTAGGCCTGGATCTTGGGGGCATCCTCCAGGGATTCCTGCATTATCTGCACCCGGCGCTTGGCGTCGTTCAGCAGCTCATAGCAGGCCACCTGCACCGCCAGGGCATCGATGTCCTGGGTGGGGGCCTGGCTGTTCTGCACGATAAAGAACTGGCTGCCGTTGGTATTGGGACCGGCATTGGCCATGCTTAGCGCGCCGCGGAAATTGTGCAGCTCCTGGCTGCACTCATCCTCGAACTTAGCGCCGTAGATGCTCTCACCGCCCGCACCGGTACCGGTGGGGTCACCGCCCTGGATCATGAAATCCTTGATGACGCGGTGGAAGATGAGTCCATTATAATAGCCCTTTTTGGCCAGGGTTACGAAGTTCTCGACGGTTTTGGGAGCAACCTCCGGGTAAAGTTGGATGGTGATATCGCCCATGTTGGTGTGCATGATGGCGCGGGGGCCTTCGCACTGGGTAAACTGCTTTAGAACCATGATTTTGATTTCCTTTCTGTGGGGCCGGTGCGGAGAAGGCGGCTTGCCCTGCGGGCGTCCCGCCGCCGGCGGGTTTGGCACAGGCCCGGTTTCTTTTGCCTCATTATACCGCATTTGCGGGGCAGAATACAAGTATCGGTTGACTTTGGGATAGTTTTCGCATAATATAAGAGTAGAGAAACCAAAAGGAGGAACGCATAATGGAAAACGAAAACTGGGGCGAGGATATTATCTCGCTGATGGACGAGGAAGGCAACCAGAGTGAATACAAGATCGTGGCCTGTGCCGAAATGGACGGTACCGAGTACATGGCCCTGGAGCCGATCATTGAGGACCCGGAGGAAGCGCTGATGGATGCCGCGGAGCTGGTATTCCTGAAGGTGAGCGAGGAGCTGGATGAGGACGGCGAGGCCTATCTGGATGCCATTCTGGATGAGGATGAGCTGGACCGTGTGGCCGAGATCTTCCGGGATAAGCTGAGCGAGGAGTATGAATTCCTGGATGAGGACGAGGAGGAATAATCCCCGCTGCATCGACATAAGCTATAAGTGAATAACTGCTGGCAACACCCTGCTGTGTGCGTCAGCGCCGTATGATATGATCCAACACTTTTCTTTCGGGAGCCGGATCTCCGTTTGGCCGGATTGCAGACCTCCCATCCGTAGGGTGGAAGAAGGGAGCGTGAAAGCCCGGGAGGCTACCCACCTTGTCGCATAAGACGGGGTTTTATTAGCGGCGCAACGGCATGGCGGGGCATTTTTTTGCCTTTTTAGGGGATGGGACTTTAGGTTCGCTTTAAGCTGGTGGTCTATTCTTACCATACCTTCGTTTAACAAGGACACACACGCTTTTCGGTAGCGAAAATCGGCGCTGACAGCGTCATCGTCCTTGACATACGCCAGTATGCCGGCGTCCTCTTCCTTGTCATCATCCGGTTTTCCCTCGCCGAAAAGTCCTGCGGAGTTTTTGCGCGGGAGAAATGGCGCCAGAGGAAGCGCGGAGCGGTAGGCAGGCTGGCGCCTGTCAACGCGACGCGCAATGTCGGGCGGTATTTATGCCCGCAAAAACCGTATGTGCTCTTGTTAAGCGAAGGTAGGTGGAATACAAATATCCCGTTAAAGCCGAGATGCTTTTTGTGGGGGCAGTGCATTTTGCACCCCGAAAACAGCAATTCACACCTTTTGTGTCGATTTGCGGGAGGGAGTGCTAAAATGCAAATGTGACAACAGTGGGGTGGACAATAAACAGAAATTGGCGGGGCTTTTTCACAGATCTTGTGCCAATTCCATATAATCGTCCCATATATTATGCATAGGTTTATAGCAGCTGTGCTGTTTTTCCAGCACAAGGAACAAACAATGGAGGTAATGACAAATGATGCTTTTTGGCGAACGCGAAGATGATTTTCCGGAGATCGACCTGCTGGATAACCAAAGCAAAAAAACAGAGGACATGAGCAAGTTCGAGACCATCATCGGTGCGCGCAACGCCGTTACCGGTAATATCGAGGGTGCTTCTCCCATCTGCATCAATGGTAAGCTCATTGGTGATATCAATTCCACCAGCTATGTGTATATCAGCAAGACTGGCTCGGTAGAGGGCAATGTGACCGCTGACCACCTGGTGCTGCTGGGCAATATCACCGGTGACAGCGTAAATGTTGGTAAGCTGGTAGTGACTGCGACCGGCGTTATCAATAGTGATGTAGAGGTTGCCAAGCTGACCGTGGAAGAGGGCGGTGTGCTGAATGGCCAGACCACCGTGACCGGCAGCTATACCGCTCCCGCAGAGGACGAAGAGGAATAATGTTCCGCTGAAAGACCGTACTATGGCTCCCTGCCGCCCGGCGGGGAGCTTTGCTTTGGACGGATTTCCCCCTAATGAACAAGACCCCGGATACCGCAGTATCCGGGGAATTTTTATTTATGCGGTTGGCGCAGGAACATCCGGGGAAACGCCGTGGGGGTCCTTCAGCGGAAACACCCAGTCCTGGAGGAGAGAGGTAAGCTCCTCATCCGCATAGAAATGGGTGCATTGGTAGGGGCCATCACCCCCCGGCAGGACATCCCACGGGATGAAAGTGTAGAGACCGTTGTACCCAAGGGAGAGCCATTCCGGGGACAGGACCTCCGCCAGCTGGTTGCGCCGGTCGGCGTCCAGCGGCTCCAGCTGGACCAGCAGCCACTGGCGCATGTAGTTTTCATCGGGCTTGAACAGGCTCCAAAAGGATACCTGCTCGCCGGTTTTGCGGTCATAGACGGCATTGTAGTATTTTTCGTAGTTGCGGCGGGTATTGCGGGAAAGGGTCACATTGGTGCAGTAAAAGATCACGCGGTCATTGTAATAGCTGGTGGCGGTGGACTGGCGCGCCACATAGGCACGGAAATCCTTGGGGCAGCCCAGTTCATTGTATTCGGCCCAGGCGCGCTCCACCTGGTACGCGGTATCGTAGAAGAAGCCCAGTTCCTCATAGTGGTCGATGACCTTTTGCTGCGCTTCCTTGGGGAACACATCAAAATCCACCCGATCGACAAAGATATCATCGGGGATCTGATTGTAGATCTGAAGCAGCATCATGCCATCCGGTGCGTAGTAGGCCAGGCCCTCTCTGTTCAGCCGTACCTGTACCGTGGTGCCGTCCTCAAGGGTCAGCGGCTCGCCGTAGGGGATGCTATTGATGATAATGACCGAGGCGGTATAGGTGGGCACTTCGGTGCCATCCGCAGCGGTGAGCTTTTCTTCGGCTTTTTCTCCTGTAACGGTAACTTCCATGTGGGGGTATTCGGCATTCCGCAGGGCTTCATCGGTGATATCAACGAGGGCGGGGTAGATGCCGGTTTCCCCAGTGAGCCGCACGCCGATGGTTTTGCCGTCCTGTTCCATCAGGAAAGCATTGACCTCGGTATCGCCGCGCAGGTATTCGGTGATGGTGCCGCCCATTGTTTTTTCGCTGCTGCAGCCCGCCATCAGCAAAAGGGCGAGGGCAAGCAGCAGGAGCCATGTTCTTTCCTTCATGCGGGTAATCCTCCTCCGGTTTGTCGTTTATGGCCTTCACCCTTTATAAACGATCTATCCGGGAAAAGTGTGACATATTTTCCGGAAAAATTTTTTATAGGAGGATCAGACTTCTTCCCGCGGGATGACGGGGCAGGCCCAGCGGCAGGCGCGGCAGTACCGGCAGGAAGCGAAGGAAACCCTGGGGATAAGCTTTCCCTCCTCGTTCGGCACCATTTTGATCACACCGTGGCTGCAGGCTTTGGCGCAGGCACCACAGTGGATACAAGGGAAATCGGGGGTGATCTTGATCATGGTGTGTTCCTCCTTGGAAAGTTGGAAGATGGGGGAATGGCACCCGCAGGGCGCTCCGGCGCAGCCGGAGCCGGCGGCCGAAGGCCGCCGAAGCCGCCGTAAGGCGGCTTGCCCTGCGGGCGCCCTACCCGGCCTTCTGCACAAATTTAGGATAGGGAAATATCCGGACCGCTTATTCAGCTGCTTTACGGCGGGCCGCCCGCCGCTGGATGAGCTGGGCTGTGATGCTAACCGCAATCTCAGCGGGAGTTTCGGCATCAATGGCCAGGCCGATGGGGGTGACGATGCGGCTAAGGTCGGCATCGGTAAAGCCGTCCTCCCGCAGCCGCCGGAAGGTGGCCTCCATTTTGCGGTGGCTGCCTACCATGCCAATGTACCACACTGGGCTGCGAAGCGCTTCGCACAGCACCTCATAATCGCCCTGGTGCCCCCGTGTCATAATGATGACGCTATCCCCTGTGGTAAAGGGAATGGCGGCCGCTAGCGCGGGCAGGGGGCCGCAGCGGGCCTCTGCCGTGGGGAATAGGGCAGGAGTGGCGTAATCGGGACGCTCATCCAGCACCACGCAGCAAAAATCCACCCCGCTAAGAAGTGGGACCAGCGCCTGGCTGACATGCCCGCCCCCGAACACATAGCATCGGCCGCCCTCCTGCAGCTTCAGAGTAAAGCATCCGGGGGCTGTGTGGGCTTCGGCTATGGGGAGAAGTGTTCCCCGCCAGTGGACTTTATCATATTCAAGACGCAGGGAGCAATCGGCATTTTGCCCCATGGCGGAGAGCAAGGCTTCGGCCAGCGGAAGGTCACGGGGCTCCCAGCGCAGCAGCAGGATCTCCTCCTCACCGCCGAATTCCTGCCCCATATGGCGCAGCTCCTGGGCGGAAAGGCACTGGTGCCAGCCCTGCTGTACAGGCGCCCCGCCCCGCAGCATTTCCATGGCCGGTCCTATGATATCATGCTCGGCCTGGCCGCCGCCGACGGTGCCCAGGGCAGTCTCTGCCGTTAGCACCAGCAGCGCCCCAGGGGAGCGCGGGGTGGCCCCGCGGCAGCCGGTTACTATGGCAGTCACAGCGGGGCTGCCCTGTTGCAGTGTCCGGCACAGCAGTCGGATCCGTTCTTTCATGGCGCATCTCCTCCTATGGTTGGCGCAGGGTGCAGGAAACGGCCCGCAGGGCGCCCCGGCTTTGCCGGGGCTGGGCGGCCTTCGGCCGCCCTACGGCGGTGCAAAGCATCGCCGGCCCTGCGGGCCGTCCCTTTGCGCAAACCCTGCCAATGTGAGTTATTCGAGGGTAATAGGCACTACCTGCCCCAGGTTGACTGCTTTCATGCCGGTTACACTACGGATAACGCCTTCGTGGCACACAACGATAATCTTTTCCGCTTGGCCGTCATACCGGCGCAGGCAGCCCAGCACCCGCTCAGCGATGACAGCATAGGTCTCGCAATTATCCTCGCCGGTCAGCTCATCATGCTCCATGTAGCGGTAGAAGCAGCGGGTCATATCCTCCCGGCCAAAGCGTTCGCCGGGAGTGGGCAGGTCGCCACGCATATCGCGGTCATACAGCCATTCATGCAGTTCCCATTCCACCGTTACCGGCAGGTCCAGCCGCCGGGAAAGGATCTGTGCGGACTGCATGGTGCGGGTGTAGGGGGAAGCCAGAATAAACGAGGCGCCCCTCAGCTGCGAATCACAGGCGGTGTGCTCTATCTGTTCCACCCCCAATGGAGTGAGCGGCATATAGGCGCTGCATGGGCCGTAAAAGCGCATGGCCTCCGCCCAGTCCCAATCCGGCTGGCCGTGGCGTACCAGGTAAAATGTTGTTTTCATGGTAGGATCCCCTTTCGGCAGGATGTTGCATTTTATCTCATTATACCGTATTGGCCGCCGTTCGGCAAGGCGCGCCGCCCCAAAAGAAGAGCTCCCCGCCGATGGGCAGGGAGCTTTGGAAGGGTTTAATTACTGGGGGATAACATTGACAGCGCGCAGCTTGCCGGTATCCTTGGGATCGGGCTCGGTATCGAAGGTGACCTTCTGACCCTCAGCCAGAGTCTTGAAGCCATCTACCTGGATAGCAGAGAAATGAACAAAGACATCCTCGCCGCCCTCATCGTTGGAGATGAAGCCATAGCCCTTTTCAGCGTTGAACCATTTGACAGTACCGTTATTCATCTGGGTACCTCCTGCATTAAATAATATTTTTCGTACCCAAAAAAACAAAGCCCATTCTGCGGCAGGATCAAAACAACAATGCCATGCAGCAAGCGGGCCATAGTGGTGATCTTGAATACAAGCAGATTATAGCATCTCCTGCCGGTAAAGTCAATCGCTATTCCCCCACTAAAATCGCTTTGGGCAAAAAATCGTGCGACAGAATCTGTGGTCTATTCCCGGGTTTCGGCAGGGTTCGGGGAACCGGGCGCAGCCCGCCCCATCCTTTCGGATGGGGCCAGCGGACTGTTGTCCGCTGCGGCGGCTTTGCCGCCGGGGCTGCGCCCGGTCTGTTACTCTAAACAAAACTTTCCTGGAATAAAAAACAGCCCCCGCAGTTGCCCGGTCGGGAGCCGTTCTGCGGTGAATATCAGCCGTGGTTTTTGCGGGAGACGATCGCACCGACGATCAGCAGCACCATCGCAATGGCAACCAGCACAATGAAGGTGACCTTGGGCATCTCATACACCAGCTTATCCACCGCATATACAATGGCAAACATCAGGATGCCGACTATGGCAATGAGGTCGGATTTCCGAAATTCGTGCTTATTCATGGACTTCTCCTTTCCGGCGCAGCGCCGTATATTTCAATATCGCTATCTGTGTTTTGGCGTCCTCTATCTCGCCGTCCAGTACCATCCGCTCGGCTTCAGCCAGCGGCACCCACTCCGCTGTGATAAACTCATCCTCATCGGGATGGGTATGGCCGGGGGTCAGGTCCTTCGCCGTAAAGATCCAGATCTTTTCATCGCAGTAGGCAGGGGTAGGGTACAGGGCCGCCAGCGGCTCCAGCCGCCCCGCGATGAACCCGCATTCCTCCTCCAGCTCCCGGCGGCCGCATTGTTCCGGGGTTTCACCGGGGTCGCGCTTTCCGGCCGGGATCTCCAGTGCTTCGCAGCCCATGCCGCTGCGGTACTGCCGTACCATCAGCAGCCGGCCGTTTTCATCCACCGCCACAATGCCGACCCCACCGGGGTGCCGAATGATCTCACGCTCGGCAGTCCGGCCGTTTTCCAGCTGCACCTGCCAGCGCTCGTGGGTGAACACCCGATTTTTCCCCAGCGTTTCCCTCTGTAAAAGTTTTTCGCTATGCGGCATGGCGTCAGCCCTCCTCTGGGTGGTTTTTGCGGTAGGCCAGGTAGCTTTCCAGTATAATGGTGGCGGCCACCGCATCTATGGTATTTTTGCGTTTTTTACCGCGCACATCAGTCATGTTCAGGTATTGGGTGGCCGTGACGGTGGTGCTGCGCTCATCCCACATCCTTACCGGGCAGGGGAGCTTTTCCGCCAGGTCATCGGCCAGAGCATGGCACAGTTCGCTGCGTGGGCCGGCCGTGCCGTTCATATTCAGGGGATTGCCCACCACGACCAGCTCGGCCTTTTGCTCAGCCACCTGCCGTGTAATTTCCTCTATTACCGCTTCCCGGTCACCGCTGTGGAATACCCCTATGGGGCTGGCCAGCAGCTCGCCGCGGTCGCAGATGGCAAGCCCGGTCCGGGCATCGCCGTAATCCACCGCCAAGATACGCATGGGGTTCCCCTCCTTCTTTGCTTGCGGCAGGGCGCCGGTCCGCCCGCCCCACTGCCCGGCTTCGCCGGGCGTTCCGACGGCCCCCACAGGGGGCCGTCGTTTGGCGCGCTTTGGGCGCGCCTGCGGGGCGGGTGGAACCCGTTCCCTGCAAAAATTCTGCTCCCATTATACCGGTTTTCCCGCAAAAATACAAGCAAAGCTTGTAACCGGGCGCTGGATATGCTAAAATAGCGGAGTCCTTTTGGGATCGTCAGTCGAAAGATCCTGACGCTAAACAAAACTAATACCGCTTTTGTCGGTATCCAAAGGAGAAATGAATATGAAAAACCGCACGCTGCGGCAGATTACTGCCGCCGGAGTCATCGCGGCTGCCTATGCCGCTCTTTCACTGGTGTTGGCATCCATTACCTTCGGGCCGGTGCAGTGCCGTGTTTCGGAGGCACTGACCCTGCTGCCCGTTCTAAGCCCCACCGCCATTTGGGGCGTTACCCTGGGCTGCGCCATCACCAATGGTGTAGGCGCTGCCACCGGCGCCAACTTTTTGGGAATGGTTGATCTCTTTGTAGGGACAGCCGCTACGCTGCTTGCCGCCGTTGCCAGCCGTCTGCTGGGCAAGATCCGGATTGGCGGGGCGCCGTGGCTTTCGGCGCTGCCGCCCATTCTATTCAATGCCGTTGCCATCGGCGCGGAGTGGTGCTATGCCGCCACCGGCAGCATCAATGTGGCTTTCTGGGTCTTTGCCGGGCAGATCGCCCTGGGACAACTCCCTCCCTGCCTGCTGGGAGTTTGGCTTATTCACCTGCTGGAGCGCCGCGGTCTGCAAAATATCATCGAAGGGAAGTGACGCCGCATGGCACTTTTTGGCCGCAAAAAGGAGATAGTCCCCCTGCCGCCTATTGCCCAGTGGGAATACCGCTGCGGGGACGGCCACCATTGGGGGTTCCATTACCGCGTGGCCGAAGAGCAGGACCATGTACGGCTCACCTATTCCCGTACCATGCCGGAACACCTGGAGAGCATAGCGGCTCCGGCCGTGCTGTGGCAGCAGCTGAGCGAGCTGGGCGACCGATACCATATCACCGCCTGGGCCGGGTACAATGAGTGCCGCCTGCGCACCCCCCGTACCAAGCGCTGGCTACTGTATATCACCTTCGCCGATGGTACCAGCCTGCGGGCGGAGGGCTGCGGCGCCGCCCCAAAAGGACACGAACAGTGGGAAAATGACCTGCTGGCCCTCCTCAATTCCTGCATTGATGTATGATCGCTTTTTTGCCCCGCCGGGAGCCTCGCACTGGCCCCCAATAAACCAAAAGGCTCCCCCGCATGCCTGCGGAGGAGCCCCATTTTTTATTTTGCCAGTGCCAGCCGGTCTATCTTGGTGTCGCTCATAAAGGCGGAGGTACTATACAGCACCAGCACATCGGTAATGCCTTCCTGCTCCATCAGCTCACTCAGGGAGCCAAGATAATACCGCAGGTCCACCGCCACGATCTTTTCGTAATCCGCTGCGGCAAAGGGCAGCAGGGCATTGGCATAGCTGTCCTTCAGTACCAGCAGGCGGCGGCCATTTTCCGGTCCGCCGGTAATGGTCACCGTGGGCCAGTTCCCGCCAAAGAACACTTCGTACATATCCTTTTGCTGGAGTTTTTCCGTATCATAACAGCTGGCATGATCGGCGTTATCGTAGGTCACGGTCAAGGCGGCATCGCCTTTCCGGTGGTACAGCTCTACGGTATCGGTCGCCGCGGTTTTATCCAGCACCTTGCTGTACAGCGTCCCGCGGAAGCCCTCATACCGCTCTACGGTGTAATCCGCCGCTGCGGGAATCGAAAGCCCCATGGCCGCGCGGTAGCACTGGTAGCCCAGCAGAGCGCCTGCCGTTTTCCAGTGGTGGTCGGTGCGGTAATAAAGCTGCTCACTCTCTGCCGCCTTGGCAAAGTCCGTTCGCAGGTCCACCAGCTGGTCATCAAATACCAGCTTCATCTCGTCAAATACCGCATCCTCATCAAAGAGGGTGGCATAACGCGGCAGCTTATTCCGCAGGGTATAGCCGGGGGTCGGCACCGGCATAAAGGTCAGATTTTCTGCCGCCAGTCCTTTTTCCTCGCACCGGGTAAAGAAATCCTTCACCGTTTGCAGGTTCTTTTGCAGCCTTGCTTCGTCCACATCGGTTTGGGTCACCTTTTCGATGTAATACCCATCCTCACACAGGTACACCCCGCCGATATCCTTGTTGCGCAGCAGCATTTTCATTTTGCTGCGGGCGGCGGTCCAGCTATCCCGCTGCCAGAACTGATCGCTTAAATAATCCTCCACCTCATCGCCAAAATCTCCATTTACCATGGTATCTTCGGAAAGCTTTGGCAGCTCCTGCAGGTAGCGGTTCTCATTTTCGGAAAAGGCTTGATCCGGGGTGAGCCACCCCAGCAGCCCCAGCCCAAAGATCAGCGCGCCAAAAACGATGATAATGATAATATTCTGCTTTTTCATTTTAGGCGCCTCCTCTCAGAACCGGAAATACAGAAATGGATTGTAGCTGTCGCCTACCAGGAAAGCGACGCACATCAGCAGTACCGCCGCGTAGAACAGGCACCGGAGCAGCGTCTGCGCCGCCTGGGGAAGCCGTGCCAGCAGGTCATTTGCCGCGTGGGCCGGCCAGCGGGTACAGGCCAGCGCCGCCACCAGCAGCAGGGAGATATTGGTAGTCAGCAGATACATCGTTTGGGCATCGGCGCCGCCGTGCGCCCCAAAGAGCGCCGCAAAATAGTTCCCGATGGCCCCAAAATCGGTCAGGGCAAAGATGACCCAGCCAAGGATAATCAGCAGCAGGGAATAGAGGCGCTGCACCACACCGGGGGCTTTTTGCAGCGGCTTTTGCAGCCACACCTTTTCGATGATGAGAATGACACCGTAGTAAAGCCCCCACAGCAGGAAGTTCCAGCTGGCGCCATGCCACAGTCCGGTCAACCCCCACACGATGATGAGATTCAAAATCTGTCGGGGCAGGCCGCACCGGTTGCCGCCCAGCGGGATATACACATACTCCCGGAACCAGGTTCCCAGCGAAATGTGCCACCGCCGCCAGTATTCGGTAATGCTGCGGCTCAGATAAGGATAATTGAAGTTTTCCAGGAACTCAAAGCCCAGCATTTTTCCCAGCCCAATGGCCATATCGGAATAGCCGGAAAAGTCAAAGTAAATCTGGAAGGTAAAGGCGATGGCTCCCAACCAGGCTGTCCCGGCGGAAAGGCCTGTCCCCGGCAGCGCCGCCACGGTATCCCACAGGGCGCCCACCTGGTTCGCGATGAGCACCTTTTTCCCCAAGCCTATGGTGAACCGTCCGATGCCCGCGGCAAACTGCGCCGTTGTTTCCCGGCGGTGAGAGAGCTGTTCCTCCACCGTTTTATACTGCACAATGGGCCCTGCGATGAGCTGCGGGAACAGCGCGATATAGGTGCCAAAGGTGATGGGATTCTTCTGTGCCGCCACCGTCCCACGGTAAACATCGATGACATAGCTGAGTGCCTGAAAGGTGTAAAAGCTGATACCGATGGGCAGCGCCAGCTCCAGCAGCGCAATTTTGCTGCCGGCGATATTATTTACGGTGCCAATCAGCAGATCCGCGTACTTAAAGAGACCCAGCGCCCCGATATTTCCCGCAATGCAGAGGATGAGCAGCCCCTTGGCCAGGCGCTTTTTCTCCCGCTTCTGCAGGGCAGCCACCCCCAGTCCGCACAGGTAGTTGAACAGGATAGAGGCCGCCATCAGCCGGATATACACCGGTTCGCCCCAGGCATAGAACAGCAGGCTGGTCAGGAGCAGCCATAGGTTGCGCAGCGCCCGCGGGCACAGGTAATACACCCCCATCACAAGGGGGAAAAACAGGAACAAAAAGGTAAGGCTGCTGAATACCATAGAAACTCCTTACAAGCGGGCAAGGGTCGCGGAGGATTAGTCTCTGCGACCCTTGGAATTTTGCGTCATAGCCGGGGGAAAAGCTTGCCCTCCCCAAAGGGATGGCAAGTTAGTTACCTTACAGTTTAGGCAAAGTACTGGTCAATGACCTTGTTTACATTGTCGATATCACTGGTCACAGCCACCGCTACATAGTTGCCCATGCTGTGGATCTTGGCATTCTGCAGCAGCGCCACTTCATCCACATTGTACTTGGCGTCAATGCTGTCATCAATGTAGGTCTGAATGAGCTTCTTTACCGCAGCGGCAGCGTCCTTATCCTTGCAGGCAAAAACCGCGCAGCGCAGGTAGGCGCTGTCATTCGCCGCCAGATGGGCCTCGGTGCCCTCGGGCAGCTCGCCGCCCAGCAGCACGCCGGCCATGCTGCTGTCCAGCTCGGTAGCGTTGTCGGTGTAGGTCACATCGGTCAGCAGCGTCTTAAACATCGCCGCAGCGTCTACGGTCTTGTCGGTCGCCTTTTCCCCGCCGCAGGCGGCAAAGGAAAGGCACAGCATGGCGGCCAGCAGTACAGCTACAAACTTTTTCATGGGTAATCTCCTTCTCGTCAGCATTTTCAGTTCGATGGCTTAAAATCATAAACGGTCACGCCGTCCATTACTACATCGCCGGGGTGGTAGCCGGTCGGTACATCGTACTCGCCGTTGTAGTCCTCCGGCAGTACCACATGGCACAGCAGATAGTCCAACCATGTGCGGCAGTAGCTGGCGTTCAGATGCACGCCGTCCCAACTGGCATCATCCAGCAGATAGCCTTTTTCATCCACCAGCGTTTTGGGGATATCCAAATACCAGATCTGCTTATCAACGCAGACCTGCATCAGCGCCTCGTTGAATTCCTTTACATGCACCAGCGAAAATCCATTGGCCGCACCGCTTTGCTCCTTCAGCTCAGTTACCGGCAGTACCGCCTGCGCGTAAATATCGGCGTCCGGGTGGCTCTTTTGGATCAGATCGACCAGACGGCTGAAGTATTGCCCGAAGGTATCCGCCGAAAGTCCCATATCATTCATGCCAAAGATCAGGTAGAACCGCTTGCCCTCCACCTTGGGAATTAGGTTAGCTACCGTATCGGTGCCCAGTCCGGGCAGCGTCGCTTCCTTTTTGGTGTAATTGGTCAGCGAAAGCGATTTGACCGCCAGCGAGGTGCAGTTAGATAGGCTGTTGTATAAGATCAGCCCCTGCGAGCGGCTGTCGCCCAGGATCACCGCGTCATCAAACCATTTTTCACTTACCTGCTGGCTTTCCGGCACCACGGGTCCCGGATAAAAAACAACATCGTCACCGTCCGGATTCGGCGTTGGTGTAATATCTCCGGTGTCGCTTGGGTCGGTGGTCGGATCTGTTACGGGACCGGGCGTCGGGTCGGGCGGGTTTATTTCCTTATTCAGCGCGGGGATGACCCAATGCACCACCGCAAATACCACTGCGGCCACCAGCAGGATTGCTGCGGCGATCACCATTATACGGCGGCGCCTTAGCACCCTCCGGCGGGAGTGATTATAGTGTTGCTGCATTTGTGCCACCTCGCTTCGTACATAACTATGCTTATTTTACCACATTTGCGGAATAAAACAACACCTCAGCAAAAGATTATCGGCTTCTTTCCCTTGCGGGAGGGCAGAAAAAGGGAAGTGCTCCCCGCCAGAAAAATTCCAAACGGGGAGCGCTTCTACTGCGGTTTATTTTATGCTGCGGCGTAGAGGAAAGGCTCCACATCAGTGTGGTTCTTCCATTCGTTGGTCACACCCGCATCGCTCAGCAGCTGGATCACGGCGTCATTAAACTCTGCGGTCTTGGCGCTGTCCACGGCCTTCAGGTCAAAGTCCGCATCACCGGCATCCTCCAGGATCGCCGCGTCCTCGTCGCCGTTCAGCAGGGCCAGCGCGGTCTTCATGGCCTGCTGCCACTGGAAGGAGAAGTAATCCTTCTGGGTCTCGTTCATCCCCTCCAGATAAGCCTTTACGGTCTCCTGGGCCTTGCCGCTCTCATCCATCGCCAGCTTCATCACGGCTACCGCCGCGTTGGCCTGCTGCAGGCTGGCGCCCGCGCTGCCGTAGCTCACTTCATCGATGGAGACCAGCAGCTTGGTCAGCTCATCCTCGGTCTCGGGGGTGTACATCCAGTCAGTCAGGCTGCCGCTGTAATCCACCTTGGTGGTGGGCGCGGGGTCGGGGGTCGGCTTAGGATCAGGGGTCGGGGCCGGTTCATTGTTGTTGCAGGCTACCATAGCCAGTGCCATCAGCGCGGCCATCAGTACTACCAAGAATTTTTTGCTTTTCATAATTTAAGCTTCTTCCTTTCTTTTTTTGTTTGCCCTTTCTGCAAAAGGTCGCTTGTTTTTCCCGGAGCGTTTCTCCTTCGCTCCGTTGTCATTGTAGTATATTCCGCGGCGTAAATCCTCACGCGTTTGCAAATAAATTTCCCTTATTTTATGAACACGCATACAGTTTCCGCCCATTTTGTCTTTCCTCAGTAGTCTTTCCCACAAGTTTCATTTTTCCCCAAGAATTTATACATATTCACCAAACAGAACCCAATTCCGCCGTTCAAATCGTATAAAATCAAGTCATTGACAAGCGCGAACTGTGACGGTATAATAAAACCAGCACCTCGGTATTACCGGAAAAAAAACAAAATACAGTTTGCTCGATATAAATCAAATGATATGGTTTTGAAGTCTCTACCCGGCCGCCGTAAATGGCCGGACTATCGATGCAGAATACAGGCGGCGGTGCCTTTTGTTCCGCTGTCGTGCTTTGCATTGCGGGAGATCATCAAAATCTCCCGCAATTTTTGTTTTTTAGGAGGAATCGCTCATGCAGCTTTTAGAGGACCACATCCGCCGTGAGGGCAAAGTAGCCCCCGGCAATGTTCTGCGCGTCGATGGCTTTCTCAATCATCAGATCGATGTAGTGCTGCTCACCAAACTGGCGGAGGAATTCCACACCCGCTTTTCCGGGGAAAAGGTGGATAAAATCCTCACCATTGAAGCCTCCGGCATCGCCATCGGCTGCCTTGTCGCGCAGCAGTTCGGCGTTCCGCTGGTCTTTGCCAAAAAATCCCACTCTTCCAATCTGCCCGCTGATGTTTACGCCACCGCGGTGCACTCCTATACCCACGGCAATGTCAATCAGGTCGTGGTATCCCGGGAGTATCTGCACAGCGGTGAGCGTGTCCTCCTCATTGATGACTTTTTAGCGCATGGGGAAGCATTGGCGGGCCTTGTTTCTTTGGTACAGCAGGCGGGCGGCACCGTCGTCGGTGCCGGCATCGTCATCGAAAAGGCCTTCCAGGATGGCGGCGACCGCATTCGACGGCAGGGCATCCGGGTGGAAAGCCTGGCCCGTATCGCTGCGATGAGCGTGGAAGAGGGCGTCACCTTTACCGATTAAGTTTTGTGTTCGACCGCCTATGGGCGGAACAAATAAAAGAAGTCATGAATGACAAAGGAGATCACACATGAAAAAGATTCTGGCATTTCTTCTTGCTGCAATGATGGTTCTGGCCTTCGCCGCCTGCGGCGAGGATAACGGCGGCACCCCCACCCCTACCCCCGATGTAAAGGGTATGTCTGCCGATGTCCTGCCCCGCAACGCTATGACCCCCTCCGTCGAGATCCCCGCTGATTTCAAGATCGGCATGATCTGCCTGCACGATGAGAACTCCACCTACGATAATAACTTCATCCAGGCCCTGCGCCAGGTGCAGAAGGACCTCGGCCTCTCCGATGATCAGGTCGTCATCGTCACCAATATCGGCGAGGACAGCTCCTGCTACGATGCCGCCGTTGACCTGGCCAAGAACAAGGGCTGCAAGGTCATCTTCGCCGATTCCTTCGGCCACGAGTCCTTTATGAAGCAGGCCGCCCAGGAGTATCCCGAGGTTCAGTTCTGCCACGCTACCGGCACCTCTGGTAAGACCGCCGGCATCGAGAACTTCCACAATGCCTTCGCCTCCATCTATGAGGGCCGTTATGTTGCCGGTGTTGCTGCCGGCCTCAAGCTCAATGAAATGATCGCTGCCGGCGAGATTACTGCCGAGCAGGCTGTCATCGGCTATGTTGGTGCCTTCACCTATGCCGAGGTTATCTCCGGCATGACCTCCTTCTATCTGGGCGCCCGTTCTGTCTGCCCCTCCGCTACCATGAAGGTCCGCTACACCGGTTCCTGGTACGATCAGGCCAAGGAGCAGGAAGCTGCTACCGCCCTCATCGAAAAGGATAAGTGCGTTCTCATCAGCCAGCACGCCGATTCCCTCGGCGCTCCCACTGCCTGCGAGTTGGCCGGCGTTCCCAATGTTTCCTACAACGGCAGCACCTATTCCGCCGGCGAGACCACCTTCATCATTTCTTCTGCCATCAACTGGGCTCCTTATTTCCAGTACATCATCGAAACCGTTGTGAAGGGCGAGGCCATTGCCCCCGATTGGTGCGGCACCATCGCCACCAATTCCGTCGTTCTCTCCGGTGTCAATCAGGATGTTGCCGCCGAGGGCACCATCGAAAAGATCAATGAGGCCATCAAGGCGCTGGAAGCCGGCACCCTGCATGTCTTCGATACCGCCAGCTTCACCGTCGATGGCAAGACCCTCACCGAGTACCTGGCCGATGTCGATGGTGACTACACCGGCGAGACCAATGTCATCCACGATGGCTACTTCGATGAGTCCAACGCGGTCGATTTCCGCTCCGCGCCCTACTTCGATATCATCATCGACGGCGTGACCAATCTGAACACCAATTTCGGCGGCTAAGACCGGTTTTGCAGAGCCGCTTGACGGCTGAAACCTGCCATCAAAAAACACAAGCGGGGGCCTTGGCCCCCCTTGTGCTTTGATTTTTCTCCCCGCCCTTTTCCTGGCAAGGGCAGACCTCCCCGGTTTGCCCTTGCCAGAAGAAGGGAACACACCACACCGATGAGGAGGCTTTTTGTGAACGCACTGGAACTGCACAATGTCACCAAGCGCTTTGGTGAAAAGGTCATTGCCAATGATCATGTCAGCCTTACCGTCCGCCGGGGCGAGATTTTGGCCGTGCTGGGCGAAAACGGCAGCGGCAAAACCACCTTGATGAACATGATCGCCGGCATCTACCACCCCGATGAGGGCGAAATTTATGTCAACGGCCAGCCGGTCACCATCTCCTCCCCGCGGGATGCCTTCCGCTGCGGCATCGGTATGGTGCACCAGCACTTCAAGCTGGTCGATGTCTTTACCGCCACCGAAAATATTGTCCTGGGTGTGGAGGATGGCAAGCCCTACCGCCTCAAGGAAGCCACCCGCCGCGTTGAGGAGATCTCCGCCCGCTATGGTTTCGAGATCGACGCCAAAAAGAAGATCTACGCCATGTCCGTTTCCGAAAAGCAGACCGTCGAGATCGTCAAGGTGCTGTATCGCGGCGCGGAGATCCTCATTCTCGATGAGCCCACCGCCGTGCTCACCCCGCAGGAAACCGAAAAGCTCTTCGCCGTGCTGCGCCGCATGCGGGAGGATGGCAAATCCATCGTCATCATCACCCACAAGCTCAATGAGGTGCTCAGCCTTTCGGATCGTGTCACCGTACTGCACAAGGGCAAAAACGCCGGCACCGTCAATACCGCCGAAACCAACGAGGCCCAGCTCACCGAGATGATGGTCGGCCAAAAGGTCGTTCTCAATATCGAACGCAAAATGCCCGAAAATCCGGAGGATCGTCTGGTGGTCAAGGATGTCAGCTGCCTCAGCCGGGATGGCGTTCAGCTGCTCGACCGGGTCACCTTTACCGCCCGCGCAGGCGAGATCTTGGGTATCGCGGGCATCGCCGGCTCCGGCCAGCGGGAGCTGCTGGAAGCCATTGCGGGCCTGCAGCCCGTCACCGGCGGCGAAATTCTCTACGAAGACCCCAAGAGCGGCGAGACCGAAAACCTGCGGGATAAGACTCCCCTGCAAATTCGCGAGCTGGGCGTCCGCCTTTCCTTCGTGCCGGAGGATCGCCTGGGCATGGGTCTTGTCAGCAATATGGATATCATCGATAACATGATGCTGCGCAGCTACCGCCGCGGCCGCTCCGCCTTCCTCGATCGTCAGCCCCCGCGGGAGCTGGCCGAGCGCATCATCGAAGACCTCGGTGTCGTTACCCCCAATGCCACCACCCCTGTCCGCCGCCTTTCCGGCGGTAATGTGCAAAAGGTGCTGGTCGGCCGCGAGATCGCCTCGGCGCCTACCGTGCTTATGGCCGCATACCCCGTCCGCGGCCTGGATATCAATTCTTCCTATCTTATCTATCATCTGCTCAATCAGCAAAAGGAAAAGGGCGTTGCCGTCATCTATGTCGGCGAAGACCTCGATGTGCTGCTGGCCTTGTGCGATCGTGTCATCGTCCTCAGCGGCGGCCGCGTCACCGGCACCGTGGATGGCCGCACCGCCACCAAAGAGGAGATCGGCCTCCTGATGACCAAAGCCGAAAGGGAGGGTGAAAGCCATGTCAAAGCTGAATAAACCGCAGGCCACTGCCCGTCCCGCCCGGGAACCCTTCCTCTATGTCACCCGTCGGGATCAGATCCCGCTGGGCCGGGCCATTCTCATTCGGGTCATTGCCATCCTGCTGGCGCTCATTGTTTGCAGTGTGGTCACCCGTGTCCTCACCGGGGATGACCCCCTCTCCATCTACGCCACCATCCTCCACGGCGCGTTCGGCACCGGCCGTATGCTGGTCACCCTGCATGATATCGCCATTCTGCTGTGCATCTCGCTGGCGGTCACCCCGGCCTTCCGCATGCGCTTCTGGAATACCGGCGCCGAAGGCCAGGTGCTCATCGGCTGCCTTTCCACCGCGGTATGCATGCTGGTGCTGGGCGGCAAGGTGCCCGATGGTCTGCTCATCCTCATCATGGCAGTTTCCGCCATCCTCTCCGGCGTTATCTGGGGCATTATCCCCGCCTTCTTTAAGGCCCACTGGAACACCAATGAGACTCTCTTCACCCTTATGATGAACTATGTCGCCATCCAGCTGGTGGAATACTTCCTCAAGGTGGCGGATAAGACCGGCTCCAATGTTGTTGGCCCCGATCTGCTCACCCACGGCTGGTTCCCGGAAATTTTCGGCGTCAAGTATCTGCTCAATATCCTTATCGTCGCCATCGTCTGCATCGCCATGCACATCTATCTGCGGTACAGCAAGCACGGCTATGAGATCGCCGTTGTGGGCGAAAGCGAAAATACCGCCCATTACATCGGCATCGATGTCAAAAAGGTCATCATCCGCACCATGGCTCTTTCCGGCGCCATCTGCGGCCTGGCCGGTCTGCTGCTGGTCGGCGGCTCCTCCCACTCCATCGATTCCAACCTCGTGGATGGCCGCGGCTTCACCGCCATCATGGTTTCCTGGCTCGCCAAGTTCGATCCCTTCACCATGATCCTTACCACGCTGCTGCTGGTGTTCCTGGCCCGCGGCGCCGATGAAGTCACCTCCAAGTTTGGCCTCAACAGCGATTTTTCCGAGATCCTTACCGGCATCATCTTGTTCTTCATCATCGGCTGTGAGTTTTTCATCAATTACCAGGTCCATTTCAATCATCACAAAAAAGAAAAAACGGCGTCGGCCGCCGTCAGCGGGGAGGGGAACTGATCCATGGAAATCATCATCAGCTTTATCCAGCGCGCCATTCTGCAGGGCACCCCGTTGCTGTTCGGCGCCACCGGCGAGATCCTCACCGAAAAATCCGGCAACCTGAACCTCGGCATTCCCGGCATCATGTATATCGGCGCCATCTCCGGTGTGGTCGGCGGCTTCTTCTATCAGAATAGTGCCGCCCGGGTGCAGCCGGTCCCGGCTATCCTCATTCCGCTGCTGTGCTGCCTGGCTGGCTCACTGCTCACCTCGCTGCTCTATTGCTTCCTCACCGTCACCCTCAAGGCCAATCAGAATGTCACCGGTCTGGCCATTACCACCTTCGGCGTCGGCGTCGGCAATTTCTTCGGCGGATCCCTCATCAAGATCGTCAAAAGCGATGTGCCTTACCTCGCCCTCGTCAAGATCGCCAAGGCCTATAAAACCACCCTGCCCTTCGCCAAAGATATGGGCCCTATCGGCCAGCTGTTCTTCTCCTATGGCTTTCTGGTCTATCTGGCGGTCATCCTGGCGGTGGCGGTCAGTCTGTTCCTTAGCCGCAGCCGCGCCGGCTTGTACCTGCGCGCCGTGGGCGAAAACCCCGCCACTGCCGATGCCGCGGGTATCAATGTTACCCGTTATAAATACCTTGCCACCTGCATCGGCGGCATGATCGCCGGCCTTGGCGGCCTCTTCTACATCATGGATTACAGCAACGGCATCTGGTCCAATAACGGCTTCGGTGACCGCGGCTGGCTCGCCATCGCCATCGTCATCTTTGCCACCTGGAAGCCCACCATGGCCATTTTGGGCAGCTACCTATTCGGCGCATTGTATATCCTGTTCAATTATCTCAATGTTCCCATGCGCCTGCTGCCCCTCATTCAGATGCTCCCTTACCTCGTCACTATCATTGTGCTGGTGGCGGTCAGTATCCGCAAAAAGCGGGAAAACCAGCCCCCCGCCAGCCTCGGCCTTTCCTACTTCCGCGAAGAGCGCTGAACCAACCCGAAAAAAACTCCCCCGACCATCTCCGGCCGGGGAAAGTTTTTATCTGGATAACAGGTTTTAATTTATCACTGAAAGTCGGTTCTTCTTGTTGGCGTAAGCATACGGTGTCATTGCAGCTGATCGGTGATGTTTAAGGTGCTTTTGTCGGAAAGCACTGCGCCCTTGGCCATCAGGATATACCCATTTTGATGCTTGTTATAGCGCGCATACGGTTTTATGGTGTCATGTGGAAGCATATATCCTTCCTTGACGCCAAACCGATCATTAAATATTACGATGATCAGGTAGTCGAATTGGTTATCATCATAGTTCCTGATGACATTCAATTCTCTGCTCTGGACGGATGCGTCACCGCGTTCCCACCGGCTTTTAATTTGATAACGCAAACCTGTTCCCGGCTGGTATGCGTCATAACCTTTTTGAGAATTGTGTTCCAATACAAGACCGAGCTTTTCCGCAACAAGCCACTCTGCATAATCGCCAACAGGGCTGTTATAGGTGCGCACCACATTCCGGCGGTTCAGCTCAGCCAGAATCTCCGCATACAAGTTCATTAGTTCAACCGAGCTTTTATTTTTAATATTCATATTTATGTCCCTCCTGCTTGTCGAACGAGGGGGTACTTTCCGCAGCAAACTGCCACACATTTGCCAATTATCCCCCTGGATAAAAACAATACCCCAGCCGAGTGGCCGGGGTATTGTTTTCTGGTGCGGGAGATGGGACTTGAACCCACACACCATAGGTACTGGCTCCTAAGACCAGCGCGTCTGCCATTCCGCCACTCCCGCAGGGAACAACCCCTATCTTACCACGAAAAGGGCCCCGCTGTCAAATCCCCGGCGACGAAGGAGGTTTGGCGCTGGCTTTGCGGCGGTTCGACAGGCATCAGCCCGCCTGCGCTTCGCTCCAACGGGCATCAGCCTGCCTTCACCTGCCGCTTTGCCATCCTCCCAACCTCCCCCGCCGCCTCGGGGGATCACCCGGTAAAAACCGTCACTTCACTTATTTTTTGGAATCCCAGCCCGGCGTAGAAGCTCTCCCGGTGGGCCTCACACGCCACCAGCGGCACCAGCCCCCGTTCCCGCAGCCAGCCGGCGCAGCGGTAAACCACCGCCCGCCCCAGGCCCTGCCCCTCGCAGTCGGGCAGCGTCGCCACATAGCTGATCTGCCCATACCGGGTGCCGCAGTCGGTCACCGCCGCCGCCGAAACCGCCCGGCCGTCCCGCTGCAGCGTCACGGTGTACCCCACCCGGCGCCGTTCCGCCAGATGCAGGTTCACCACCGCCGTCTCGTACTGGGCCGGGGTCAGCTCCACCACCGCCAGGTTGCAGTCGGCCACGGCAGTCGCCGTACCGGGGCAGTATGCCGCCTCCGGCAGATGCCCCTCCGGCAGGGGCAGCGCATCGGGCAGCGCCATCACCGCCAGCGAAAGCTCCGGCTCGCCGTTTTCCTGCCGCCACAGCGGCGCAAGGGCAGGGCACAGCATCACCCAGCCCTCGTTGCGCCACCGCAAAAAGTCCACTATCACCGGCGCAGCCTCCGGGGTAAAGGCGCTTGCCCACAGGGAATGTCCCTTTTGCAGGACGACCCCCTGCGGGGTGCGGTCCCGCAGCCCCCCGTAAACGCCCCAGAATTCATACACCAGCCCCATGCCGCAACACCGTGCCGCCGATTCGATCATCGTAGCGAGCAGCGGCTCTCCGGGCAGATCCCGCAGCCTGCGGTCATCGTAGGCCAGCCGCCGTATCATCATAGCGCCAGCGCCCCGGGCAGCAGACGCAGCAGCTCCAGCGTATTCTCAATGTCCTTTTCATCGGCCACGCAGGCGGGGGAATGCAGGTACCGGCTGGGAATGGAGATCGCCAGCACCTCGCTGCCGCCCGCGGCGGTCATCAAGCTGCGGCTCTCATTGCCGCCGCACACCGCTTCCTTGGTCTGGTTGGGGATGTTATGCGCATCCGCCAGCGCCCGCACCTTTTTATACAGGTCGTAGGTGTATATGGTGCCCCGGTCCATAAAGGATACCACCGGCCCATTGCCTAGACGGCACACCTTTTTCTCCTCCGGCACCCCGGCTAGGTCGCCCGCCGTGGTGGTCTCCACCGCTATCGCGATGTCGGGCCGCAGGGTGTAGGCAGCGGTCTTGCCGCCAAAGCAGCCCACCTCCTCCTGCACCGTAAAGGAAAAGCAGCAGTCACAGGGCAGCTCCTCACGAATCATCGCCAGCAGCATGGCGCAGCCGGCCCGGTCATCCAGCGCGCGGCCGGCCACACGGCCTTCGCCGTAGTGTACCACCGGCCCGGTAAAGGTCACCATATCCCCCAGGGAAACCAGCTTTTCGGCCTCGGCCTTGTCCTTGGCGCCGATGTCGATCTTCATATTGCTGATCTTGCCGGGGTCACTGCGCTCTTTATCATCGCACAGGTGCACCGGCTTGCAGCCCACCATCCCGGGGATGGCGTCATCACCCACCAGCACCATGCGGCCACCGGTCACCTCCGGCTGTACGCCGCCTACCGGCGCAAAGGAAAGGAAGCCCTTTTCATCAATGTTGGTGATAATAAAGCCCACTTCGTCCATATGGGCGGAAAGCTGCAGCACCTTTTTGGCCGGTTTTTTGCCCTTTTTGCGCACCAGCAGGTTGCCCAGCGGGTCTACCTCGTACTCTGCGTGGCCTTTTATCTGTTCGATGAGATACTCCCGGACGGCAGTTTCCCGGCCGCTGGGGCCGCGCAGGGCGCACAGGGTCTCTATATCTTTCCACAGCTGTTCGTATTTCATGTTAAAAGCCCTCCTTTGCCGCCAGCGCCATCAGCCGGGCGGTATTCGCCGCGTCCTCAGGGTCAATGGTCTCGGCCACGGTATGCATGCTCCGCAGCGGGATGGAAAGCAGCGCCATTTTAATGCCCCGTCCGGCGGTGGCCAGCTCGTCAGCGTCGGTGCCGGTGCGGCCGCCCATCGGCTCGTGCTGCAGCGGGATGTTATTTTCCTCGGCCAGCTTTTTCAGCTTCAGGGTAAAGTCCCGGTTTAGGGTGGGGGCGTAGCCCAGCATGGTGCCGCCGCCCAGGGGACTGGTTTTCTCCGGCGCGCAGCCAAAGCCATCCCCAAAGCTCACATCCACCGCGATGGCATAGTCCGGCTGGCTGGTAAAGCCGCCGGTCTCGGCGCCCTGGCCGCCCACCTCCTCCATACTGGAGAGCAGCACCGTTACCCTGCAGTCCGGCTTTTCGGCCGCTATTTCCTCGGCCGCCGCTATCACCGCCGCGCAGCCGATGCGGTCATCCAAGGCGGGCCCCGCCAGCCGCTTATTCAGCAGCTCTACGGGTTTCGCCGCAAAGGTCACAATATCGCCGGGCGCAAAAAGCTTCGCCGCCGTTTCGGCGGTAAACCCGGTATCGATCAGCAGATTCTCGATCTTGATGGAATGGTCGCTGCCATCCCCCGCCAGGTGGGGCGGCACCGAGGTAATAATGCCGGGGTAATCGCCCGCCGCCGCGTGGATGACCACAGGGGTGGCAGGCAGCCAGCGGGCGTCTATCCCGCCAATTTTGCTAAAGCGTAAAAAGCCTTCCTCCACCCGCGTCACAATAAACCCGATCTGGTCAAGATGGGCCTCCAGCAGCAGGTGGGGCGCGCCCTCCTTGCCCTCATTGACGCAGCACAGCAGGCTGCCCAACGGGGTGCGCTTTACCTCTCCCATTGGGGAGAGCAGCTCCTTGGCGGCGGCATAGGCGGCGCATTCCCGGCCGCTGGGGCCGGGGGCTTCGCACAGCTTTCTCGCAGCTGCCGCTATTCTTTCGGTCGTGATACTCATGGTGTTCCTCCTTTTTTACGCCCCACTCATACCCTGTACGGGGCATGAGCAAAGCTCCTGCTTATTCATCTGTTAAAAATCAGAGTCCCCTCCTGGGGCAGTTACAGCAAACCGCAAACAGCAAACCGCAAAAGGGATAAACGAAATTTCTGCTTACCCATGCGTTAAAAATCCGGGCCTCTTTCTGGAACAGTCCCAGCGAGCTGCAAAAACGGCAAACCGAGTTTCTGCCCGCGTAAGCGCCTAAAATCTGTGCCCCGCCCTGGGATAACCCCGGCAGGCCCCGGGAAGCGCTTTTTCGGGCCCCCGCAAAATCCGGGCACCGGCCCGCCGGGCGCTCCGGCTGCACCGGAGCCGACAGCGGCACAGCCGCCGTCGAAACCGTCCTGCGGACGGTTTGCCCTGCGGGCCTCTCGGCGCTCTTTGCAAAATTTCTTTCCGCCTTTTGGCCTCATTTCAGCCCATTCACCAGCGCCTTGTAGCACTGCCCCCGCACCTCAAAGTTCGGGTAGCAGTCAAAGCTGGCGGAAGCCGGCGAAAGCGAAACGATATCCCCCGCCTTGGCAAGCTCATGGGCCATTGTCACGGCTTCCTCCAGCGTGGCGGCCCGCCGCAGCACCAGGCCGCTTTCGGCATAGCCGGGATGAGAGGTCACAGCCTTTTCTATCTTATCCGCCGTCGCCCCGGTCAGAATCAGCGCCTTGACATGGCGCAGCACCGGTTCGGCCAGCGGGGTGTAGTCCAGGTGCTTATCGTATCCCCCGGCAATGATGATGAGCTTTTGGTCAAAGCTCTCCAGTCCGGCAATGGTGCGGGTGGGGCTGGTGGCGATGGAATCATTGTACCAGCGCACCCCGTCCAGCTCCCGCACAAATTCAATGCGGTGCTCCACCCCGGGAAAGGTATTCGCCACATGGCGGATCACCTCCGGGGGAACCAGCCCCCACACCGCCGCGATGGCCGTCAGCATATTTTCCACATTGTGCAGCCCCGGTATTTTTATCTCGCTCATCGGGAAGAGGGTGGTATCCCCTTTGCCGTCGGTGTAGTGCAGGGTGCCCGCTTCATCCAGCCAGGCGCCGCGTTTTACCGGGTGCCGCCGGCTGAACCACCGGCAGTCGCCCCGTACCTCCGCCGCAAAGCCGGCAGTCGTGGGGCAGTCCGCGTTCAGCACCGTAGCGGTAAAGGCCCCCTGGTGCAGGAAAATGTTTTTCTTGGCGGCGATGTACTCCTCCATCGTCCCGTGCACATCCAGATGGTTCGGGGTCACATTGGTCACCACCGCTATTTCCGGGCTCTGCCGCATCGAAAGCAGCTGGAACGAGGAAAGCTCTACCACCGCCATGTCGTCCGGCTTTACCGTTTCCAGCTCCGGGAACAGCGCCCGCCCGATGTTGCCGCCTAAATGCACCGTTTTGCCGCTCTGCCGCAGCATCTCAGCGATCAGACTGGTGGTCGTCGTTTTACCGTCGCTGCCCGTCACCCCTATGATGGGGCAGGGGCAGCACTGCATAAAGAGCTCCAGCTCGCTGGTGACGGCAGCGCCCGCTTGCATCAGCTCGCGCAGGCGCGGGTGATTAAAATACATTCCCGGCGTGCGGAAGATCACATCTCCCCGCAGCTTTTGCAGGTAGTCCGCCCCGGTGACGAAGGCCACCCCCATGGCGGTCAGCTCCGCGGCCGCTTCCCCCAGCTCCTCGGGGCTTTTTTTATCGTAGATGGTCACCTTCATGCCCTTTTGGGCCAGCAGCTTTGCCACCGGCCGGTGGCTTACCCCCAGCCCTATCAGCGCGATCTCTTTTCCCTGCAGCTCCGCAAATACGGTCGCTGCCGTCAGTTTCTGCATGGTCTCCCTCCTCGGCAGGTTTTCCCGGGGCGCGGGCCTTCCGGCCGCCCGGCAAAGGCTCCGCCTTTTGCCGCCCCCTGCGGGGGCCGGTTCGGCGGGCCTGTGGCCCGCCGGCCGGGCGTCCGGCACTCCCTGCACCCTTCACAAATTTCTGCCCCTATTATATCCCACATTTTCGGGTTCTGCAATCGGTTTTGGGCGGCAGCACCGCCCCGGTTGGCCCCATTTCCCCCGGAAGGTCCTCCGGGGGGCCGGGCCGCACGGCCGGCCGCCCCTTGGCTCCCCTCGGGCCGACCCTCCGTTTTACTGCGGGCAGCCCTCGGCCGCCGCGGGGCGGCCGGCCTCCAGCACCGTCAGCACCTCCCGGATGCCCGCCATCGGCTCCTGCCCCTTTTGCAGCTTCACCGTCAGGTAGGGCTTCGCCCCGGCGTTCATCAGCACCCGGCCCGGCAGGGCCTTTGTCAGCGCCAGCAGGCCGCCGCGGTCTATCCGGTCACTGTAGAACAGCAGGCTGCCCACCCGCTGGTCTATCTCCCGGATGCCCAGTGCCGCGGCCCGGCTGCGGATCAGCGCCACATCCAGCAGCCCCGCCACCGAGCGCGGCGGCTCGCCAAAGCGGTCGCACAGCTCGTCCATGGTGTCGCTCCAGTCATCCTCGGTGCGGATGGCCGCGATCTTCTTGTAAATATCAATGCGCTGCGCCAGCGACGGGATATATTTTTCCGGAATGTGCGCCTCGATTTGGATATCCACCAGACATTCGAGGTTTTCCACCGGCTTTTCACCCTTTTGCTCCCTTATGGCGTCCCCTAAAAGCCGCAGGTAGAGGTCGTAGCCCACTGCCTCCATCTGCCCATGCTGGGCGCTGCCCAGAATGTTGCCGGCGCCGCGAATTTCCAAGTCCCGCATGGCGATTCGGAAGCCGCTGCCGAAGCTGGTAAATTCCCGTATTGCCTCCAGCCGCTTCTCGCTGATCTCGGAAAGCGCCTTGCCCCGGCGGAAGGTGAAGTAGGCATAGGCCCGGCGGCCGCTGCGCCCCACCCGGCCCCGCAGCTGATACAGCTGCGAAAGCCCCATCCGGTCGGCGTCCTCGATGATGAGGGTGTTGCAGTTGGGGACATCGACCCCCGCCTCGATGATGGTGGTACAGACGAGAATATCGATCTCCCGCTCCAGCAGCCGCTGCCAGATCTCAGAAAGCTCCTCCTCGCTCATTTTGCCGTGAGCGGTCACTATCCGGGCCTCCGGCAGCTCCTCCCGCAGGTGGGCGGCCGTCAGCTCTATGTTATCAATGCGGTTGTGCAGGTAAAATACCTGCCCGCCCCGCCGCAGCTCCTTTTGTATCGCCTCGGTGATGATATGGTCGTCATATTCCAGCACATAGGTCTGCACCGGGTGGCGGTCCTGCGGCGCCTCGTTGATGACCGACATATCCCGGATGCCGCTCATTGCCATGTTCAGCGTCCGGGGGATGGGCGTGGCGGAAAGGGTCAGGATATCCACGCTGCCCTTCAGCTGCTTGAATTTCTCCTTCTGCTTCACGCCAAAGCGCTGCTCCTCATCGATGACGCAGAGGCCGAGATCCCTAAAGCGCACATCCTCCTGTACCAGGCGGTGGGTGCCCACCACCACATCGATCTTGCCGTCCGCCAGCTTTTGCAGAATTTCCTTTTGCTGCTTTGGCGTGCGGAAGCGGGAAAGCAGCTCCACCGTAATGGGGTAGCCCTCCAGCCGCCGCAGGAAGGTCTGGTAGTGCTGCCAGGCCAGAATGGTGGTGGGCACCAGTACGGCGCACTGCTTGCCATCCAGCACGCACTTAAAGACCGCCCGCAGGGCGACCTCCGTTTTGCCAAAGCCCACATCGCCGCACAGCAGCCGGTCCATGGGGGCGGGCTGCTCCATATCGTGCTTGATCTCCTCGATGCAGCGCAGCTGATCGTCGGTCTCCTCGTACTCAAAGCGCTGCTCAAACTCGGTCTGCCAGTCGCTGTCCGGGCTAAAGGCAAAGCCCTTTACAGTGCTGCGCTTGGCATACAGCTGAATGAGCTCCGCCGCCATATCCTCCACCGATTTTTTGACCCGCTGCCGGGTGCGGCTCCATTCGTTGCCGCCCAGCCGGTTCAGCCGGACGGTCTGCTCATCCTTGCCGCCCACATATTTGGTCACCAGGTCCAGCTGGGTGACGGGGACATACAGCATATCGGTGCCGGCATACCGGATCTTGATGTAATCCTTGGTGACGCCGCCGATTTCCTGCTTTACGATCCCCTCAAAAATGCCGATGCCGTGCGCCACATGGACCACGGCCATGCCGGGAGTCAGGTCGGTCAGCTCCCGCAGCACCTCGCCCTGCTGGCGGCGGGCCTTGCGGCGGCTTTTAGCGGCGGTGGTGCTGCCGCCCTTGGCTGTGGTAATGACAGCCCAGCGCAGCTCGGGGTATTCAAAGCCGGAGGAAAGCCCGCCCGGCAGCACAAATATTTTACCGGTTGTAATATTTTCCGGAGATTTTACAAATCTCGCCGCAAATCCCCGGCGGGTCAGGTCCTCGGTCAGCGCCAGGGCGCCGCGTTCGGTACCGGCCAGCAGCCATATGGTCCAATCCCGCTGCCGGTAGCTTTCCAGGTCCTCACACAGGGGGTCCAGCGCCCCGCCCCAAACCGAAAGCGCATTGGCCGCAACATGGTACAGCCCCGCCAGCGGCAGGCCGGGGTAGCTGCGGGGAAAGCTATCCAGAATGACGGTGGGGAGGACGGGCAGCTCCTCCGCCAGCACCCCCGCCTCCGGGAACAGAAAAGCGCAGCCCGGGGCCAGAGTTCCCTCCTCCAGCAGGGCGGTCACATCCTGCTTTTGCTGCCAGCAGGCGTGGTTCAGGCTCTCCTTCAGGTTCACCCCTTCGGAAAGCAGCAGCAGCCGCTCTCCCCGGTAGGAGAGCAGATTGCTGCCCGCCGGGCACAGCAGCCCGGCATAGCGGTCGGCGGCCGGCAGGGCCACACCGCCCTCCAGCAGCTCCATATCCTGCCGTAGGGTCTCCTCGCACAGGGCTTTCTGCTTTGTGCTCAGCCGGGAAAGCTTTTCTTTCAGCTGGGCGGCCAGCTCGGCCGGGTGGTACAGCAGCTCCCGCACGGGGGTGATTTCCACCAGCTTCATGCTGTCCTCCCGGCGCTGGCTTTCCAGCGAAAAGGCCGCGATGGAATCCACCTCGTCCCCCCAGTATTCCAGCCGGATGGGCCAGCTGTACTGCGGCGGGTAAAAATCCACAATGCCGCCCCGGGCCGCGAACTGCCCGATGCCCTCTACCTGCTCGGCCCGCTGGTAGCCCGCCTGCACCAAAAATTCCAGCAGCTTTTGGGGTGGGTATTCCTGCCCCACCCGCAGGCTCAGCGTGGCGGCGGAAAGCTGCTCCGGCAGCAGGGTGGGCTGCAGGGCAGCGGTCACCGTCCCCACCACGATGAGGGAAGGGTCCCTTTGCAGCCGCCGCAGGACGCCCAGCCGCAGCTGCTCATATTCCTGGCTTACGCTTTCCACGCTGTGGTAGGTGAATTCCCGTTCGGGGTACAGCTGCGCCCGTTCCTCGCCGTAAAAGCGGTTGATATCCTCCATCAGGCGGGTGGCGGCAGCCTCCTCATCGGTGAGGAGGACGGCGCCCCGGCCCAGTTCCCGGCACAGGGCGGCGGCGAAGTGGGCCTTATGGACGGCGGCGAGGCCATCCAGCAGCAGGGGGCTTTTGCCCGCGCGCAGCGCCTGGCAGGCGGAAGAGAAAGCGGCTAAATTTTGGAGCTTTTGAAGCATAGGGTACCTCCTGATTGGGGTGGGAAAAGGCCTTTCACTAATACGGCAAAATGGAGCCTTTTTTGCATGTGAAAGGTTAATAATTCACTTTTATTTACGGAAGATTTACAAAATGGGGAAATACTGGGCGAAGATCGCATAAATAGTGGATTTTATTGGGGGAGTGAGACTGGGATTTATTGTGTGAATTTGTGGTCGCATGGCGTCGTCGCGGAGTCACCGCAGGGTGACGACCTGTACGCCTCGCCGGCGGGGCGTTCCTTTTGTGCGTACGCGTCGTCGCGGGCTTTGCTCCATGTCGGGTCGCTATCCCTATGGGATAGACAACCCTCCAACGCTCCGCCGCTCCTCCTTTCCCCGGCGGGCCTTGCGACCCGTCGGGGGCCCCATGCCAAAACACGCTTGGGGCTGTGCCCCAAGACCCCCTTGCCGCTAAGCTGCGGCTGGATACGGATTGGACTTTTCAGCTATCGCTGAAAAGTTGATCCGTACGGCGCCGCAGATACGCTCTCAAGGTGCCTGCGGCCGCATTTTATGCGAGATTCAGCAGAAACCAAATTAAAAATTAACCTTATAAGCGTCGTCTAATCCCGCTCCGGGAAGCCGCCCTTTGGCTTTCCGGGCGGGGTGTACCGACGCGTCGGGTCTTTAGGGCGGAGCCCTGAATGACTTTTGGTTACTTTTCTTCATAGAAAAGTAACCCCTCGCCGGGCAGGCGTACTAATGAATACCTTTTATAAAACTTCGCCCCGCCGAAGGCGACCACCATCTTGATCCAAAAATTCTTTTACACACTTTCATCCGAAAAAAGCAGCCCCCGCGGCAAGCGGTACAAACTATGCCGTTGCAAAAGGCTCCGCCCCGCCGACAGGCGATCACAAATTTGCCCTAAATAAATCTTTTGCTCGCTTTTCTTCCCGGAAAAGCCTCTCTTCCCCACGGGAACACACACCACCCGGTGTTGACCATATAAAATTCAATATCATCAGTAGGGAGTAGAAAAACCATGAAAAGTATCCACGGAAAAGACATCAAGATCTTCGCCTGCAATTCCAACAAAAAGCTGGCGGAGGACATCGCCGCCGCCATGGGCCTGCCGCTGGGCCGCTGCACCGTCGGCGCGTTTGCCGATGGCGAAGTCTCCATCTCCATCGAGGAATCGGTCCGCGGCTCCGATGTGTTCGTTGTCCAGTCCACCTGCGGCCCCGTCAATAATAATTTGATGGAGCTGCTCATCATGATCGATGCCCTCAAGCGCGCTTCCGCCGGCCGCATCACCGCCGTCGTTCCCTACTACGGCTACGCCCGCCAGGATAGAAAGGCCAAGGCCCGCGATCCGATCTCCGCCAAGCTGGTGGCCGATCTCATCTCTGTCGCCGGTGCCGACCGTGTCCTCAGCATGGACCTCCATGTGGCACAGATCCAGGGCTTCTTCAATATCCCGGTGGATCACCTGATGGGCACCCCCATTCTGGCCCCCTATTTTGTCGAAAAGTTCAAGAACCTCCCCCGCGAGGAGATCGCCGTCGTTTCCCCCGATCTAGGCTCCGTCACCCGTGCGCGTAAGTTTGCCGAGCGGCTGGATTGCCCCCTGGCCATCATTGATAAGCGCCGTCCCCGCGCCAATGTCAGCGAGGTCATGAATATCATCGGTGATGTCCAGGGCAAAACCGTAGTGCTGGTGGATGATATGGTGGATACCGCCGGTACCCTCTGCCACGGCGCCGAAGCCCTCATCAAGCTGGGCGGCGCCAAGGAGGTTTATGCCTGCGCTACCCACGGCGTTCTTTCCGGCCCGGCCCTTCAGCGCCTCACCGATAGCGTCATTACCGAAACAGTGTTCCTGGATACCATCCCCGCCAAGGAAGGCTCCGAAGCCGCCCGCATCAAGATGCTCTCTGTCGCCCCCGTCTTTGCCGAGGCCATCAGCCGCATCTATGAGGACAAGCCCGTCTCCCCGCTTTTCACTTGATTTCCCCCGAATTTTTATGGTATGCTTTGGCAGGAGAGAACCGTTCTCTCCTGCCGTTTCTCTCCCAAGGAGGCTATATGGGATTTTTTAAGAAAAAACAGCCGGCCGCAGCATCAATCCCGGTCCATGGTCCGGTGGAATTTATCGTCTGCGGGCTGGGCAACCCCGGCAGCAAGTACGGCAATACCCGGCATAATATCGGCTTCTGCGCGCTGGATGTCCTGGCCAAGGACTGCGGCGCCGCCGTGGAGCGCTCCCGCTTCCATGCCATGACCGGTGAGGCCATGCTGGATGGCCGGCATATCCTGCTGATGAAGCCCGCCACCTACATGAATCTTTCCGGGCAAGCCGTACAGGAGGCCATGCGGTTCTATAAGCTCCCCCCGGAGCGGCTTATTGTCCTTTCGGACGATATCAGCCTGCCGGTGGGCAAAATGCGCATCCGCACCAAAGGCTCCGCCGGCGGCCACAATGGCCTCAAGGATATCATCCTCAAGCTGGGCAGCGATAATTTCCCCCGCATTAAATTTGGCGTGGGGGCCAAACCGAACCCGGAATATGACCTGGCCGATTGGGTGCTGGGACAGTTTACCGAAGCGGAGGGCAAAGCCCTGTATCCCCTGCTGCAAAATACCGCCGAAGCCTGCACCCTCATCATGCAGGGCAAGCCGGAGGAAGCCATGAGCCGCTTTAATTAAGGACCCACCGCCAGCTAAAAAATCACACGCTGTTCCCACCGCCGCAGCACCGGGTAACCGGTCTTCGGCGGCAATGCTCGTTGGTCCGCCTTCGGCGGGAGATCTTCCTCGGAAAAACATAGTCCCGCCCCCCAACCGCCGCGACCCCTTTTATACCAAGTTTCATCTCGCCTGTCGGCGCCGTGGAGCCTTTTGCAAAGGCATAAATTGTACGGCTACCGCCGGGGTGGCACTTTTGAATCGCCAAAAGTGCCCAAAAGCGATTT